>JBDHHA010000019.1:0-79611 GCA_039589615.1 Gemmatimonadota bacterium
GAGCACCGCCGGCGGACTGCCGCTTCCGGTGCTCCAAGACGAGCGCCATGCAAGCCGCCGCTTTCGCAAGGTGCGGGGACTTGGTCACCTGCCGGTGATCACCAGAGCGGTGACGGTGGACGAGATCGACTTGGGGTTTGTGGACCTGTTGCCCTGCGAGGGCTGTCTGGACCACCCGCTTCTGGGGCCGGCTGACGAGCTGTACCACCGGCGGAAGGTGCAGGTGGCCATGGAGCCGCCCAGGAGTCCGGAGCCGGTGGTGGAGCCGGACATCGACGTGGATGTCCGGGCGAGCTTCGACGCTTCGGTGGACGGGCGCGAGGCCATCTCCGAGGAGCGGATCGGGATGGTGATCCAACGGATCGGCACCGCGCCTGGGGGGAGTCACTGGGACTGCGGCGCCTGTGGGTTTGGAACATGCCACAAGTTCGCATTGGCCCACATCAAAGGTCGTGCCGACTTCCGCCAGTGCCCGCCGTTCCAGGAGCGCAGGGCCGAACAGGCCCAGGAGGAAGCGGCGGTGGACGAGCTCACCGGCCTCGCTACGTTCCGAGTGTTGCGAGACCGGCTGCAACAGGAGGTCGCCCGGGCGCGGCGGTCGGGTCTCACGTTTGCAGTGTTGTTCATCGACATGGATAACTTCAAGGATGTGAACGACCGGTACGGCCACGAGGAAGGCAACGAGGTGCTCCAGATTGCCGCGGGGGTAATGGACCGGGCGGTGCGGAGCACCGACATGGCGGCGCGTTACGGCGGGGACGAGTTCGTCGTTCTCCTCATCGGCACCGACCTGATTGGCGCCCAGAAGGTCGGGGAGCAGATCCGGGCATCTGTTGAGGAGGCCGGCCGAGGGGCCGGATACCCCGAAGGCGTGGTGACGGTTTCCATCGGGGCGGCGCACTTTGACCTCGAACTGGACGATCCTGAGGTCCTTCAGACGGCCGACAGGTCCCTCTATCAGGCCAAGGGGTCCGGCGGCAACCGGGTTGTGTAACCAATTGGATGGTGGAAACACCTAGCTAAGTGGGAGCGACGTGAAAGCGAACAACGAGGAGCCCGTGCAGGCGTCCGCTAGCGAAGCACAGATCGAGCGTCCCCCGGCCCAAGAGGAGGCGAAGCCAGATCCCTGGGGGATCCGGCGCGCCGAGGTGTTGCTGACGAGCCTCAAAGGCGTACTCTCGGCGCGGGTCGTTGCCGCCGCAACCGGAGAGATCACGGAGGTCCACGTTCTGACCGAGGCGGGGCTCACGCCCAAGCAGTCGGTCCGGAACGTGGAGAGCGCCCTGCTGGCCCAGCTGGGGATCAAGCTCGACCACCGGAAGATCAGCGTGGCCCAGACGGCGGAGATCCTCCCCATCGAGGCCATGGAGGACCGAGCGGCCCTCGACCGGGCCCGGAAGCGTGGTGTGGTCTTTCGGCGGGTCGAGGTCACCCCCACGACCCCCCACCGGGTCACCGTCACCGTCACCATGGAGCGAGACGGCCAGGAACTCGTGGCCCAGGAGAACGCCGGGGATGCAGACAAAATGCGCCTGGCAGCGGCGGCTCGAGCCACTGTATCGATTCTAGACGGCCTGACCACCACGGGCACCATCGACCTGGCCGGGGCCCGTCTCGTAGACGCGTTCGACACGCGTCTGGCGTTCGTCGGGATCCACGTTCTGGAAGGTCGTGAGGTGCGGTTACATGTGGGCACATGTGAGGTGAAGGGCGGGGTGGAGCAGGCAGGGACTCTTGCTGTCCTGGACGCAACCAACCGCTGGCTCACAACGACGCTGTAGCGTCCATGGACAGCGGTTTGACAAAAACGCCCTAAGGCCCCAATTTGTGGGCCCCCTTCCCCGGGGGGAAGCTTCGTTAAGTACAAGAATATCAGCGTCTTAGCCCTTCTTTGATAAAGGACATTCGAAAAGGGGGTGCCCCGGTTCGGAGTTACCAGGCCTAGCGTAGCGGAGCGGATCCAGCTTTAAGAGCGAAGCGTCAGGGTGTGCCATAGCGAGGCATGCCACTTCTCAAATAGCCTAACGGCAGAAGAGGAGGTGACGCTCATGGCTCCGTGGATCTTTGAGCTCTTGATGGGCTTGTTTGCAAACGGCTCGATCACCTGGTAACCAGCTTCGGGGCCTCCTCCCTCACTCATGAAGATCAAGCCTCCCAGAGTCGAGTTGTTTGTGTTGCTGGTATGCGCGGCTGCCGCCTACCTGGTAGCCAATGCTACATGGGAGCGGTCCGAATCCATCCTGAGTGCCACGGCGACGCTGGTACTGTTGGCCCTCCTGACTGAAGCAGGGTCATTCAAACTGGGAGTAGGAACCTCCAGAACGTCGGTCGCGTTCATCCCGTATTTAGCTGCAATTCTCCTAGTCGGACCGGCCTGGGCAATGCTCGTGGCGGGGTTCACACTGCTGATCTCTGAGACCTTGTTCCGGCGCAAACCGGCTGTAAAAATCGCATTCAATACTGCCAAGGAGATCATCGCGGTTGGGTTAAGCGGGTATGTGTACGTTGCCTTGGGCGGTGTGCCATCCATTACCGTGTTTGAGCCAAAACTCCTCGCCTTCATTGTTGCAGTCGCGGTATTCTTTCCGCTTGATCAGGGTGCAATTGCGTTGGCGGTTGCTATTAGCACGAAATCTCGAATACGCCAGGTTTGGGGACGACTAGTCGGCGACCATCATCCGTATGACTTCGTGTCGAGCTCGCTGGCTCTGCTAGTAGTGTTCCTGTATGTAAGGCTGGAATTCGTCGGGTTGATCATCGTGGCGGTTCCGCTGATCCTGGTGCGCCATGTCTACCAAATGGCGATAAGACTCGATCAGGTGAATCGAGATCTGCTGGAGTTGATGGTGAAGTCGATTGAGGCCCGAGATCCGTACACTTCGGGTCACTCGGTCAGGGTGTCGCGGTTCGCACGGACCATTGCAGAGGAACTTGGACTGTCTGCCAAGCAGATCCATCAAATCGGCACAGCCGCATTGCTGCACGATTTGGGCAAGATCTACCAGGAGTTTGCGCCGATCCTTCGCAAGGAGGGCAAGCTTGAACCCCGGGAGGTGCGTCTCATGCAATCCCACCCGGTAAAGGGTTCGGAGCTTATTGGGACGGTTTCCAGCTTGCGTGGTGACGTTCAAAATGCTGTGCGACACCACCACGAAGCCTTCGGCGGACGTGGATATCCCGACCGACTGTCGGGCCAGGAAATACCGCTGGCAGCGAGGATCATTGCGGTGGTGGACACCTTTGATGCGATGACCACCACGAGGCCCTATCGATCGGCTCTCTCGAGGGAAGCAGCTTTTGCGGAATTGCAGTCAATGGTGGGGCGTCAATTTGATCCTAAGATAGTTGATTTGTTCTGTACAAATGAACGCATGGCATTAGTGATTGAAGAGGCTTTGAGGGAACGTCCAGTGCCAGAGGCACAAGAGATTGCCCACACCGGGGCTCTGTCGGCAGACGGGCCGGTTCAAGGCGATGACGAGGCGTCCCAACCCAGACGGCGTTGGATTCCGCGGCCAAGCATGGATGGCGTATCTGAAGGCAAGGGGCTGGGGCGAGACAAGCGTACAGCATGACCCCGGTGCCCGGTTAGTCCCTAGCACTTCAACCCGTCCTTCTGTTCCAACTACTCCCTTCAAACCGAGGGGAACATGCCAACCGCCTCCAGGATCAACCTCAACCCCTCAAGCCCGGTCGCACGAATCAGGTCACGGGCGTTTGGCCTCTGCCCGGTGGGTTGGCCGTTCTGCTCTAGGCGCCATTCACGGAAGATTCGAAGCTCTACAAAACCTGCCAACATCAAAGGCGCATCATCCTCTCTGTCGGTACGATCCACGAGGTGGGCCTCACCAATGCGCCATGCGCGGTACTCTAGCAACCTTGCCATGCAGTCGAAGTAGGTCGTGGTTGCGTGTCCGGGCAAATCGTTGAGGACGGTTTCGCCCTCCGCTATGAAACTCAGTGCGTCCTCTGGAAACCCTCTCGCCAAGGAGACATCTGCCATCCCAAGGAGGGATCCCGCGAGGGGAGCATGTAGCCTAGACTTTTGGGCTGCATTCAGCGCCTGCTTGAAGGACTTCTCTGCTCCGGCCAAGTCGCGTTGCATTAGTCGCAGGGTGCCAAGGTTGAGGAAGGTTGTATACGTGTACCGACTGCTAGCGGATTTTCGTTCTAGCCTTTGAGCCTTCTCGAGGAGGCGCTCAGCTTCATCGAGCAGGCCGAGGTTTCCGTAAGTATTGGCAGCGTTTGCTGCGAAATTACATGCAGCCGGATAATCTCCGGTTCGCTCGGCCAAGTGGAGTGCCCGGTTGTAGCTGTCTGTGGCAATGGTGAACTCTCCGAATGCGGCTGCACACAAAGCACGTCCGTTGAGAGCTCTCAACAATGCGGGGTGGTGAAACCTCTCGAGAATTTGGGCGGAGTGCGTGAGGTGTTCATAGGCCTTCAAGAAATGGCCCCTTGCCCACAGGCAAAACCCTGATGTGAGGTTGCCGAAGGCAACTGCCTCAGGGTCCATCTCATCTTCTGCGATTCTTCGAGCTTCCTTTTCGGCCTGCGCCAGGCCAACAGGGTCGCCCACATCTCCGGCTAGTTCAGCGGCAGTTTGAACTGCATTTGCCAATACCAGTGGGGTACCGGCGGTTCGAATCATATTGAGGCTGTGTTGAACAGCGGTATCGATTTCGTCATGATCACCCAATCGCCCTCTGACCATGGCCTCGGCGAACAAGCCGGCCTTGCTGGCAAGGACTAATGAAGGCGTTGCGTCACGTGGAATCCTGTTGAGCCATTCGACGGCCTCTCGGTAGCGGCCCTGCTGATTCAACGCCTCGCCCAGCAACAGCATGGCTTGATGAGGAGGATCATCCACGATCTTCATCACATCCCGTAGCGCCCGCTCCGCCTCCTGGGGTGCACCGTGACCCACCGCATCCTCCGCCCCTTTCACCGCCGCATCCATCGCTTCGTTGGTCATTCGCGCCTGCACAAAATGCTTCGAAGCCTCCAGGTAACTCACTGGATTCGACTCCCCATCACAGACCAGCTCACGAGCGAGAGTCGCGTGGTGGTACCGCCGCGCCTCATCGGCCATGGCGTAGTACACAAACGCTCGGTGCAGCTCGTTCTTGAACGACACGGCATCCCCCTCCAACCGGAGGACTCCGCGTTCGATGATCTCCAGGACGATTTGGCTCGCCTTCTTGGAGGCGATGCCCAGCAAGTCGCCGAGTTCCGAGGCGTTCATGGCTCGTCCGGCCACGGCGAGCAGCTCGAAGATCTGCCGACCCAAGGGCAGCAGTCCCTCGTAATGGCGCGAGAATGTCAGCCGCAAAGTGTCCGGAGGCCGCCACTTGGTATTGGCGAGGCCTCCCTCACCCTGGGTGGCAGCCAGAGATTCACCGCGGTGTGCCCTCCAATCCGAGACGAGCATTTCGAGGAAGTAGGGATTCCCCTCGGCGAGCTTTGCGATCCGCCCTCTGATCCGCCTGCAGTGGGGCTCGCCTTCCAGGTCTTGGGTCAACTCGGCAACCAGCGTGCTGCCCTCCTCGAACGACAACGGAGACAACTCCAACTTGGAATCCCAGGTGCCCAAGTCCGATGAGGGCCGCTCCGACAGGGAGGCGGAGTCGAATCCCTCGAGCCGGGCCGCTCCGAGGATCATCGACGCATGGTCCGACAACCGCCGCGCCACGATGTGCAGCACGTCTCGACTCGCCTGATCGAGATGCTGGAAGTCGTCGATGGCGATGAGGAGCGGTAGCCCCTCGGCCACCGTCTCCAGCATGCGATACATCGCTTCCGCCACCCGGAGGCGCACCGAGTCTCCAGGAGCTTGATCGGGCGTTGGGAGACCGGGGTATTTCATCTTGAGGCCCGGCGCGATGCGGCTGGCCTCGGCGAGCCAATGAGGATCGGTGCCGCTGAGGGACGGGTTCTTGCTCAACTCCTCGATGAGGTCGGCGAGGGCCGCGAAGGGAACCAGCTTCCCGACTTCTTCGCATCGGATGGTGAGGGAGAGGTTGCCTCGCGACGCGATGGACGTGGCGAACTGTCTGATGAGGGATGTTTTTCCGATGCCCGCGACCCCGCTCATGAGACACATTCGCAGCGATCCCCCTTTTGCCTGCTCCCACACGGCTTCGAGCTCACCGAACTCACGGGTTCGGCCAATGAAGCGCTCGGCAGTATCCGCGGACCTCGGCTTCAGCCGCTCAGGCAGAATGTCGGTAACGGGGATGGCGTTGGACTCGATGCGCTCGATGAGGCGGCGCACGTTGGCGTGGTTGGGGGTGCTTTCGAGGCTCGCGGCGCGTGCCAGAAAATCTCGCAGCATCCGACTCGCCCCTCCGGTGTCGCCATCGAGGAGGAGACGTTCCGCCAACGCTTGGACGGCCACCTCACTGAAGGGATCCACGGCGTGCAAGCGAACGGCCAGCTGATGGACCGTTCTCGTTTCGCCCCGGGTCCGGGCTTCCTGAAGCACGCGCAAGAGCGTGGCGCGAGTTGCGGTGAGGATCCTCTGCCGCGCAGCATCAACCCAGTGGGCAAAATCGGCGCCCGCGCAGTCCTCGAGGTCCTGAAGCGGGTGGTCGAGATCCGCCTCCACCCCTCCGTTTCGGCCCAGCAACTCAATGTCGGTTTGGAGGGAGGCCGACAGGGAAAGACGGTTCCCAACGGTCAAGACGGCATCGGGACCGAGTATCGCCCGAATGACGGACAGCCCCTGGGAGAGGGAGTGGCGACCGCGCTTTTGCTCGACATCGGGCCACAGCATGTCGGCCAAATGGTCGCGGGAGGCTCCAGGGCCAGCGCGGTGAACGGCGAGGTACACGAACAGCGCCAACTGCTTCTTTGTGCGGAATTTCCAGACCCGGCCGTCAGGGTCCAGCAGTGCCGGCGGTCCGAACACTCTCAGGTGGAACGGACGTTCCATTACTGTGCTCCGAGAGACGGACTTCAACCTATACGGCCAAATTCAACCGATTGTCAACACGTTGATTGACAGAGAGATACCAGGCTTTTGACTGCGGAGATGGAAGGAGATTTCAGGAGTATCAACAGATAGCGCTACACCTGATCCAGGACCTCCCTCACACGGATGAGAAACTCCGTCGGCGTCCAGGGCTTCTGCATGAACGGCACGGCGGGGTCCATGTGGACGGTCTTCTTGAGTTCCTCCGCGTTGTAACCGCTGATGAAGAGAAACTTGCTGGCGGGGTTGCCCTCTCGCACGGCACGATGCAGCTGGGACCCGTTCATCTTGGGCATCATGACGTCGGTGATCACGAGTCCGACGTTCAGATTGTCCTGATAGACCTGCAGTCCCTCCTCGCCATCGGGCGCCAGGAGGACTCGATACCCGAAGCGTTCGAGGATCCGCTGTGCCGCCCGCCGGACGGGCTCCTCGTCCTCCACCACGAGGATGGTTTCGGTCCCACCGGTGAGTTCCTCCGAGGACTGTACCGGCATGAACAGCGCGGGCCTCTGGGTAGTTGCTGGGAAGTAGACCTGCACGGTGGTTCCCTTGTCCCGCTCGCTCTCGACGTCAACGAAGCCGCCGTGCTGCTTTATCAACCCGTAGATCATCGGCATCCCCAGGCCGGTGCCCTGTCCCGCCTCCTTGGTGGTGAAGAACGGTTCGAAGATCTTCACCCGGACCTCCTCATCCATGCCGGTGCCGGAGTCCGTCGCGGAGAGACGAACGTACTGACCCGGATTCCCCCATCCATGCTGGGCCCGATGCGACGCATCCAACCGGGCGTGGCGTGCCTCCAGGCGGAGTATCCCGCCGTCGGGCATGGCGTCTCGGGCGTTGGTGGCCAGATTGACCACGATCTGCTCGACGGCACCGGGGTCCGCCTGGACCTGGGGGAGGGCCAGATCGTTCTCGACCGCGATCTCGATGGTCTCCGGCAGCAGTCTTCGCAGCGTGGCGACGAATTCCTGCAACAGCTCACCGATGTCCACGGGCTGAGGCGGGAACTGCACTCGGCGGCTGAAACTGAGGAGACGCTTGATCATTGCACCGCCACGTCGGGCGGCGGCCTCTAGCTCTTCGAGATCGGTGCGGGTGCCCTCGGCGTTGGCCGGCAAAGCGGCGCCGATCAGCGCGGCATTCGCGAGGATCACGGTGAGGAGATTGTTGAAGTCGTGGGCCATTCCACCGGTGAGCTGGCCAACGAGTTCCATCTTCTGGGCATGCCGTAATTGCTCCTCGAGGGCCCGCTGCTCGCTCACGTCCTTGGCGAACATCTCGTAGCACTCGAGCGTGCCCTGTGAGTTGCGCACCAAACGGCCGCTCAGGGTCACCGTGATGATCTTGTCGTCTCTCCTCCGCCACCTCGTCTCGAACTCTTCGATGCTGTCGGCGTTCCGGTGCTGCTCCACAAGGAGTTCGCGCACCTCGTCGTCGGCGTAGACGTCCGTTGCGACGTTCACCTCTAAGAGTTCCGCCTCGGACTCGTAGCCGAGCATCGCCACGAGCGCGGGGTTCACCATGAGGAATCGACCGTCCATGGTGGCGCGGTAGATCCCATAGCCGGCGTACTCCACGAGGGCTCGGTAATCCGACGCCGCCTGACGCTCCGAGAGAATCGTGTTGCGCAGGTCGGTGACGTCCTGGGCATATCCCAGGACGTAGGGCACGCTACTCGGTTCGTCGACGACGACGTTGCGGTACAGCCACAGGTACTCGTCACCACCCTTGGAGAGCACGCGCAACACACCGTTCGCCCTGCCCGTGGACCGGAGGCGCTCGAGATACTGCGGGAAGAAATGGCGCACGCTGGGTGCCAGGAGCCGTTCGAAGGGCTGACCGGCCAGCTCGTTGGGGTCATAACCCAGCGCCCCCGCCGCAGCCGGGTTCGCCGTGAGGAGCGTTCCGTCGAGCGTGTGAGTACACAGGTACCCCAGACCCTGCTCGAACAGCTCGCGGTACCACATGTCGCTCGCTCCGAGATCGAGTTTCTTACGGCTGTTGCCCTGGTCGTCTGATGCCATCTCCCTCGGCCCGGCTGTAGGCAAACTCCGACCCTCCGGGGGCCGGTGCGGTGGTGAACCACCACCTTAAGTGTGTACTCCCAAGGTGCTGAAAACTGTGATGATAGGCACAATACCCAGTACCAGGGGGCCCGGCTGCTCTGTTTAGAAGATGCTTCCAACGGCGGGAAGGTTAATCTGAAGATTTCTACTATAATTATAGTAGAAGCTTAGGAATCCCCGTGCCGGCTCAGAATGGCCGCCTGATGGAGGTGGAAGCTGACCACCAGGATTGTCCCTGACAGGGCAACATTGGCAAGCCTGAGGCCGGAGATGGGCATTGTGACGGCCTCGCCGGCCAAGAGCTGGTCGGGGAGCTGGAACACCGGCAGCATGATGGAGAGGACCAGGAGCAGCACATTGATGGAACTCTCGGCGATTCCCACGAACGGGGCCACTCTCGGCCTGGTCCGGGTCACGATCCCGCATCCCAGGGCGAAGGCGTAGTAGAGGTATCGCAGCCCGGGATCCCCCAGGGCGGAGACCCGGATCGAGAGCCCCATTCCCAGGTCGGCGGCAAAGAATAGGGGTGTGGCGAGGTAATACGCCTCGACCAGCCGCTGGCTGGAGAGTGGGGGATTGGCCACGTGGCCCTCGTGGAGGGGCCGACGGCCCGCAGGCGGACCGGATCCGCCTACAGGCCCAGGCATCAGTCGGGTATGAAGCCGACGGACAGGCGATACGAGGTCTGGGTCCCCGAGGTCCCGTACATCGAGACCTTGAAGTACAACGCTTGACCCGGAGTGACCGAGAGGGTCAGGGCTTCGTTGCCGCTCACGCCCTGCAAGTCCTGGTCGGAGCGCTCCACCGACTCGGCGAATTCGCCTTCGTTGAAGGCCTCCAACACGAGGTCTCCGTCGCCGGACCGCGTGGCCACGGTGAGCATCCCCGCACGGTCGGCCCGGAGGGAATACCAATCCCAGTGATCACCACTCGATGGATCGAGGCTCTCCATGATTGGGCTCTGCTGAATGGTGATCGATCGCGCCATGCTGGGCGACCCGTCGGTGTCGCCAGGCTGCTCCAAATCGGGGAATCCGAGCCAGGAGGCGCCAATGCGGAACGATGCAAGGCCCGAACTGAACGGCTCGACCCGCACCTGGTACGTCCCCGGCCGGGGCAGTGTCACGGCAAACTGCTCGGCTCCGCTGTCGCCGCCGAGGTCCTGGTCCGACCGACCTTCGGGGAGGACCTGGCCATCGGCATCGGTCACCAACAGGACCAGATCGCTCTCATCAGTGGAACGGACGACGACGGTGAGGATTCCTGCCGTCTCGGCCCTGAACCGGAACGAGGCGGGCTTTCCCGAACTGGTGGTGCCACGGGTCACGGAACCGATGGAGAGCCCTTGGGCATGGAGGTCTTGGGTGGGGACAGCCTGCATCCACAGGAGGCCGCCTACCACGATCCCTGTCTGCAACAACCTCCGACCTATCATCATCGAACGCTCCTTTCGTGGGCCTTCCGCAGATCCTCAAAGATTCGTATTCAATTGAAACAGAGCAAGCCGTTCTGGCAGTGATGGAGCGCACAGGCCGGCAAGGAAGGGGGTGGCTCGAGATGCGTGCGTCCGATGAAGCTGCCCAGTTGGCAACGGGTATCCCCTTGAGAAGAAAGCAATTACACGTCGTGGCGGACATGGCAGCTCGTCATCTCTCACTTGTTGCACCGGTGGTGACGAAGTGTCCTGACGGTTATCTTTCGATGAGCAATTCTTACTGAGGCGAAACCGCGATGTGTGCGGTGGCTTCCGTCTAATACCCTGCGACGACGGGAAGTAAGAACGTCGCCGTTATCCTTTCTCGATCCGTCGTAGTAGGTACGCATAAGCCGTTCAGCGGGCGGCGCCTTGTGGTGCGCGCCGACCGGAGACCGTCCACAACCGAGAACGGGCGCGTGAGCAACGTCTCACACCTGAATGATTCAGAACGTCCGAGGAGAGTGTCTATCGGTTCAGCACGAGAGAGCTACGAATGACCTCACTGGCGCTTCAGAATGGCTACATCCCAGGAAACCAACCAGACGCCCGTCGATTCAAGGTGTTTACGCGGCGTCATATCGATCAGATCCCCCAACTCGCACGGCTTTCTTCCAGCGATCTCAACGCCATGAAGGCCGTGTCGGCGGTATTGCCGTTCAGAGTCAACAATTACGTCGTCGAGGAACTGATCGATTGGTCGAACATCCCGCAGGATCCCATGTTTCAGCTCACGTTTCCGCAACCGGCGATGTTGAGCAGTGAGGATTTTGGCAGGATGTATAGCCTCGTAGCCGGACGGGCGTCGGAAGAGACCATCCAGGCGGCTGCTCGCGAGATTCAGCACACCTTGAACCCGCATCCGGCGGGCCAAATTGAGCTGAACGTACCGGAGCTGCACGGCGAACCCATGCCCGGTATGCAGCACAAGTACCGCGAAACCCTGCTGTTCTTCCCTGCGGCGGGCCAAACGTGTCACGCCTACTGCACATACTGCTTCCGCTGGGCGCAGTTCGTCGGCATCGACGAATTCAAGTTTGCGAGTCGCGAGGCGGAATCGCTCGTAGCGTACCTCAAGGTGCATCCCGAAGTCACCAGTGTCCTGTTGACCGGCGGTGATCCGATGGTGATGAAGACGTCACTGTTGCGTCGCTACATCGAGCCACTGTTGGATCCGGCGCTGGATCACGTCTTGAGCATTCGTATCGGCACCAAGGCTCCGGCCTACTGGCCGTACCGCTTCGTCACGGATCCGGATGCTGACGATGCGCTCAGGTTGTTCGAGCGCGTCGCCGAAGCCGGCCGCCACATCGCGATCATGGTGCACTACACCCATCCCCGGGAGCTGGAGACGCCCATCGCCCAGGAAGCCATCCGCCGCATTCAGTCGGCGGGGGCCACGGTGCGATGTCAGGCGCCGTTGATACGTCACGTGAATGATGCGCCCGACACGTGGGTCGAGTTGTGGAAGCGACAGGTGCGCCTTGGCGCCGTGCCGTATTACGTGTTCGTCGAACGGGACACGGGCCCGAAGAAGTATTTCGAGGTGCCCCTCGCCCGGGCGCTCGACATCTTCCGCCAGGCGTACGCGAGGGTGTCGGGTCTGGGGCGGACGGTGCGCGGGCCGTCGATGTCGGCCACGCCGGGCAAGGTGCTGGTCGTGGGAACCGCATCCGTGCACGGGGCAGAGGTGTTCGTGCTGAAGTTCATTCAGGCAAGGGACCCGGCGTTGGTCGGCAAGACGTTCTTTGCCAAGTATGACACGGCGGCAACGTGGCTCGACGACCTCACCCCGGCTTTTGGCGAGGAGCGCTTCTTCTTTGAGGAGGGAGCCGACACCGGCGGCCAACCACGGTCCCGCTGGTTGCCGCGATCCGGGTTGTTCTCTCTCAACCGATAGGGTGCTGTAACGCCCTCGCTCACTCCAGCGAGGCGCGTCGCACGGCACGGTACCACTCGATCGTTCGGCGAATGGCTTCGTCGTGCGGCGTCGGGTTGGCGCCGAACGCCCGTTCGTACTTGCCGTGATCCATCACAAAAGGCTGCTCGAATTGGTACAGCGTTTCCTTCAACTCCCGCAAGAGGGGATGGAAGCGCGCCAAGATCGAGAACACGAACTTGGGGAGCGTGCGCGCCCCAGGATTGAGACCCCCAATTCGGAACACGATGTCGAGGAACTGGCCGGTGGTTACGGTCTCGCCACTGGGGATGTGCCACACCTCGCCCAGCGCGGCGTCCTGTTCGCCGAGCGTGACCAGACCAGCCGCAAAATCATCAATGAAGGTGTACGTGTGGGGGACATCCAACCGTCCCAACACACTCGCGGGCTTGCCTGCCAATAGTGGCTCGAACACGCGCTCGGCCATGTGGGACTGCCGTACACCCGGGCCGAAGAAGTCGGATGAGCGGCCGATGGTTGCCCGCACTTTCCCCATGGCGTGGGCCTCCATGAGCGTTTCCGCCACGTGCGCCCGGGTCTGCCCTTTGGGGCCGGCCGCATCGTAGGGAAGATCCTCGGTGAGGGGGCCGGCGACGGCCCCGTACCCGTAGAGGTTGTCGGCAAAAACCAGCTTCGCGCCGGCCGTCTCCGCCCCGACGATGATCCCATGCATGATCGGGGGGAATTTTGCGGGCCACTCGGTGTAGGGTGCATTCGCACAGTGATACACCACGGACGCCCCACGACAGGATGCGATTACGCTGTCGTGATCCGTCGCATCGCCGGCAGTGACCTCGACGCCATCGGGCACATCGGCAGCGCCACGTCGGTTGACGGCGCGTACACGTGCTCCCCGCTGCGCGAGTGCGCGAATGACCGCGCTCCCGACAGCGCCTGTCCCCACGACGACATGTAGCCCGTTGCTCCCGCTCATCGGCATGACTCCCCCGGTGTGTCAGGGTATCCAATATGTGCGACGCGCGCTGGCGTGAACAAGGATACGCGGATCAGTGCACGAAGGGGTTGTCCGGCAGCGGCATCGGCCTGTGGGTGCCCTCATCCAGGGCGTCCAACTGGAGCATCAGCAGACCGAGGCCCGCGGCGCCGTAGAAATACCCGGTGAACTCAGCCGGCGCGCCCCCGTCCTCCATGAAGTCGTACCGCGGCATGGGCCAATGGATGCCGTTCGCATGGTGTGCGGCCCGCGTGGCGATGTGCTCCACCAACGTCCTGGCCACGTCCAGGTACTCTTGTGTGTCCGTCACGGAATACAGGTCGAGAAGAAACTCCGCCACGCCGCCGAGGTCGAACCGGCGGTCGATCCTAAACGGCTCGTCGCCGAAGTCTCCCCCGACGGGTCCGTCGAGGAGCCCGCTGGCCAGGATGCCTCGGGCCGATTGGTGAACGCGCTCGAGCCAGCCTGGATCATCGGTGATCTGCCAGAGGCGATAGAAGAAGCGCGCGGTGCCGGCGGGTCCATGGGCCCATCCGATGTCGTACGCTTGGCTCCAGGCGGCGTTGGGCCACCCATAGGGAACCAGAAAGACGCCGCCATCCGTCTTGGCGACGGCCTCCAAGTAGCGGGCGCTGGCCAAGGCCGCGTCGAGGAACTCCTGCCGGCCGGTATCGCGAGAGAGGGTTGCCAGGAAATACCCGATCCCCGCCGCGCCGTGGGAAAAGTTCGGCAGGATGAATTCCCGGTCTTCTCTGAACTTCCACGTCAGCCCGTCGCGATCGGGGACGCCCCGAGAGAGCAGCTTCAGACCGGCGGCGATGGCCAACTCGCGCGACGGATCGTGCTGGAATTCGCGGGCCGCATAGAGGAGGAAGAGTCCCGTCCCAGCGTTTCCGAAGAGGAGGTCATTGTAGACCGACCACCACACGCCCTCGCTGTCTGATGCCGCGTGGTCGTGGATGAGTCGGACTGCGTCCAGGGCACCGCGTTGGTAACGCTCCGTGCCGGTGCGCTTGAAGACTTCATTGAGTGTGAACCCGACGCTCGCGACACCGGTGTACATGCTGGTGCCGGTGCGGGCTGAGTTCAAGTCGTCGGACCCCTCCGGCATCGTGGCCAGCAGATAATCTGCCCCGGCGCGTGCCACGGCGAGGTATTCCTCCTCTCCGGTGGCGTCGTGCAGGCCGAGGAAGAACAGCACCTTGCCGGCGACGCCCTCCCCGATCCCCAGACCGATCTCCTGGGGCCTCAGGGCGTCGTCGGGCCACGCCAGGCCGCCGTCGGTCTGGACCGCCACCGACCGAAGCCAGGCCGCCGATTGCGCGGCATAGTGGAGATAGGGTCTCGTCGCGCTTTCCGGTTGCGAACCGCACGCCAAGACCAGCAGCGCCAGTAGGTGTACACGCGCGTGGGATGGCTTCAAATCAGTGTCTCTGCGTGGCTCGAGGAAACGCGCCTAATTGCGATTGCCCTGGATCGCCCACCTGCCGCCAATCCGTCGAATGACCACGTCGTCGCCGAGAGCCCGCAGGAGGGTTTCTGGGTCGAAGGTGACTTTCTGTACCCGGATCTCGGTGGAACTGATCCACCGAAGGTTGGTGGGCCCCCAAGCGTCGGGTGTGAGCGCAACGGGGTCTCCGGCCGGTTCGTGACTCCACTCCAGGACCGTGGCACGTTGGGTGATGCGCCAGATCTGAATCTCGGTGGCATTGTACCGGGCTTCGAGGTCCTCGGATGCGGTGGCAAACCGGCCCATGTCAGGTGAGAAGACCGGGAGCGCTTGGAGCCGTGCGACGTCCCCCGTCCGATGTCCAATCAGCAGAAAGGCCGTGCCCTCGTAGAGGTGGGCTTGAATGAGGTGGTACGCCGCTCCGGGAATGAACTCGCGGTAGGTGTACGCCACGCCGGTCTCGTTCTCCACGTCCCTGTCGACGAAAGTTGCTCGTTGATGATCGGCGAGGTGGACGGCGAGTGTGTCTCTGGCGCGGGAGAAGAGTTGGGGTGGCCGCCTCAGTTGGTGTCGCTCAATGGCCTGGCCGCAATCATAGGAATTCGCGAGGCCGCGGCACAGCGGTTCCAAGTCCACCCGGGGCGGCGGAGGAGCGGGCTGGGGCGTCGCTGGTGTCGCCGGTGTCGGGGCAGGCTCCGGCGGCGGCGCGCCACCTCCGCAGCCGGCAAGGATCGTGCACAGGATCAGCGGGATCGTCAGTGACAGGGTGTTCACTCGTTCAGCATAAAGCGCAAGGCCTGCCGACGCTACACCACTTTCAATCTCCGTCCAGGGCCCTCTGGTCCAATTCTTCTTCCCAATCGAGCTGGAGGTCGTACAGGCTGTCCTTGAGCATGCCCGCCAAGTCCTCCGCAGCGTCCCGGTGCCGTCGCCTGAACTTCAACCGGATTTGACCGAGTTTGCTCCCGGGCATTCCCTGGAGCACCTCGATGTTCCGCACCTGAATGATCAACGATGTGCCATACCACCGCTTTCGAAAGTCGACCGAGGAAATCTCATCCAGGGGAATGTGGATCCCACCCGTGCGCTTGAAATGGCCGATGATGGCGTCGCGGGTCTCCAGTTGAAGCGACAGTCCGTCCTCGTACACCTGCATGAGGCCCTCGGTCTCGGTCAGCATCGCGTCGGGGTCGTGCACCTTGAACGGGACGGTGTCCATCAGTTCTTGCTTCCCTCAGACACGTACGCCCGTTCGATCACGATCGGATCGATAGGGGCCGGAAAGCTGCCCTGCATGCGTGTGGGTACCGCGGCGATCGCATCGAGGACGTCCATGCCCTCAGTGACCTGCCCGAACACCGCGTACCCCCAACCGGCGACGGTCTTGGCGGTGAAATCGTATCCCGCGTTGTCCTGCACGTTGATGAAGAACTGGTTCGTCGCGCTGTGGGGATCTGCGACACGGGCCATGCCCACCGCACCGCGCACGTTCTTGAGGCCGTTGTCGGCTTCGTTGATGATGGGAACCGCATCGGGGACCGAGCGTGTCCGTCGGTCGGCCGTGTACGAACCCGTCTGGATCACGTTGGGCTGGACCCTGTGAATCGCCAGTCCGTCATAAAACCCCCCGCGCACGTATCGCAGGAAGTTCCGCACGCTCTCCGGAGCCCTCGCCCGATTCAGTTCCATGACGATGCGGCCCATGGTGGTCTCGAGGACGACCGTGGTTGCCGCTTCGGCACCTCGAGCTGTTTGACTCCCCTCGGTGTCTCCGTCGCTGGGCGCACACGCGGCAAATGCCGCGGTGGCAAGGAGCAGTGAGATGTGGCGGGCCTGCATCATGGTAGGTTCCCTCGAAATCGTGGGTTGGGTACTGGAAATTAGGGGCGATGCGCCCGTGCAACCAGTGTTTCGGGGGCCGCGGGGCGCGAGGGTGCCGTGCCGAGGGGCCCCGCCGTTGGAACACAGGGTGGGGTTCCTGACCTATAATATGGTAGGGGCAGTCGGATGCGGAGCCCGTACCGCTTGTCACCCGGCTTGCCGAGGAATAGCTTCTGGTTTCCGCCCCCTCCGGCCGGAATCGGCGACCCCTCAACGGAAGAAGTCGGATATGCACCATCGGTCCTCGCTGTGCGTTGCGCTGCTCCTGGGTTATGTCCTCCCCTGGTGTGGAGAGGCACAGGCCCAAACGGAGCCACCGAAGGTGGTCGTCGTGCTCGTCGTGGACCAGATGCGATTCGACTTCCTGACGCGGTTCGATTCACTTTATGAAGGAGGACTCGCCTTCCTCGCGAGCGAGGGAGCCGTGTACACCGAGGCCCATCACGACCATTTCTTCACGTCCACGGCCGCCGGCCATGCCACGATCGCCACGGGCGTACATCCCAGCCGCAATGGCATTGTGGCGAACAGTTGGTGGGATAGGGAAGAACGCAACAACGTATACGCCGTTGTAGACCCCACCTCACCGATCCTTGGGCGCCCCGGCCTCGAAGGGCGATCGCCCGAGAACATGTTGCACGATGCGCTGGGCGATTGGCTCAAAGACGAGTCCCCCGAGAGCAAAGTCTACGCGGTCACCCTGAAGGACCGTTCGGCCATCACCATGGGTGGCCGGCATCCCGACGATGCGTATTGGTACGACGCGGCAACAGGGTGGTTCGTCACGTCCACCTACTACCGGTCCTCGCTACCGGACTGGGTACGGGAGTTCAACGAGGATGCCCTCGTGGACTCCTATTACTCCAAGAGCTGGACGCATCTCTTGCCGGATGAAAAATACTCCGCGTCGCGGGAAGACGGTTTCCCGGCGGAGGCTGACGGAGTCCACATCACGTTTCCACACCGCATCGACCAGCTCATCGACAGCTCCGCGTGGTGGGCCGCAGACGACGACTCGAAGCCGCTTGCCCGCTATCCGGCGCAGTACTACGACGAGCTCAAACGTACTCCGTGGGCAGACGAAGTAACGTTCGCCTTCGTCGAGCGGCTCATCAAGAACGAGGAGATCGGCAAGGATGATATCCCCGATCTGCTGTTCGTCGGGGCGTCGGCGGCCGACTACATCGGCCATCGCTACGGTCCGAGGAGTCAAGAAGTCGAGGATTATTATCTGCGGCTGGACCGCATGGTGAAGGAGTTCCTCGAGTTCCTGGACAAGACCGTGGGCGAGGGACGCTACACGGTGGTCCTGACGTCGGATCACGGCGTGGTCACGATGCCGGAGCAGCTCATACGGGAAGGTGTTGATGCACAGCGCATCGACCGGTTGGTGAGACAGGAGATCATCCTTCCGCCGCTCAGCTTGGTGCTGGATGACATGGATCTCACCGACGAGCTTCGGGGGGTCACGGTGTCGCCGTACGGTATCGTGATGCGGTTTGGCAGCGCCGTACCGGAGCGCACGGCAGTGCGGGTGCGTCGCAATATCGCGGCCAAGTTTTGTGAGTCACCGTACGTCGCCGATGCCTTTGCCTACGACGACGTCCTCGAATCCAGTGACGACCCGTTCCGGCAGCAGTTCCTCCGGAGCTTTCATCCGAATCGTGCGCCCGACGTCATCATCCGCTACAAGGAGCACTACTTGTACCGGATGGAAGAGGGAGGCACGACGCACGAAAGCCCCTACGGGTACGACACCCATGTACCGCTCGTTTTTTGGGGCCCGGGCATTGCGGCCGGCTGGCATGAGCGGCGGGTTCGGACGGTGGATATCGCGCCGACGATCGCGGCGTTGTTGGGCGTGAATTATCCCGACGACCTGGACGGTGAGCGGCTCGACGAGATCGTCAGGTAGGGGTTTCGCCTCGCAGAATTGCCGCAAGCCTGGCGGAGTCGAGGTTTCCCCCTGAAACGACGCAGGCGATTTTGCCGCTGCCGGCGTCACCGGTCAGGGCGACGGCCACGGGCGCGGCGCCCGCCCCTTCGGCCACTATGCGGTTGCGTTCCACGAGCGTCCGGATCGCCTTGACAATACGGTCGACCGAGGTGACCAAGGAGCCGGCAAGCAGATCTCTGGCCAACGGCCACATCTCCTTCAACACGCTCTTGCCGCCGATGCCGTCGATGAACGTCGCCGTCCGTTCGATCTCTACGGCTTCGCCGCGCTCCAACGACGCGGCAAAAGGCGCAGCGGTCTCCACCTCACAGGCAAAGACCTTCGTGCTTGGCCGCAGGTCTTTCATGACGGAGGCGATGCCGCAGCTCAGGCCACCGCCACCGTAGGGCACCAGCACCACATCCACATCGGGCAGATCGTCGAGAATCTCCAAGGCGATCGTGGCGTGGCCGGCCATCACATTGGTATCGCTCACAGGGTGAATGAACAGGGCATCGAGCCCCGGGAAGTGGTGCGTGACGATGACACGCCACCATTCGTCGTACGCGACTTTGATGGGGATGGCGCCGAGTCGTTCGATGGCGTCCAGTTTGGTCGATGGAGCGCTATCGGGAACGATGACGTGACAGGGAATGCCCATTTGCTTGGCGTTCCAGGCCACACCCTGTGCCATGTTGCCCGCGCTCGCGGTGTAGACACCCTTGGCCAGTGCGGCGCGCTTGTGCTTGAGCATCGCGTTCCCGGCGCCACGTATCTTGAAGGAGCCGATTGGCTGGAGGTTCTCGAGCTTGAGGTAGATGTCCGCAGCGGTGTCGACGTTGAGGCGGACGAGCGGTGTGCGATGGGCCTTGCCGGCGATCCGGTTTCTGGCCGCCATCACATCCGCCAGCGAGACCGGCTCAAGTGGGTGCATGCTTGATGCCTCCCAGCTCCACGGGCGTTCCGATCCCCTCCGCGGCAGCTCGTTGGTACACGTAGTGGGCGGCGGCCAGATCTTCCACCGCCAGGCCGAGCGACTTGAACAGGGTGATCTCTTCAGGCGACTGCCGTCCGGGTAGCGCGCCGAGGAGGATTTCTCCGATCTCACCCACAATGTGATCGTCGGTGATCGCTCCCTCCTCCATTGGGAACAGGAGGTCACCTGCTTCATTGACAGCGGATTCCCTCCGGTCCACGAAGAGCCGCGACCGCACCACGGCGTTGGTGTCCAACTCCCGGGTGAAACGCACGCTGGATCCTACAGCGTTGACGTGACACCCGGCGGGAATCCAGTCGCCCTCCAGAACGGGGTCCCGGGAGGAGGTCGTGGTGCAGATGATGTCGGCGCCGTCCACGGCTTCCCGCGGCGACGCCGTTGACTCGACGGCGATGCCGTGCCGTTCGGCCTCTTCCTGAGCGAACCGGTCGCGGTTGTCGGCGTTGGGACTGTAGACTCGAACACGCTCGATGTCGCGCACGACGCGCATCGCCTCGATGTGGCTTCGGGCCTGTACGCCGGAGCCCAGAATGGCGAGGACGCGGGCGTCTTCCCGGGCGAGGAGTCGCGTCGCCACTCCGGTGGCAGCGGCGGTGCGAATGGCCGTGATTTCACTCGCATCGAGGATGGCTTGTGGCATCCCGTGCGCCGTCTCGAACAGGACGACCACGCCCTGGTGGGAATCGTACTCCGTCCCATGATTGTCGGGGAACACCGCCACCACCTTGAGTCCCAAGGTGTGGGGGGTGGCCATGTAACCGGGCATCATACCGAGGATGCCGAGGTCATTGGGGAGGCGGATACCGTTGCGGAGCGGGTTCACCGCCTCGCCGCGTCCGAGGGTAGCCAGGGCGTCCGCCATGAGATCGACGCACACGTCCATCGGGAGCAGTTGGCGGACCTCAGCCGGAGAGATTACGAGAGCAGTCATGATGTAGCCGATTGTGACGCGGGAGAGTATGCTCTTGGTCGGAGGAAGTGTCAATTCACCGGAGGGTTCAATGACCAAGCGTTTTTCAACGCCGTTGGGTGCGACGCTGCTTGTCGCGGTCGTCCTTGCTTACCAGCCGCCGGCCGAAACGCCCCAGGGTGCTGACCAGGCCGAGGTCGAGGCCGTCGTCCAGGTGGTCCACGATCTTTTCGACGGAATGCGGGAGAAGGACGCGGACAAGATTCGTGGCGTCTTTACCGACGGGGCCCGGTTGGCAGGATTGGGTCGAGATGGAACGGTGGGTTACACGGACGCGGCCGACTTTGCCATGAGCATCACACGGTTTGAGGGAACGGCCGACGAGCGAGTGTGGGATTGGGAGGTCCAAATCGACGGGAATCTCGCTCAGGTGTGGACGAAGTACGATATCCTCATTCGGGGTGAGTTCAGCCACTGCGGCATCGATGCCTTCCAGATGTTCAAGATGGAGGACGGGTGGAAGATCTTTCACTTGGCCGATACGAGACACACGGGACCGGATTGCTGGAGGTATCCCGGGGGCGAGATGTGAGTCTACGGCTCACTTCTCACCAACTTCTCGTACGCGGCGAGATCCTCCGCGCTGAAGCACACGAACCGCACTAGCTCGATGGAACCGGGGTCGTCCAGCCACGTTCGCACGGTTGCCACCGCCACCTTGGCAGCCTTGCCGACGGGGTAACTGTATACGCCCGTGCTGATCGAGGGAAAGGCGATCGACTGCACGCCGTGTTGGGCGGCCAGCGCGAGGGAGTTGCGGTAGCAGCTCGCGAGCTGTGTGGGTTCGTCGCGGGTTCCCCCCCTCCACACCGGGCCCACGGTGTGAATCACGTGTTTCGCTGCGAGTTGGTAGGCGCCGGTAATGCGAGCCTCCCCTGTGGGGCAGCCGCCCAGGGTCCGGCACTCCTCCACTAACGCCGGGCCCGCGGCCCGGTGAATTGCACCGTCCACGCCGCCCCCACCCAACAGCGTGTTGTTGGCGGCGTTCACGATGGCATCGACTTCTTGCTGGGTGATGTCACCCTGGACGATCTCGATCATCGAATCAAAGACGTCGTGGTAGGCCGTGCGGTGTCAGCCGATGCTGACCATGCGGTCCAGGGCCAGCTTGGCCCGGACCCGGATCTCTTCGGGCACCGTCACCACGTGTTGGTCGTGGAGTAGCGAGTCCCGCAGTCCTTCCAGCGTGATGGTCTTCATGTACTCGCATACGGCGTTGGGATCGGCAGGCACGAACTCCTTGTCCGGCGCCAACTTCTTCATCCGGTGCAGGATGCCGATTTCAGTGGCCACGATGATGGTCGTGGCGGGAGTGGATTTCGCGAACTGGATCATGCCTTCGGTGGACGCGATGTGCACCGCGCTGGCGTCGATGTCGCCGAGTCCGGTCTCGTAGATGAGCTGCCCGGCGCACCCGCATTCCGGATGCACCAGCACCTCACCACCGGGGTGCTCGCAGCGCCGGGCGTTCACGGTCCGCGCATTGATCTCCTTGTGCACGTGGCACTCTCCCATCCACACCTCCACCTTCCGGTCGGGCCGCAAGCGCTTGATGTGGGCACCGAGGAAAAAGTCCGGCAGGAACAGAATCCCTTTGTCCTCGGGGATGGCATCGATGATGGCCACGGCATTGCCGCTGGTGCAGCAGTAATCCAATTCGGCTTTGACGTCCGCCGTCGTATTGACGTATCCCACCGCGACGTAGTCAGGGTACTCCGCCTTCCACTTCTGGACGTCCTCGGCGGTGACGCCGGCTGCCAGCGAGCACCCCGCCCGGAGGTCCGGGAGGAGCACCCGGCGCTGGGGCGACAGGATGGCCGCTGTCTCTGCCATGAAATGGACACCGCAAAAGGCGATGACGTCCGCCTCGGTCTCGGCGGCCTGGCGCGAGAGTCCCAGGGAATCACCCACGTAGTCGGCGATGTCCTGAACTTCGGGTCGCTGATAGTTGTGGGCCAGGATGACCGCATTCCGGGTCTGGGCCAGATCTCGGATCTCGTCGTACATCTCCGTGATCTGGTCGGGGCTGAGTGTGTTCTCTTCGATGACGGGCAGCGCCAGGGTCATGAACGGAAACTTAGCCTTCAAACGGCTGGTTTGAAGTGGCGATGAGCCGTCCGACCGGCCCCACGAGCCGGTGGTGGGGTCGTGACCCTCCTCACGCCCGCTTCGGAGCCATTCCCATATGTTCTCATGGCGAATGTCGAATGAGATCTCGGACGTCCGAGGTGAGCGGGTCGAGCAGGGCCCGCCGGAGGTGCCCAATGACCGAAACCCCGAGCCAATCCGTACGCTGCCCCGTCCACGGGACCTACTATCGCCCCGACCGGGAACGGGCCTGCCCCCGCTGCATGGAGACCGCGGCGGTGGCGTCCGCCGCGCCCCGCGCGATGGCCCGGACCTCGTTCTGGCGGATCTCCCCCGTCACCGCCCTGATCTGGCTCATCGTCCTTTCGGGAGCGGGGTGGGGCGGGTATCGCTTCCTGCTGAAGATGGGTGACAGAGGGGGGGAGCTGCACGAGGCGAGGGTAGAGGTGGCGAGCCGGATCGACCCGTCACTCGTGCGGGCCCAAATCCAGGCATTGGAGAACCTGGTGTACGCGGCGGAGATCGAGCCCTACTCCCAGGGCTCCCGCATCCAGCGGGCGTCCCTCGTGTTGTACCAGGGGGTCATGCAGCGGGCGTCCAAGTTGCTGGCGGCCCGCCACGGCAACAGGATCGTGGGATTCGGCAGCATGGCTGTAACGTCGGAGGATGTGGGGTACGGCACCATCGACATGGACAGGATCCGCCGGGAGTGGGAGGCCGTGCGCGTCGCGGCGTTCCACGACGCAGCCTGGTTTCGGACCGCCAGGCGCTAGGCTTCGGCGGCCATCCAGGCGCCCTCCTGGATGAGCTCGCTGCACACGTCTTGGGCCGAGCGGCCCGCAGCCTCGGCGGCGAAATTGACCATCAACCGGTGCCGTAGGACGGCGAGGGCGACGCTCTGGAGGTCCTCCAGATCGGCCATGGGCCGACCGTCCAGTGCCGCACGGGCCTTTGCCCCCAACACCATGTATTGTGAGGCCCGGGGGCCGGCCCCCCAATCGACGTACTCCTTGATCAGGCTCGGGGCATCGTCCGAGTTCGGCCGGGTCATCCGTGCGAGCCGAACCGCCGCTCGCACGATCGTCTTCGGGGCTGGAATGCGGCGCACCAGGTGCTGCATCGTGATGAGGTCCGGCCCGTCGAGCACGGAAGTGATGGCGGGAACGTCCTCCCCGGTGGTCTCCTCGACGATCTCCTCCTCTTCGTCCACACTCGGATACTCGACCCTGAGCTCGAACATGAAACGGTCGAGCTGGGCCTCCGGGAGGGGATAGGTCCCCTCTTGCTCGATGGGATTCTGCGTCGAGAGCACGAAGAACGGCTCGGGGAGGTGGTACGTGGTGCCGGCGGCGGTGACCTCGTGCTCCTGCATGGCCTGGAGCAGGGCGGCCTGGGTTTTGGGCGGAGTCCGGTTGATCTCGTCGGCAAGCACGACGTTGGCGAAGACGGGTCCCTGCACGAACCGGAAGGCGCGCTTCCCGGTCTTGATGTCTTCCTCGATGATCTCCGTGCCCGTGATGTCTCCGGGCATGAGGTCCGGCGTGAACTGAATCCGCGAGAACTTGAGATCGAGGGCGTCCGCCAGGGTCGATACCATGAGAGTCTTGGCGAGGCCGGGAACTCCCACCAGAAGCGTGTGGCCCTGGGAGAGGATCGCCGTCAGGATGCCTTCGAGCACTTGGTGCTGGCCAACGATGCGCCGACCCACCTGCCTCAGGAGATTGGCTTTGGCGGTTGCGAGCTGGTTGAGCAGTTCGACGTCGTTGCCCTGGATGGCTGGTTCTGCGGTCAAGGTCATTCCTCGAAAAGGGGCAGCCTGGCGGCAACAATCTTACGCAGCGGCGCGGCGCGATGTTGCCTGTTCGGTGGCGAAGAAGAGGGCGTAAATCGTAGCCAGCATGCGGACATTCGGCCAGCCTGTGTTGCTTGCGAAATTTTTCACAAGCGGTAGATTTCCGACCGGCTCATGGAGTCCAAACACGCGCGGCGGGGTCCTCCGGGCATAGGTAGAGAATACAAGCTCGTCGGGCTTGGCGGGGCGTTCGCCGCAGCCATCATCCTCTTCATGCTGGCGGGGTTGGCAGTCGATCGCTGGCTGCACCTGACGCCTCTTTTCACGCTTTTGGGGACTGGTGTAGGAGCGGTGATGGGCTTCCTCAACGTGTACTGGAAGATCCAGGCCGAGATCGAAGACCAAAAAGGCGAGCGGGAAGAGAAGAAAGGCCCCAGCTGAAACTCGCGATGTTTGGAGCCGCTGTGACGGCGGTAATGACCGGGGTTCTCTCGGTGTTCTGGGGCCGGTCGGCGGTTGTGCCGGGTGTGGTCTTCGGAAGCCTGGCGACCGCGATACAGGTAGGAGCCGTCGCGGTGGTGAGACCAGTTCGAGGGGATCCTTTTAGTAAGTTCATGGGTCGCTGGGGAATCGGTATGGGCTTCCGTATGGGTGGGGTGGTGCTGTTCTTGGTTGCCGTGCTCGTTGACCGGGACCTGTTTCCGCCGGTTCCATCGGCTTTCGCATATCTTGGGGTGTTGATCCCCCTGTTATTCACGGAGATGCGCTTCCTCAAGTGATACAAGAAGAACCTCTGAACATCGGCGAGATGGTGCTCCACCATGCGGCCGACGGGTATTCCATCGGCATCGAGCCGTATTTCGTGTTCGAGTGGCATAGGTGGTCGGACATTCATCTCGGTCCGCTTACGGTGAATCTGACACCGACGCGGCACGTGTTCTTCATGCTCGTCGCCGCGTTTTTGGTGTTCCTGACGATGCGGGTGGCGGGGCAGAAGCTCCAAAAGCAGCGCGCCGGCGAGAATGCCCCAAAGGGGTTCGGCAACGCCATCGAGGCGATGGTGTTGTTCGTGCGGAACGACATCGCGATCGCCAACATCGGTCACGACGGGGCGAAGTTCGCTCCCTTCGTAATGACGTTGTTCTTCTTCATCCTGTACATGAACCTGATGGGGTTGATCCCGCACGGGGCGACGTCGACGGGCAATGTCGGGGTGACGGCGGGATTGGCGATCATGTCGTTCCTCGTCATTGAGATCAGCGGCTTGCTCAAGCTGGGTCCGCTTGGGTATCTGCGGACGATCTTTCCCAGTGTCCCGGGGCTCTCGGGGGTTGGCGCGGTGGCCATGTCGCTGTTCATGGCACCCATCGAGATCCTGGGGAAGCTGGTGAAACCCTTTGCGCTGTGCGTCCGTTTGTTCGGAAACATGACCGCCGGGCATCTGGTCATCCTGTCGATGATGGGAATCATCTTTCTGTTCGGGCAGCTTCCGGTGTTCAATTGGGGAATCGGTGTCGGGACAGCGGCGCTGATCATGGGCATCATGATGCTGGAGATGTTCGTCGCCGCCTTGCAGGCATACGTGTTCGCGTTGCTGACCTCGGTGTTTATCGGGTTGATGCAGCACGAGCACTAGTAGGCAGTGAACACGGTGCTGCGTCTCGCATCGTGAACTTCGTACCCGGCTGAGTGGCCGGAGAAACCCGCTGGTCGAGAGGCCGTTGGCGGGTCGCCGCGGAGAGGCCGTTCGGGAGAGACGGTACTCGATGCGGGAGGCGCAACAATCTGACATCTCCCGTAGAGGAATAAGGAAGATGTGAAATGATCGACATGATGATGCTGTTGCAAGAGACCTTGACCGAGACGCAGGCAGCAGTCGAGGCAGCCAAGGAAACCTACGCGCTGTTTGGTGCGGCCCTCGCATTGGGTCTGGCGATCATCGGGGCGGGCATCGGTTTGGGCCGCATTGGTGGTGCCACGGCCGAGGCTATCGCCCGGCAGCCGGAAGCAGGTGCAGAGATCCGCGGTGCGGCGCTGCTGATTGCGATTCTGCTCGAGGGCGCGACGATCATCGCACTCGTGTTCGCGCTGCTGTTCAAGCTCGCGTAGCCGCGTACCATGCACTTGATGTTGCTCGCTCTGTTCCAGGAAGCAGAAAGCCACGGACCTGATTCGCCGTTCGACCCGGAGTTCGGGCTCATCTTCTGGACCTGGCTGATTTTCATCGCGCTGTTCTTCGTGCTCAAGAAGTACGCGTGGCCGGCCATCGTGTCGGCAACAGAAGCGCGCGAGCGCAAGATCGCCCAGCAGCTGGACGAGGCGGAGCGAATGAATGCCGAATCCCTGGCTGCCCTGGACGAGCATAAACGGCTGTTGGGGGGCGCAAAGGAAGAGGCTGTGGCGCTCATCAACGAGGCCAAAGCGGTGGCCGAGAAGGAGCGCGAAAGCCTGCTGGCCAAGGCGCGGCACGAGCAGGAGCAGATCCTGGATCGTGCCAGACGTGAAATCGTGGCCGAACGGGAGAAGGCGATCGCCGAGCTGCGGCGGGAAGCGGTGGATCTGTCCCTGGCGGCTGCGTCTCGTCTCATCGATGCCAATCTCGACGATGCGGCGAATCGCAAGCTGGTGGTCGAGTATCTCGACTCGCTGGAGCACTAGCGGTGAGAGAGCCGACGATTGCCCGCAACTATGCGGAGGCGCTGTTTCAGCTCGGCGAGCGCACCGGCGAGTCCGAACGGTTCGGAGACTTGATCGAGGGCGTAGGTGGAGCCATCGAAGCAGACGAGTCCATTCGGATGGCGCTGGAGTCCCCGCGTGTCACCAAGGTTGCCAAACAGCAGCTCTTGGGCCGCGCGCTGAAGGACCTCGCGCCGGATTCGTTCATTCGATTCTTGGCTGCTGTGGTCAAGCGTGGCCGGCAGGGGATCATTCCTGCGATTGCCCGACAATACCTGGAGCTATTGGACTTGAAGTTCGATCGCGTTCACGCGAGCGTCGTTCTGGCCCGTACACCGGACAAATCGTTGCAGAGTGCGGTGCGGGAGAGTCTCGCCGCCGTGCTGGGCAAGGAAGTCATTCCCCACTTCCGCGAGGATCCAGGCGTGTTGGGCGGTGTGATCGTCCGGATCGGTGACCGGGTGATGGATGGCTCGCTGCGCAGGCGCCTCAAAATCCTGCGAAAGCGGATGCTGTCGGCCTGACGGGATTTTGTGGGAGGTCAACGAGCGGCGGCTGGATTCTTCCTGGCCGTCGCTTTTTGCTGGTAGTGACCGGGAGATTACGAAGCCGTGGGATCGGTGGCGGGCTCCCGTGTCGCATCAGTAGGTTGATGCAGAGAGTGCGAAGCAGGTTTCTGAAAACACCGTTAGGAACATCATGACAAAGCGTGTTGGGTTCATCGGACTCGGAGCGATCGGTCGGCCCATGGCAGTCCACATCGCGGGCGCCGGCCCCACGGTGGTGTGGAACCGCACCCAGGACAAGGCGATCTCGTTTGCTGCCGAGACGGGCGCCACGGCAGCGGAGTCCCCGAAGGCGGTGGTGGAGCGGAGCGATGCCGTCATCATGTGCCTGCCCACGTCGGCCATCGTGCTGGAGGTCATCCACGCCATCGGTGGCGGATGGCGAGAGGGACAGATCCTCGTGGACGCGACGTCGGGTGATCCCGCAGGGGCCCGGAAGGCGGCGGCGCGGTTGCTGGCATTTGGCGTGGGCTTCGTCGATGCGCCGGTGAGCGGCGGAACGGCGGGTGCGGAGGCCGGCAACCTCACCGTCATGTTGGGGGGCAAGGAGCCGTGGGTTGGTCAGGCTCGCAAGATCATCGCTCCTTACTCCGGCAAGGTGGAGCACGTCGGCCCCGTCGGTGCAGCCCACGCCCTCAAGGCCGTGAACAATGCCCTCCTGGCGGTCAACATCCAGGCCGCGGGGGAAGGCCTGGCTGCGCTCGTGAAGTTGGGCGTGAAGGCCGACGTGGCACTGGACGTAATCAATGCCTCCAGCGGCCGCTCCAACGTCACGGAAAACCTCTTTCCAGAGCGGGTGACGAGCCGCGCGTGGCTCAGGACTTTTCGCTTGGCCCTGTTGGATAAGGACCTCGGCGTGGCCGTGAAAGTTCTCGAGGACAACGGCGTGGCAAGCGGGGCCATTCGGGCGGCGAAGGAGGCGTTCGCCGCTGGGCGCGAGGCGCTCGGCGAAGAGGCCGATCACGTGGAGTTGGTGAAGGAGATCGAGAAGGCCGCGGGGGTGGAGATCAAATAGGGTTACGTTTGTCCTTCCGCACAGAGGGGCATGCCCTCCGTCCAGCCGGGCGGTACGTGGTAAGCGATCGCCATGGCGCAGATATGGGGGAACCTGGGATGTGAACCCACCCCCACCCATCCCCGGCGATCCGCCGACACGATATCCAGCATGATCTCGCCGAAATCGAAGGTTTCGAAATCCGTCACATTCCGGGTGTACGTCGAGTTGTACGCGTAGTGGCGCTCCTGGGCGGTGACGAGATTTCTCAGCGTACTACGGAATAAAAGCAAGAACTCCTCCGTGTCGATTTCCTCGAACTCGCCGGCCACCACCTCCTGGGGCGGGACCCGAATCGGCGTCGCCGGGGTCCTGGTCAACTCGTAGGCGTGGATGAACTCCACGTCGTCCTCGTCGCGCCACCGGCCGAGGATGAAGTCCTGCCCGATCTGATAGACGTCGAACCGCAATGGCGTGTCCGCGCGGGCTAGTTGGGCACCGGTGGAGTCGTACACCGTCCAACCCTGCGCCAATGGGGTGGTGCCCAGGGGCTCTCGTGACCAGAGGAGCCCCCGGTCGTCCACCCGGACGAAGCGGTAGGTCTGCCCCGCGGGGAGCGGAGGCAGTCGGTCCAGCGCCCGCTTAAGGGGCGCACGGGCGGTGGAGTCCAACGGGCCTTCAACCCAATTCTTCAGGTAGAGCCAGGAGTCCAGGGGAAAGGGATTCTCCGGGTCGTACGCCATCTGATACGAGCGGGCGAACGTGCCTCGTGGGTCGAAGACCGAGATGCGGCGGGAATGGTCGAAGGCGAGAATCGAGTCGCCCATATGGGGGTAGATCCGGACCAACGACCCGAACTCGCCGGGCCCGCCGCCGCGACCCCCGGCCCGCCAGTCGAAGCGGCCGCGGGCGTCGAAACGGCGCAACTCTCCCGTGCCGGTGTTGGCCACCACCACGGACCCGTCGCCGAAACGAACCGCGCTGCTGGCGGAGAAGAACTGACACATGGAGTCCCCCTCCACCACGCCAAGAGCCAAGGCAGGCTCGACGGAAACGGGCCACTGGACGGGCTCCCCCGGTCGTCTGGGGCCGGAGTCGGGACTGCAGCCCAGAACCGCAACGAGTGCGGCAGCCGCGACCAGCCTACCCCAGGGAGGACATTGGCGCAGCCCGGTGCTTCCACGTGGTGACTGTATCATAAAACTAATACAGTTTGGGGCTCCTGGCCCCCTTCCGCAAGGGAGGTAAACACATTCCTTACCGGTCATGTCTCAGGTATTACACGGGCCGTCACGGAGCGCTGTGAGAGAATCGGGAGGTGGTATCGACGTCTCCGCCGCTGCGGTTCGCGCGGCGCAGGCGGGTGACCCCGCCGCGGTAGAGGCGGTGGTGCGGGCGCTCTACCCGCTGGTGGCCCGGTGGGCGCTGGTGAAGACGGGAACGGCCGAGGATGCCCAGGACGTGACGCAGGAGACGATGATCCGCGTGAGCAAGTACATCGGACGCTTCGACAACCGGTCGCGCATCACTACGTGGGCCTATCAGATCACGGCCAACGCGGCGGCGGATCACCATCGGCGCGGGCAACGCCATCTGCGCATGGTAGATGACAGCGTCGAGGTCGCGACCGAGACGTCGGCGGCGCCGGCGCCTGGAGACCAGATCGACGAAAAGGCAGCGGCAGGTTTGGTCCGGTCGTTCTTCGAGGAGCTCCCGGAGAAACAACGCGAGATCTTCCACTTGACCGACCTTCAGGGCTACCGCTCGTCAGAGGTTGCCGAAATGCTCGGCATGAACGCCGCGACGGTCCGTGGCCATCTGTTCCGGGCACGCCGGTTCATTCGAACAAGAATTCTGGAGACCAATCCCCAGTTGGTGGAGGCGTACGGTCGTGAACTGTGAATTGGCATTCGAGCGCATGCTCGAGGCGGACCCCGAGGAGCTCGCCGGGCAACGCGATTCGGAGCTAGCGGCGCACATCGCCCAGTGCAGCCGCTGTGGCGCCGTGGCGGCCGAGATCATCGCCGGGCAGAATCTGTTGGCTGAGGGCATCAAACAGGTCGAAACCATGGGCGATGTCGACGCGATGCTTCCGGCAATCCGTCGGGCTACTGCCCGGCGCACGAAGCGGTGGAGGCTCGCCCGGACCGCCGTGCCGCTGGCGGCCGCTGCGGCCTTCGTGTTGTTGGTGCTTGGTGACCGTGAGCCCCAGGTCCTGGATACCGATCCGTCCGTGCAGCTCGCGACGAGCCGACCGCAGCACGAACAGACTGTTCGCCTGTCCCCCAACACCAACGCGGTCCTTTTCAAGACCAGCAATCCAAAGATCACCGTCGTGTGGTTCTACTGAGTGAGGGAGCTATGACATTCGGAATCGTTGCCAAGAAAGCCGTGTTGCTGGGAGTCGTCGTTGCCGCGTGCGGCCGAGCTCCCAACCTCGAGACCAGGACGTTTCGCCTGCAGTCTTTGGACGATCAGGTCGCCATTTCCGTCATAGACCCGTACGTGTACGGTGATCGTCCCAACGACCCGGGCATGGCTACGGCCATGGCAGGTGTCCTCACCGTTCGCGAGACCGCGGACAACCTCGAGAAGATCGCCCGTGTGCTGGAGGAGTTCGATCACCCGCGACGAACGGTGGGCCTCCACTTTCAAATGATCCTGGCGAACGGAGGTGGAGCACCGGACCCGTCCATTGCCGAGGTGGAGGCCGAGCTGCGCAGGCTATTTCGGTTCGCAGGATATCGCCTCATAGCCGAGGGCTCGATCTCCGGCCTCGAGGGCCGGATGGTGAACCAGAAGATGTTCGACCAGCGGTGGACGAGAGACGCCAGTTCACAGATGGAGTCACGGATCATCTACACGTCCTATGAGGTGGAGGCGGGAATTGGAAAGGTCAGTGGTGTCGGTGATTCGGCGGTGGTCGACCTGGCGGTCCATCTGCAAGGTGGTTCCAGTTCTCCCCTCTTCGGAGCGTCCATCGTCCTCGGCATCGGTCACACGGCAGTGCTGGGAACGCTGCAGTTGCCGGGCAATGAGGCCTTGATCCTCACCGTGCGCGCGGAACTGATGAGGTAGGGTGGGGACCAACAAGTAGTGCTCCCGGCCCACTCCCAGGTGGCCTGGAGGGTCGCGCTGCCGGTCGTCCCATAGCGCACGTTGGTGAGCGGTGGCCCCAGGTACATGACGGGTCGTGTACGCGAACCGCAGTGCGCGTAGGGACGGCCGGTAGTGCGAGCCCGACGCCCTACGAACCGGATGAGAACGCCGGAAGAAGAAACCTACGGCGAATCAACCAACCGGTACGCCTCACGCGTGGGCTTGAGCGGTCGCTGCAGCCACTCCGGCCGCCGGAGCCCACCCGGACCCGGAGCCGGTCTCGTCCTCGCCATCCACGCCTTGTAGACCTCGTGGGACTTCGCCGTGTCGACGGAGATGTCCCCTTCCCGGTCGTCGTCGTGAGCCTGCTCCAAGCGCACGCGCTGATGCCAGGCATGGGCGCCGCTGATGGGATCGGGTTGGACGGGGAAGGTGAGATTCTGATGCACGCCGCTGTCGTGCCACCACACCAACTGCGAGTCGCGATCGGCAGATTCAAAGGCCTCCACGCCATGCTCTCGCCTCATGAGAAACGTCGTGCCGTCCTGCTGGATCGAAACCTTGGCCGACGACCAACGCGCATTGCCCTCTGACTCCTGTGTACGCCAGCGACCCATGTGGTGGGAGCAGGCTGCAACGCCCGGTCGAATTCCCTCGGTGACCCAGGCTCTGAGGACGTAGTAACCAATTTCGGTATTCACCCGGACCAGATCGTTGGTGTGGACACCGAGCCTGCCGGCGTCGTCGGGATTGAGCCACAGCGGGTTCGAATGCGCGATCTCATTCAGCCACTTCGCGTTGTTGCTCCGCGTGTGAATCAACACGGGCAGCCGGAACGTGGGGACGAGACAGAACTCGTTGTTGGCTGCGTCCAGTTGACTCTGGGCCACGTGGCTGGGTGCGTGCGTCGGAATGGCGTACTCGGGCCAGCCCCACGCTGCCAGGGTGTCGGAGTGGAGCTCCAGCTTGCGGCTCGGCGTGGGAAATCCCTGTCTTGCCACGCCATCGATCTCCACGCCAACCGCAGCGCCGCTCTCGTCGGTCACGATGCCGGTCTCGGGGTTCGCCCTTCCGCCAGCCGTGACAACTTCGGTTTCGTGTGTGTGGTACACGTCACGGGCCACCTCGAAGACGCCGATGCGGCGCATGTACTCCAAGGGGGTCAAGCTCTCCGTGGCGGCGGCCTCAGGGAGCCCGGGTACCGAGTTTTCGAAGATCCACCGGTAGTAGTCGTCGATGGAGATCTTCTGGCCGGATTCGTACGGCGACTCGAAGTGCTGGCGAATGCCGAGCGATCCGTCTGGATCTATCCGCCAGGAAAGCTCGATCCAGAATTCGTTTTCCTCCCACACCTCTCCGGGATTGACGTCGCGGGTGTCCTCGATGGGTTGACCCATGCGATCCCGGAAGGCCCGGAGCACGGGTTGGCGGAAGGCCACCCACTTCGACGCGTGGGTTTCATAGGAGTGGAGGTCGTGACGCTCACTCCCGAGCCCCACCGGCAACACGTAATCTGCGAACCACGCCGTCTCGCTCCATACCGGGGTGAGCGCCGCGTGGCATTCCACCAGTGATTCGTTCTTCAGGACCTCGATCCAGGTGAATCCATCCGGATTGGTCCACACGGGGTTGTAGACGCGGGTGAAGTACGCGGCAAGCTTTCCACGCCCTTCCTTCAGGAAGTGAGGAAGCAAGAACGACATCTCGTAGAAGGACAGCGGAAACTCCTTTGGCCAACTCAGGTCGTTCCATTGGTCCGGCGCTGGCGGGGAGGTGTGCGCCTTGGGGACGAACTTGTTGTAGGCGTTTGGCGTCGTGCCTCCCTTGGAGGCAACGCTGCCTGTGAGCACGTTCAAGAAGAACAACGCCCGGGCCGTCATCCACCCGTGGAGGTTGCCCGCCGCCGCGGCGCGCCAGTTGTGAGCGGAGAAGGCCTCACCGGCATCGGCGATGATGCGAGCCACTTCGACGATCTGTTGCGCCGGCACGCCCGACTCGGATTCCGCGAATTCGGGGGTGTACCGGTTGTAGGACTCTTTGAGGCGGACGAGGAAGTTCTCGAACGTGAGTGTGTCATTGGAGTGCCGCGCCCGCATGAACGACTCCCAGTTGACCCACCGGCGCACGAAATCGCGGTTGATCCAGTCGTTCTGCAACAAGATGTTGGCAATGGCCAACAACACCGCCGGCTCGCTTCCGGGATAGGTGGGTAGCCAATGGTCGGCATGTGTGGCCGTGTTGGACAGTCGTGGGTCCATCACGATGACCTTCGCCCCGCCACGCTTGCCTTCCAAGATGCGTTGGGCGTGGGGATTGAAATAGTGGCCGCTTTCCAAGTGTGCACTGATGAGGAGGATGGCCTTGGCGTTGGCGTAATCGGGACTCGGCCTGTCGATACCCATCCAGAACGCATAGCCGCACCGCGCCCCCGCCGAGCAGATGTTGGTGTGGGAGTTATGACCGTCGACGCCCCATGCGGCCAACACGCGATTGGTATAGCCGTCCTCGCCGGGGCGTCCCACGTGGTACATGATCTCGTTCTTGCGGTCCTCGACGAGTGCCGAGCGGATGCGGCCGGCGAGGTCGTCCAGCACGTCGTCCCACGAAACCCGCTCCCACTTGCCGCCGCCCCGTTCCCCAACGCGCTTCAGTGGGTAGAGAATGCGCTCCGGGTCGTGGGTCTGGGTGAGCGTTGCCGGTCCCTTGGCGCAGTTTCGTCCACGGCTCCCGGGGTGGAGGGGATTGCCTTCGAACTTCCGAACGTCGCCGGTTTCCCGATCGACGTACGCCAACAGTCCGCAGGCCGACTCGCAGTTGAAGCAGCTCGTGGGAACGAGGGAGTATGTGCGCTCCGACCGATTGGGCCAGTCTCGGGATTCGTACTCCGTCCAGCTGTCCCAATTCTCCCGGGGAGGATACGCCGTGAGCCCGGGCTGCATGGGGTCGCGGTCGGCGGGGTGTTGGGACTCGGGCATGTCAGGTCTCACGTCTCACTCGATCCTATGACACAGGCACGGATTGGGCCGACATCACGAAGGCGTGCTCGTAGGCGAGGAGGCCCGCGAGGGCGAGGCCCGACGCCAGCGGAACACCGGCGCCTCCGGTCGTGAGCAGCAGGAAGCCGGGCGCGATGGCGCCGGCGACGAGCGACGTCCAAAACAACACGGCATACTGGCCCTTGATCATCACGTCCGCGGCGGCGGCGGCGTTGCTCGAACCATGGCGGGCCGACACCTCACCGACGAGGATGCTCAACAGGTGTGCGGACAGCCCGGCCAGGAGAACCTTGGACAAGAAACCGGTCACCTCCGGTGTGGTGGGGACGAATAATTCCAGGACCAGCAGTGCGCCGGAGCCGGCAATGATCATTTGGATGGTCAACCCGGGACCGACCAGGGGACTCTGCCACAGATCCCTGGCCTCGCATTGGGCGAAGAGAAACGCCGTGTAGACTGCCGTGGCAAAAGCCAACACCACAGTTGTCCACAAGACCAGGTCGGAAGGCACCCGCCCAGTCATGGCCAACGCCATCCAGCCCGACAGTATGGCGCCGAAGCCCGTGATGATGTACGCACCCCGTGTGAGCCAAGAGCGCCACTGGGGCTTCAGCAGGATGTACCAGAATCGTTCGGGTCGCTTGAGGTCGATGACGAGGAGGACCCCAGTGGCGGCGAGGGCCACCAGGGCCACCATCGGGGCCACGGTCGCCAACAACCTGTCGGAGGTGTTGAAGCCGAACAACATCGCTGCGGCTCCCACGAAGGCCGACCCGGCGGACACGGACTTCGTCCAGAGGTAGCTCGAGACCTTTCCCTTCCAGGAAACCTCGTGGTGTACGTCGTATGCCACCCGTGCCTTCGGCATCCGCGACCGCGGCGTTCTGCCGTTGCCATTCCCCTTGGCCTTGCTTGCATTTGTCGGACTTCGCAGCAACGACCAGACGCTGAAGTCCGCGGAGTGATCCTTGGCCGTGCCGGCGCGGCGTTCACTCCACATGTAGGCGGCTTCGTGGGCCGCCGCGAGGGGATCCAGCGCCGCGGCGTGGGCGCCTGCGTAGAACGCCTTCGGCCGGGTGTTCTGCTCGGGCCGTCTCACGCTCAGCGGCGTCGATCCCAGATAGCGATTGACCCGAGACTGAGGATCGTCCATGTCCCCGAAGACGAGAGCTTCGACGGGACAAATGACGACACACGCCGGAAGGAGACCCCTATCGACACGATGCGCGCAGAAGTGGCATTTGGCGACGGTGTTCTCGGCGGGGTCGACATGAATCGCATCGAAAGGGCACGCCTGGATGCAGGCCTTACATCCGATACACCGATCGTGGGCGATGTCCACGATTCCGTCCGCGCGCTGGTGCATGGCGCTGACCGGGCAGATGTGGACGCACGGCGGGTCGGCACAATGGTTACAGCGGAGGACAGCAAAGTGGCGGCGCACATGGGGAAACTCCCCCACCTCGACGGCCTTTACCCAAGTGCGGTGCACCCCGAGAGGCACGTCGTTCTCCGATTTGCACGCCGTGCTGCAGGCGTGGCAACCGATGCACTTGGTCTGGTCGATGACCCACCCGTAATTCATAGGGCGGGATATTGACCTTAATGAAAGGGAATGTCTAGATCAGAACTCGACTTTGGGCGCCTCACGCGCCCCTTCCTCAGCCTCGAAATAGTCGCGCGCGTCCGCACCGATCGCCTTGGCCGTCAATACCGCCGGAAAACGGCGAATGTACGCGTTGTAGGCCCTCACGGCGTCGTTGTAGTCCCGTCGGGCCGTGGCGATCCGGTTTTCCGTGCCCTCGAGCTGATCCTGCAGCGTGCGGAAGTTCTCGCTGGAGCGAAGCTCCGGGTAACTCTCCGTGATGGCGAGGAGCCGTCCCAACGCCGACGTCACGCCCTGGTCGGCCTGGGCCATTTCCGCGATGTCGCCGGATTGGATGGCCCCTCCAAGGCGCGAGCGGGCGTCGGCTACTGCGGTGAAGACCTCCTGCTCCTGCGCGGCGATGCCTCTGACGGTGGCCACCAGGTTGGGGATCAAATCGTTGCGGCGCTGCAACTGGACCTCAATCTGTCCCTTGAACGCTTGAACTTGTTCGTCGAGCGTCTGGATGCGGTTGTAGCCGCAACCTGTCATGGACAACAGAGCGATTCCGATCACCATTCTCTTCATCTTCATAACTCCTCTTCTCGACTCTGTACGTCGTGGCCGGGGGCCGCTTGTATTGGACCGGCCGCTGCCAATTCGTCGAATTGATCCACGAAGTCGGCCAGCTTTTCCAGCTCGTCCACGTACCGCGCGCCGACGGGGTCGTACGGCTTGAGCGCCTGAACCGTGCGGCCGGAGATCTTGTCGACCACCCAGTCGAACGCAGTGTCGTCCAGCCCGGCGGCTTCAGAGGCCAGCTTCACCAGCGAAGCGGGATTCTGGGAGGGCTGGCCGCCGGTAAGGCGCACCGTGCCCCGCATCAGCACGAAGAACGTGCCGACGGAATCGATGAGCAGCCGGGTCAGGGCTTTGCCGTCGGGAGCCACGGCGGCGTACTCGGCGCGGAGCTGCAGCAACTTGCCGCGGATCTCCCGCTCCAACTCGTGCCGCAAGTGGGCCTTGCTGGTCGTGAGACCGGCGAACGGATCGATGCCGCGCAACAGCTCGTGCGCCTCGCGCATGTCCTCGATCTCAATTGGGAACACGTCGGTAGACGCGCGCCACTCCCGCTCGCTGAAGATCAGTGGGGCGGGGAAGCGACGCTTCACCCAGTCGGCGATCGCCGCTTCGATGGGTCGCAGTGCTCCCGTTGAGGCGTCCTGCACCACCAGCAAGAGGTTGACCTCCGTGTGCCCGGGCCCAAAGCCGCCTCGCACCCCTGACCCGAACATGATCAAAGAACGCAGGTTCTCTCCGAGGACCTCTGCAATCCGATCGGCAAACACCTGCGCTTGCTCTCGTTTCGACTTTGCCATTTAGAAGCTCCCTCCTGCTCCGCCTCCGCCAAATCCTCCACCGCCGCCAAAGCCGCCAAATCCACCGCCGCCAAATCCGCCGCCCCCCCAACCACCGCCCCGATGTCGGCCGCCGCCCATGAGCATGGACAGCAGCAGCAGGTTCCCCAAGCCGCCATGATGCCGTCCGTAGCGGCCGCGCCCGCGGCCGCCCGCCATGATCAAGATGAAAAACACCAACAGTACAATGGTTCCGATGGGGATCCCGGTGCGGCGCCGAGGTGGGGCACGCGGTGCTTGGGCAATTCGACCAGTGAGGTCGAACCCGAATTCCTCGGCGTAGGCCTCACTCAACATCTGCACCCCAACGAGGAGACCGGAGGAGAAATTGCCACCCCGAACCGCCGCCTGGCCGACGGCGTCCCGGATGCGGCCGGCTCGCGCGTCGGTGATGAACCCCTCGGCCCCGGTGCCCGTGGCGATGAAGATGTCGGACCGTCCGTCACCGGGCCGCTCTCCCGGCTTGAGGAGGAGCACCACCCCGGCATTCCGGGCCCGGTCGCCGGCCTCACCCATGGCTCCCACCCGCCACGTCCGCCCGATATCGCGTGCCACCTCCATGGCCTCGCGGCCACCGAGATCGGCCAACGTCACGACCACGATCTCTCCACGGGATTTCTGCCGAACCTCTTCGATCAGCACCGCCATCGCCCGCTCTTCCCGCGGGCCGATCACGCCGGCGAAATCGTTCACAAACCCGACGGGCTGGGGGATCTGAAGCTGGAGCGCCGCGAGGATCGGTAAGATGAACATGCCTAATAGTAATGGAGGGGCACCGCCGGACGGTTCATCCAGGCATGAGCGGGGGCATCAGGCTTGTGACCGGTCCAGTTTGAGGCATGGACGGCGCCCCGTGCATTTGGTTTTCATACGGTGACCTGGTGGTGTGAGGTGGGGGGGCTACGTACTTTTCGCGCGGTATCCGCTCTGTGAGGACTTTTGGCGGTTTTTGCGGGAACAATGCTCGTCGGTCTCGTGCTCGCTCCGGGACTTGCGGTCCAGGGGGAGGGTGTGGCGCACCGGCGGCACGCGGACAGCGTGACCACGGCGCCCGCGCGGCAGGGGCTGCTCGACTTCGGTGATGCCCATTTTCGCTTTGATACCTTCTTCAGCGAGCCGGCCTTGGAGGATCGCCGTGTGTATTCCGTAGCGCCCACGTTCTGGACGAACGATGCGGCGGATGCAACGGTCGGCGTCCGCGTGCGCAGCAACTATCAGGGCCGGTACGACCGCTGGACCCTGTGGCTGCTCCGCGGCATCAACGGTGTCGAGCACGCGACAGCCGGTGTGATCGACGGGTATCTGCAATGGGAGAATCCTCTGTTCCTGCGCAGCGACGGAGCATCCCAGTCGCTCGAACTGTGGTCGCAGGAGGGGACGGTCGGGGCGCGCGTGGAGTTTTCGAAAGTGCACCAGCGCCCAACGTCTGAGAATTGGCGGAACAGCGGTTGGCTCGCGCAGTGGGTCGCCACGCAACAGACGAACTATCTCGATGACGCGTTGTGGGAGAATGCCGGCACAGTGGAGGCTGGGCGATTCGACGATTGGCGCTTCACGACCTGGGGAAGCCGTTGGCGCGTGCGGCTGGACTATCGTGTCGGTCTGACCTACGCACAACCCGATGCCACGGTCACCGATCCCAAACCCTTTGGGCGCATCACCGGCAGCGGTTCGATACGCAAGCCGGTGATTGCGGGTGTGGTCGTCGGCGTTCGGGCGTTTGCAGGTGCGTACGTCGCCGACGATCCTCCGGTCCTGCAGCGACGTATTCCCCTCGATGGCGCCGACCCATACCAAACGCTGGGCAATCCTTTCGTCCGAACCCAGGGTTCCCTGCTGGGTGGCAGCGAAGTCAACTACCACTCCCCCGGCGATGGGAACCTGAGAGGCTTTCGGCCGGGAATCGGCGGGCGGTGGATGGTGGGAGGAAGTATCGAGGTGGAGCGCGCCCTTGTGGAACGCGAAAGCGGGTTTTTCCGGAGCGCCGCGGTGATGGTGTTCGGTGATGGTGCGTTGGTGGATACGCTTGCAGTGCGCTCCGTTTTCGGGAGCGGTGCGACGCCCGTCTCCGATGCGGGGGTGGGCGCGCGATTCGGATTCCACCTGGGCGACATCAGTTTTCCGGTACGGGTCGAGTTTCCACTTTTCGTATCCGAGCCGGCCTTGGCACACGAGCGAACTCCAAACAGCGAGAGACTGGGTTTTCGGTGGCTGATCAGCTTCCAACCGACTTTCTGAACCACGAGCGCGGCGATCGGCGGACGTTCTTTCGGACAACCGTCGGCCGCATGATGAAAGAGCTCGGACGCCGGGCCGAGCGCCGCGTGGTACGGAACCGGTACATGCGTCCGCCGGGAGCTCTGGACGAAGTGCCATTCCTTGCGGCGTGCACTCGATGCAGCGACTGCCTCGACGTTTGCCCCGCGCAGGCCATCATCAAGGTGCCCACCGCCGGCGGGCTCGCTGCGGGCACGCCGATGATCGACCCGAAGCTCCAACCGTGCGTGGTGTGCAATGACATGCTGTGTGCAGCGGCGTGTCCCACAGAGGCGCTCTCGGTTCCGGAGACCGGGTGGCAGGGAGTCCGGATGGGTGCGCTCGAGCTGCTGTCGGAGCGCTGCATTGCCTTTGATGGAACGGAGTGCGGCGCGTGTGCCGAATCCTGCCCGGTGGGGGCAGCGGCGCTCACGTTGGACGACGCGGGTTGTCCCGTGATTCGAGTCGAGGGGTGTGTAGGGTGTGGCGTGTGTGTGAGAGCTTGTGTGACGAGTCCATCGTCTCTCGAGCTGGACTATTGATTCAAACGACGGAGAGCGTCCTTGGAATCCGCAAACCAACCTGACCTGCCGCAACGGGTCGAGAAGCCATGGGGTTACGAGCTCATTTGGGCCAGAACCGACAGGTACGTCGGGAAGATCTTGCATATCGAACCGGGACACCTCTTGAGCCTGCAGTATCACGAACAGAAAGACGAAACGATTTTCGTGCTCGAGGGGGAGATCATCTTCCGGGTGCAGATCGATGGCGAGTTGCAGGAGCGCCGGATGGTCGAAGGAGATCGATACCATGTCACGCCGGGAACGGTGCATCAGATGGAGGCGATCGTGTCCTCCGACCTTCTCGAGGCCTCGACTCCCGAGCTCGATGATGTCGTTCGCCTCGAGGACCGCTATGGGAGGGCTTGAGTGAAGGTCATCATTCCCGTTGCCGGGAAGGGGACTCGTCTCCTTCCGTTGACTGGTCACGTGCCAAAGCCCTTGCTCGAGGTGGCCGGACGCCCGGTCATGGATTACGTCATCGACAAACTCGACGGGCTGGACGTCGAGGAGTTGATCTTCATTACCGGCCACCTCAAGGCGCAGGTGGAGGAACACGTACGGGAGCACTACCGGCTCCCGTCACGTTTTGTCGAGCAGGTGGTGCAGGACGGGACCGCCGGCGCCATCAACCTGGCGAAGCCCTACGTCGACGGCCCGGTGTTGATCGTCTTCGTCGACACGCTGTTCGATGCGGATCTCACGCTCGTCAACGATGCGGACGCAGACGGGATCATGTGGGTCAAGGAGGTCGAGGATTACCAGCGGTTCGGGGTCGTGGTCACAGACGGCGATGGCAACATGACGCGGATCGTCGAAAAGCCTTCGGAACCAATCAGCAAGCTGGCGAACATCGGGCTCTACTACATTCGGGACTGGGAGCGCCTGTTCGACGGTATCACCGACACGCTGGCGCGGCCGCGAAACAAGGGTGAGTGGTACCTCACCGACGCGTTCCAGTACATGATCGACCGGGGCAGCAAGATCAAGACGGCCCAATGATTGCGGCAAGATCGAGACGCTCTTGGAGACCAACTCGCACTTGCTGCGCCACGGTCGGGGCGTCGAGACCGAACCGATGGACGGCGTCACCGTCGTTGATCCCGTTCGAATCGCCGCGGGTGTCGAATTGGAGGCCTGTACCATCGGTCCCAACGTCACTATTGCGGAAGGGACAATCGTGCGCCGCAGTGTGGTCCGAGACACGATCATCGGACGCCACGCTCGTGTCGAGGACTCGACCCTTGAACAAACCCTCATAGGGGACGAGACGACGGTGGTGGGACGCACGGGCTCCCGGTTGGTGGCGGCCGGTGAAGAGATCGGCTACGCTCCGTAGATTGGACAGCCCTGCTGTCCACTTCGTGGCGCTTGACGCCTACCGCACGTCGAATCATCCTAAGGTGAGATGGAAAACACCGACCTCATTTACGACTGGAACACGTTCGGCGATGTCGACTGGTCCACGGTCGATGTCGATCTCAACGACGAGACGCTTCGCGACGGCCTCCAATCTCCTTCGGCAATCGATCCGGCAACCGACGCGAAGTGCAGGTTGCTGCATCTCATGGCGGACCTGGGCATCCTCGCCGCCGACATCGGCTTGCCGGGAGCGGGACCACGAGCGGTCGAAGCCGTGCGGGCGCTGGCGAAGGAGATCGTACGGCACAATCTCCCGATAGCGCCGAACTGCGCTGCCCGTACGGTCATCGCGGATGTCGAGCCCATTGCCAGAATCTCACAGGAGGCGGGCATAGCGATCGAGGCGGCGACGTTCATCGGTTCGTCGCCGATCCGGCAATACGCGGAAGACTGGACGCTGGATCGCATGCTCGAGGTCAGCGAAGAGGCCGTGACGTTCGCCGTCGGCGAGGGCCTTCCCGTCATGTACGTCACGGAGGACACGACCCGCGCCCGTCCTGAGACCTTGAAGGCGTTGTACGGTAACGCGATCCGTTGCGGCGCACGGCGGCTTTGTTTGGCCGACACTGTGGGGCACGCCACGCCCACCGGGGTGCGCAACTTGGTCAAGTTCGTCCGGGACGAAATTGTCGAACCCTCGGGAGAGGCGGTCAAGCTCGACTGGCACGGACACCGGGACCGCGGGTTGGGAGTGATCAATTGCCTCGCGGCGATCGAGGCGGGAATCGATCGCGTGCACGCCACCGCTCTCGGGGTCGGGGAGCGCGTGGGGAATGCCGAGATGGACCTGCTGATCGTCAATCTCCACCTGCTGGGGGCACATCGGCACGACGTGTCCTCGCTGCGGGAATATTGCGAGTTGGCGGCGGACACGATCGGGGTGCCGCTGCCGGCCAACTATCCCGTGATCGGCGCCGACGCGTTTCGAACAGGAACCGGCGTGCACGCGGCGGCGATCATCAAGGCTCGGCGCAAAGGCGATGCGTGGCTTGCCGACCGCGTGTATTCCAGCGTACCAGCTGCATCGTTCGGTGCACAACAGCGGATCGACGTCTCACCGGTGTCCGGTCTCTCCAACGTGAAGTGTTGGCTGACCGAGCATGGGTACGACGCGACAGATGATGCGCTCTGTGAGCGGCTGTTTGATGCGGCGAAGGTGGCGGATAGGGTGCTCAGCGACGAGGAATGTCACCGGATCGCGTCCGAAGCATCCGGCGAAAGATCGGGGAACACGGTTTGACCACGACTCGAGCCTTCGACGACTTGGTCGCCTCGTACTTGGATTTACGGTGGCATTTCGACCCCGTCCAGGCGACCGGGGCAGGGTTGACGGAGCACGACCATCGCCTGGGAGACTTCGGCGCCGAGAGTGTGGAGGAAAACGTCTCGGCGTTGCGCTCGATCGAGAATGCCCTCGAAGCATTGTCCATCGAGGATATCGACGACGAACTCGACCGAACGGCGCTGCTCAACGAGATACGAGTGACCGTGCATCGACTGACCGTTGAGCGCCCGCACGTTCGCAATCCGGAGTACTGGCTGTCCCACGTGCTGCAGGGTCTGTATCTCCTCATCGTCCGCGAAGACCGATCCATGGAACACCGTGCCCGGGCTGCCACCGGACGTCTCGAGGCGGTGCCGGGCTTCCTGGACCAGGCGAAGGCCACCCTCGCGGACTGCCCATGGGTGTTTGCCGAGACGGGGTCTGGCATTATCAGCGGCGGGCTTGCTCTAATAGGGGAAATCGGCGAGCACCTCCGTCCGGAGGACGACGAGGCGTTCGTCGCCGCGCAGGCACGGGCTGCGGAGGCTCTGGACTCCTTCTCGAGGGATCTCCCCGGAATGGCGCTGTCGCCGGAGGAGGGTGGATTTGCGGTCGGCGAGGAGGCATTCGACTTGCGCCTGCATTTCGAGCACGCCCTGGGCAGTTCCGCCAACCAGCTCCGGGAGTACGGCACCACGCTGGTGAACGACGTCGAGGGAGCCCTGACGGACCTGGCCGGGGAGATCGACGGCACTCTCCGGTGGCCGGATCTCGCCGATCGGCTTCGTGACAGCCATCCGCCGGATGGCGGCGTGGTGAACGCGTATGCCGATGAGATGGAGCGAGCCCGGCAATTCGTCCAAGAGCGGGGAATCGTCCCGGAGTATGCCGGAGAGCTCCGTGTGGTGGAAACGCCTTCCTTCTTGTCGCCCTTGATTCCCGTAGCCGCATACCAACCGCCGGGGGCATTTGCCGAGGATCGGGCCGGGCTCTTCTTTGTCACCCCGCCCGCGGCCGAGCTCGAGGGTGGGTCCCGGGAGAGTGCGCTCCGGAATCATTGCCGCTACGAAATCGCCGCAACGGCGCTCCACGAGGGGTATCCCGGCCACCACTTACAGTTCCTCGCCGCGCAGGCTCAGCCACGGGTCGTCCGCAAGTTGATGGGATCGGCGCTCGTGTACGAGGGGTGGGCGTTGTACTGTGAGGAAATGATGGGGAAGGAGGGGTTCTACCGTCACCGAGAAGAGCACTTCTTCCAACTCATCGCCCTGCTGCTGCGCGGCTTTCGGGTCCTCGCAGACGTGGGGCTCCACACGGGCGAGATGAGCTACGAAGAGGCGGTAGAGCTGCTAGTGGACCGGGCGATCATCGGGCGATGCACGGCCGAGGCGGAGGTACGGCGCTACTGTGCCAATCCCACCTACCAGCTCTGCTATGCGGTGGGGCGGCGGGAAATCAAGGCGCTTCATGCCGATTTCCGGAAGGCGGCGGGGGCCGAATACACGATCCGCGCCTTCCACGACGCCGTGCTCCATTACGGCGGGTTGCCCCTGAGCCTCATGCGGTGGGGAATGGGGCTGAGTCGCTGACACGCCTGTTGCGACCCCCTGGTTCCATCACTACGTTCGAAACGCCCTTAACAGCACGAGCTAGCCATTCCATACGGATCTGACCCGAACCCATGGAGCGCGTCCTCTAGACAGCGCGCCTCGGGCTCGATGCTGGTGGAGCAACCGGAGAAGATTTCCGCGGACCCCCAGCCGATGCGCGGCAAGGTGGCCATGATCTCGGGTGGGGCCACGGGTCTCGGACGAGCGATTGGACTGGAATTCGCCCGCCGCGGTGTTCATGTCGCGTTCAACTACGTGGAGCTGCCGGGACGGGATATTCTCGAACAGGCGCTGCTCACCGAAACAGCATTGCGGGCGCTCGGCGTGCGGGTGTTCAGCGACCGGTGCGATGTGCGGCACCGTGAGCGCATCGAAGCTTTCGTCGAGGCGGTCGAGGCGGAGTTGGGGGGGGTGCACTATCTGGTCAACAACGCGGGCGTTGCCCACGATGGGGCCCTGTGGCGCCTGTCGGATGACGCGTGGCACGAGGTGCTCGAGACGAATGTCACCGGTGCATTCAACTGCACCAGGGCCGTGGCCACGGCCTTCCGCGCCCAGCACTACGGCAAGATCGTCAACGTTGCCTCGCATTTGGCGGCGCAGCCCGGATTCGGCACGAGCAACTATGCGACGAGCAAGGCCGCACTCATTGGGTTGACCAGATCGACCGCTGTGGAGCTGGGTGCATCCAACGTCAATGTGAACGCCGTGGCACCGGGCTTCATTCGCACCGAGGCGCTGAACAAGCTGCCGCCGGAGGTTCTGGAGAAGGCCGAGAAAAGCGCCCTGCTCGGCCGAGTCGCGGAGCCGGAGGATGTCGCCCGCGTTGTCGCGTTCCTCTGCTCGGATGATGCCCGTCACGTGACAGGACAGGTTATCTTGGTGGATGGAGGCCTCACCCTCGGCAGCTAACCCGCCGTTCTCGCCCCGCTGGTGGGGTCCGCGCCCGAACGCCAACATCGCTTCACGTACTCCACACGCTTCTCGGGAGTTGTACGTGCCGGACCAGTTCATCGAATCGAAATGTGAAGCCAGGTCGCCGCGTATGGAGACCCCTCCCTGCGAGATCTCAACTCTCTGGATGACGCGAGCGGAGGAATCAACAGCGCGATGGAAGGGAGGAAGCCCATAATGGCGCGACGACTGATCCCGTGGGTGGCGGCCGCTGCCGTCGGCTGTGCGCCCAATCCGTCAGCCGATGAGGCCCCGGTTCCTGCGCTGCCGCTGCCGATGAGCGCGATGGCGGGTGTAGAGGTGGTGGTGTACCCGCTGACCATGGTGTTGAGCGAGGCCGAGTTGGGGTGGGACGACGCCCTGTCGCCGCGCGATTCGGCGCTCCGCGTGGCGGACAGTCTCATCGCGCGGGCCCTCACCGAGCGGACGCCCGAGGTGATGTGGGTCCTGCCCGAGGAGCTGCGGAGAGTGGCTCGCCGCGCCCCGGGCATTCTCGTGGATCCGGATCGCATGGCGACGGCCATGCTGCGCCACAACCTCAGCAAGACGCCGGATCCGCTACAGAGTCAGATGCGCTCGCTCACCGGCGCAGTCGGTGACCGGCTTTCTCTCGTTCCCGCGAGCCTCCTCTTCTACCGTGAACTCGATGGGACGGGACGGGCGGAACTGTCGATGGTGTTGGTCGATGTGCGACTGGGGGACATCTGGTGGCGCTCCGTGGTGAGGGGGACCGGTTCCGATCCGTGGACGGCCCTGCGAGTCGCCTTGGAAACGCTCGCCCCGGGAACGTAGTCGGGGAAATGCTTCGACCCTGGAGTTCGCAGACGCCGTTAAACGCCGGCTTGATTGAGCACGAGTGCCCTCGCTGCCACAGCGAAGTTGAATTGCCGCTAGGGCAGCTGTGCAAATCGTGCAGGACCGCCATCGAGAGACGCGCACGCCGTGCGGGACGGGTCGTCGCGCTACTGTCATCGGTTGCTGTGGGTCTCTACTTCTTTGTTCCCGTCCCGCCCGATGATCGTGCCCGGCTCGTGGGTATCATGGGCGTGGCGATGTGGTACGTGCTGAGCAACTTGGCGATACGCCGGGTCATGCGACAGTGGCAGCGATGAGGAGACAAAGTGAGCTTTAGCATCGTTCATGTGTCGGACCCCCATTTCGGGGATGTTGCGGACCTCGCGAAGGTGGCGGCCGTCGAGAACCTCGTTCCGGACCTCGAACCGGATATCACGGTGATCTCGGGCGACCTCACATTGCGGGCGCGGCACGGTGAGTATCAGGCGGCGAGGCTCTTCGTGCAGGAGCTCGAGCGAACGGCACCCGTATTCGTGATTCCAGGGAACCACGACGTGCAATGGTGGTGGCGCCCGCTGATTCCGTTTGGCCCGCAGGCCAAGTACAGCAAGTACCGGCGTCACTTCGGACCGGTCCTCACACCGACTCTGGATCTGACTGAGGCGATTATCGCCGGCGCCCAAACGGCGCACGGCATCGCGTGGGGCTCCCTCACTCTTAGGCTGCGCGACTTGGCAGTGAAGGGTCACCTTCCCCGGAACGAGGCCCTCCGCGTGAAGTCGCTGTTTGCGAAGGCCCGGCCCGAGCAGACCCGTGTGCTGGTGGTGCACCACAACGTTTTGCGGGGCGAGTTGTCCAACCGTATGGGACTGGCGCGCTGGCAACGCGCGCAAAGACATATCGTCGATACAGGAGCGGATGTGGTGCTGTGCGGGCATGATCATCAGGAAGACGTCGACCTGCTGGACGGAGTCGTGGTGTCGTGCGCCGGGACCATCTCGCAGTCCTCCCGCGGCGAGCGGCCCTCAGCCTTCCATCGCGTGTGTATTGAAGAGGACTCGATCCAGGTCGAAGTCTACATTTGGCAGCCGGAGCAAAGATTGTTCAAGCGCTCAGACGTGGCAGTGTTTGCCCGGCGGCGGACGGTGGATGAGCCAAAAGTCGCAGCCGGAGCTGTTTAACGACACCTTCTTGGCTCAGCGGCTGTCGGCGCTCGGCTTGAGCGGTGTGCGCCGCGTCGAGTCGCACCAGAACCGGGCGGTGATGGTGAGCGTGACTCCTCGGGGCGTGTTGCGGATTCACCGAGGGTACGCGTACGCGCCGGATTCCGTTCTGGCTGCCATCGTGACGTTCGTGAAGCCGGGGGCGAGGCGGCAGACGCGCCGCGCCGCCCAAGACGTAATCCTGAAGTTCCCGGTGGACGCGTTTGCACCGCCGCCGCGACTGCGGCGGCGCAAACGCAGTGGGCGACCGGAGGACCGGCCGCTGCTGCGAAAACTGTCTTACCTTCATCGACAACTCAACGAGCAGTTCTTTGGCGGTGAGTTGCAGCGAATTGTCCTTCGCCTCTCGCGCCGCATGCAGCGGCGGCTCGGCGAGTTGACGCTGGACGCGTCAGATGTCCCCGTGGAGATCGCGCTGAGCTACAAACACGTCACCCGCGACGGGTGGCATGAGGTGGAGCAAACGATGCTCCACGAGATGATTCACCAGTGGCAAGCCGAAACCGGCCTGCGGGTAGACCACGGTGCTATCTTTCGAAAGAAAGCACGCGAGGTCGGTATCACACCGCGAGCCATGCGCGATGTCGGCCACACCCCCAAATATCACGAGGACTGACGACGATGCCTTTTCAGGGCGTGGATTTTCTGGGCGTGGATACGCTCTTCTCCGAGGAAGAAATAGCGATTCGGGACACCGTCCGCCGGTGGGTGGACGACGAGGTCATGCCGATCATCGCCGAGCACTACCTGAACGGGACCTTCCCGATGGACCTGATCGGGCAAATGGGCGACCTCGGTCTATTTGGGGCCAACCTACCGGAGGAGTATGGGTGTGCCGGGCTGAACAACGTGGCGTACGGGCTGATCATGCAGGAGCTGGAGCGTGGGGACAGCGGCATCCGGTCCTTTGCGTCGGTTCAGGGGGCCCTGGTCATGTATCCGATCCACGCGTTTGGCAGCGAGGATCAGAAGCAGGCCTGGTTGCCCGCGCTCTCGACTGGCAGCGCCATCGGGTGCTTTGGTCTCACGGAACCGGATTTCGGTTCGGATCCGGGTGGATTGATTACGACGGCCCGGGAGACTGACGACGGCTGGGTGCTGAACGGCACCAAGATGTGGATTACCAACGGGTCCACGGCGACCGTCGCGATCGTGTGGGCCAAGACCGGTGCGCTTGACGATGCGAAGAGTATCCGGGGTTTCATCGTTCCCACGGACGCGAAGGGCTTCTCGGCCCGGGACCAGAAGGGGAAGCTGTCGCTCAGGGCCAGTGACACGAGCGAGCTGGTGTTGGAAGACGTCCACCTCCCCGCCGATGCGGTGCTTCCCCACAGTGGTGGATTGAAGAGCCCGCTCATGTGCCTGACCCAGGCCCGCTACGGCATCGCGTGGGGAGTGGTCGGCTCAGCGATGGCCTGTTACGATGAGGCGGTCAGCTACGCAAAGAATCGCGTCATGTTCAAGCGGCCCATCGGTGCGACACAGTTGCAGCAAGCTCGCCTCGCCGAGATGCTCACGGAGATCACCAAAGCGCAGTTGGTGTGCGTGCAGCTGGGTCGGCTAAAGGATGCCCGAACGATGCGTCCCGACCAGGTGTCCCTGGCGAAGCGCAACAACGTGAACATTGCGACGGACGTTGCCCGGGAGACGCGGCGGTTGCTCGGTGCCAACGGCATCCTCGCCGAGTATCAGGCCATGCGACACCTGGCGAACCTCGAAAGCGTCTACACGTACGAAGGCACCCACGACGTCCATACGTTGGCCCTGGGTCAGTCCATCACGGGCCTCAGCGCGTTCTAGACCCCTACTACATGCGACTCTCGAGAGTCTTGCTCTCCCTGGCGGTGGCGAGCTGTGGCAACGGTACGGGCCCGGACGACCCGGGGAACGGCGACCCGCCGTCCCAACTGGTGCTGGAACAAGTGGTCACCGGCCTGACCGCGCCGGTATTTCTCACGCATATCCCGGGCGATGGCCGCCTCTTCGTCGTGGAGCAGTCAGGCCGCATTCGCATCATCGACAATGGCCAGGTGCTTGCCACACCCTTCCTCGATATCCAGAGTCTCGTGCTGTTCCAGGGTGAGCAGGGCCTGCTGAGCATGGTGTTTCATCCAAACCACGCGGCGAATGGGTTGTTCTACGTGTATTACACCGACCAAGGCGGGTCGTCCCGCGTGGCGCGGTACACGGCTGCGGGAAATACGGCCGACGGCGGCAGCGGGTTGACGATCATGACCATCGCGCAGCCGTTCGGGAATCACAACGGCGGCCAACTCTCCTTTGGCTCCGACGACATGTTGTACGTGGCATTGGGTGATGGCGGGAGCGGTGGGGACCCGCTAGGACATGGACAGAACACCACCACGCTACTCGGCTCGATCCTTCGGATCGACGTGGACAATCCGGACCCGGGCATGGAATACGGCATTCCCCAGGACAATCCCTTCGCGGGCGATCCGAACGCCGCCCCCGAGATCTGGATATTTGGAGTGCGGAATCCGTGGCGTTTCTCCTTCGATGACACGGACGGCCTGATCTACGTAGCCGATGTGGGACAGAGCTCTTTCGAGGAGATCACCGTCGCGGACGCGGGTGATGGAGGGCTCAACTTCGGATGGAACGTGACGGAGGGGATGAGCTGCTTCAATGCCGGATCGTGTAACACGAACGGCTTGACCCTGCCGATCCTCCAGTATGACAACACGGGTTTCGGGGGAAACTGCTCGATCACCGGCGGATATGTGTACCGGGGAGCCGCGCTCTCGGGCCTCCAGGGGCACTACTTCTATTCCGATTTTTGCGGCGGGTTTCTGCGGAGCTTCCGCGTGGAGAATGGCGCCGCAGTGGACGAGGCGGATTGGGGGATCACCGTTGGCGGGGTGACATCATTTGGACAGGACACCGCCGGAGAACTCTACATGCTGGTGGAGGAGGGCACGGTGTTCCGGATCGTCCCGGGCGAGTAGGCGAACTCTCTTCCCGAGCGGCGTCTACGTCGATCGACGACGGAATCTATCGACGGTTCCGTCGGGATTCACGGTAACGCCGCTCGACCTCCTCGGCGAGTCGCTCATATCGGTCTTCCAGCTCTTCGGCGAGGGCCTCCAGCTGCTCACCGACCTCCTCCCCCGCGGCTTCGAGCATCTCTTCGAGGGCGTCGAGGTCCAAGTTCACGTCCATGACATCGGCGACGTTGATCTCCACGCCCCCATCCCATTCTTCGACCTCGACCAGCTCCTGAAGACCCTCCAGGGCCCAGGCGCTCTCCCTGACAATGCGTGCCACCGCGTCCCCGAGCTCGCTCCCCGCATACTGGGTCCAATCTTCGCCTTGGCCCGAGCGCCATCGGTCATCGGAGCGGCGTCTGGCTTCCTCGCGAGCGCGCCTGATGGCTCGCTCGACCTCCTGCTGGCGAGCGCGGGCGTCCCGGCGCACGCGGGATTCCGTCTCCCGAACCCGGGCGCGTTGGTCTTCCAAGTGGGCGCGCGCGGTCTGCTGCGCCCGGGCCGCGTCGCGGCCGGCGAGAATCTCGCCTGACAGGGCCTCCCGAAGCCGCACCTCGCCCTCCTCGGAGTGCACGAGGCCGCTGGCGTTGGCGACACGGACGTCGATGTTGCCGCTGCGTGACAGGGCGACGATGCTCGCCGGGCTCCCCGCAAGCGCCAAGTCACCACTCTCGGATTCGAGCCGCACCACCCCTTCTACGCCGTCCACGCCGACGTGGCCGCCCACCGTCTCGACGTCCACGCTGCTGCCCCGCGGCACCCTGATCGTGAACCACGTGTCGGCATCACTGTCGCCCCGCAGGCGGATTTGGGTGTGGCTGTGGTCGCTGTACAGGTCGAGTGCGTCGGGGGCGACACCACCGCCGCGCACGCGAACCTCGGCGCGATCCCAACCCTCGATGACGATGTTTCCGTGGGGGACGCGGACGGTAACGAGTGCTTCCTTCGAGGCTTCAACGGTCTCGTCGATGGCCGGTCGCTGGTCGACGACCGTCGACAGCCCAAGGCCGGAGCCAACAGCGGCGAGCATGGCCACAGCGAATGTCTTCATGGTCGATCCCCTGATTCAGCGACGGCGGGTCGGCGATGCATGTCCGTACTTTTCCGGACGGAGCGGTGAGGGCCAAAGTTTCGGGTCCCGTGGCCAAGGGTTGTTGGGCTCGTGTCCTCTTGAGTACCTTCAGCAGGCAGTTTTCTTGCGGTTTCTCTGGTCCATAAACCCAAGTACCACATGGAGTTACGGTGAAGATCGCAGTGTGCATCAAACGAGTTCCGGACACCGAGGCTCGGATAAAGATCGGCGCCGACGGAAAGTCGATCGACGACAACGGCGTCAAGTTCGTGTTGAACCCCTACGACGAGTTTGCCATCGAGGAAGCCCTGCAGTTGAAAGAGAAGGCAGGGGATGGGGAAGTGGTGGCCATCGCCATGGGGACGGACGGATCCCAGGAGACGATTCGTACCGCCTTGGCCATGGGGGCGGATCGTGGCGTGCTACTGCAGACGGATGTAGTGGCCGTGAATCCCGTGACCGTGGCAAAGGCGTTGGCTGCAGAGCTCGACGGCGCGGGATACGATCTCGTTCTCTTCGGCAAGCTCGCCGTCGACGACGACAGTCAGGCCGTGGGCACCATCGTTTCGGAGCTCCTCGGCCTTCCCAGCGTGAGCGCCATCGGCCACCTGGACATCACGGACGGGAAAGGCACCGCGGAACGAGAGATCGAGGGTGGGGTGGAGGTCGTGGAGTTCTCGCTCCCCGCGGTGCTCACAGCCGAAAAGGGACTGAACGAGCCACGGTATCCCGCCTTGCGGGGGATCATGATGGCCAAGAAGAAACCCCTCGAGGTCAAGCCCGTAGAGGTGAGCGACGAGGGGATCGCGGTGGTGGAGTTGGCGCTGCCGGCCGAACGTCCGGAGGGGCGCATCGTCGGCGAAGGTCCAGACGCAGTCCCGGCGCTGATCGAAGCCCTCCGGATGGAAGCGAAGGTGCTCTGATGGCAAACGTACTGGCAGTTCTCGAGCAGCGGGGCGGCGCGCTGAAGCAGGTGTCGCACGAGGTACTGACGGCGGCGCGGACCTTGGCGGACGCGGCGGGCGGTACTGTGGATGCCATCGTACTCGGTCCGGGTGGAGTGGATGTCTCCGGCGCGGGTGGGTACGGCGCCGACCGGGTCATCGTGGTGGAAAGTGATGATCTGTCGTTGTATCAACCGGAACCGTACGCAGCGGCGATCGTCGCCCAGACGCAATCGGGCGATTACGCCGCGGTGGTGCTGGCGGCCACCGCCATGGGGAAGGATCTTGCGCCACGGGTTGCGGGGCGGTTGGACTGCCCCCTCGCCGCGGACGTGACCGCGCTGGAGTGGAATGACGGCCCGGTGGCCAGTCGTCCGTTGTACTCGGGAAAGGCCATCGCCAAGCTCCAGCTGACCGCGTCGCCCTGCGTTATTTCCGTTCGACCGAATGTCTTCAACCCGGTCGAGAATGCGCGGGACGGCACGGAGCAGAAGGCCGCCCCGTCCGAGACGGAGTTGCGGGCTCGGACCGTGGAGATCAAGGAGCCTGAGAAGGCGCGGCTCGATGTGGCGGAAGCCCCGATCGTCGTGAGTGGTGGCCGGGGTCTGAAGGAAGCGGAAAACTTCAAGTTGGTCGAGGAACTCGCAGATGCCCTCGGGAACGCGGCGGTTGGCGCCTCACGAGCGGTGGTGGATGCGGGGTGGCGGTCGCATGCCGAGCAAGTCGGTCAAACCGGCAAGACCGTGAGCCCGCAGCTCTACGTCGCCGTCGGCATTTCCGGCGCGATCCAACACCTCGCCGGGATGCGCACGTCGAAAGTCATTGTCGCGATCAACAAGGATAGTGACGCGCCGATCTTCAAGGTGTCTGACTACGGCATCGTCGGCGACCTATTTGAGGTGGTTCCACGACTGACGCAGGAGATCAAAAACCTACGGGGAGGCTAGCTGCATGGCCCGAGTCCGACCTTCCGACACGCAGCCAAACCTGCCGGTCGATCAACTCATCGTCACCGATCCACCTTCAAGCGAGAGTTTGGAGGTGGATGTCGTTTTTGTGGGTGGGGGACCGAGTGGGTTAGCCGGAGCGATTGAGCTCGCCCAACTCGTGAAGCAGGACAACGAGTCCGGCGACGGTATCGGCGAGATCAGTATTGGGGTGTTGGAGAAGGCGGCGGCCTTGGGAGAGCACTGTCTCTCCGGCGCAGTGGTCAATCCTTCAGCTTTTCGGAATTTGTTCCCCGAACTCGACGACGCGGACTTCCCATTCCGCCAAGCGGTGAACAAAGAAGCGGTGTACATGCTCACCGGCAACCGATCCCTCCGCATCCCCACACCTGCGCCGATGCACAATGAGGGCAATTACGTGGCGTCGGTGTGCGAGGTGGTGCGATGGTTGGGCACGAAGGCGGAGGCGCTGGGTGTGGATATCTTCGCGGGGTTTCCGGCGGCCCAGCTCCTGGTCAAAGGCGACCGGGTCGTCGGCGTGCGAACGGCCCCCACGGGTCTGGATCGCGACGGCAACGAGACTTCGGGGTACATGCCGGGGACCGACGTCGTTGCCAAGGTCACGGCGTTGGCCGAGGGGAGCCGGGGCACGTTGGCGCAGGCATACCACGAATGGCAGCATATCGGCTCGCAGAATCCGCAGATCTATGCCCTCGGGGTCAAGGAAATCTGGGAGACCAAAACGCCGCTCGACACGGTCATCCACACCCTCGGGTGGCCGCTCCCCGGCGACGCCTTCGGTGGGAGTTTCATGTATCCGCTGGAGCCCAACGTCGTGTCGATTGGCCTGGTCGTCGGTCTCGATTACCGTCAAACGGGCCTCGACGTGCACGCGTTGTTCCAGCAGATGAAACGCCACCCGCTCTTCCGGCAGTACCTCGAGGGTGGCGAGATGGTGGAGTGGGGGGCCAAGACGATTCCCGAAGGAGGCTTCTACTCGATACCGGACCGCCGTTACGGCCACGGCGTCGTGCTCCTGGGCGATTCCGCAGGGTTCGTGAATGTTCCCTCCCTCAAGGGTATTCACTACGCGATGCAGTCGGGAATCTTTGCGGCGCGGGCAATCTTCGACGCATTGAAGAAAGGGGAGAGTTCAGCGCCGTATCTGGCTTCCTACGACGAGCTCGTGAATGACTCCTTCGTTCTCGACGACCTCTATCGTACGCGGAACATGCGGCTCGCCTTCAAGAAGGGCTTCTTTCTGGGTGGGGCCAAGGCGGGGCTCATGACGTTGAGCCGGGGGCGCCTGTTCGGCAAGCGGATCCGAATGGAGCGGGATGCGGATGTGCCGAAGCGGGTCAACGAGCCACCGCCGTTCACACCGGACGGCACCCTGACGTTCAGCAAGGTCGACGCGGTGTTCAAGTCCGGCAACGCGACGCGCGACACGATTCCTTCCCATCTGATCGCTGCCGAGGGCGTCGGCGAAGACATCGCGAAGATGTACGAAGCGATGTGTCCGGCGGCGGTGTACGAGGTGGTGGACGGCCAGCTACGGGTCAACGCGCCAAACTGTATCGACTGTAAGGCGACGGATGTGTTGGGGCCGCGATGGACGCCCCGGGAGGGCGGGAGCGGACCCGCTTACAAGCGAATGTAGGGCGCGGCCGGGCGGCAGCGTATCGCGGAAGCGAAGCGCACCATTTGTCCCTTCCGCGCGCTGCGGTTTGCCTCAGTGCCGGGTGTTCAGGATAGGCTGGCCTGCAACCCAACGCGCGCTGCAGTGACAAACGGTGCGCTCCGCTTCAGCCAGCTCAAGCCCCGCTCCCCGCTCCCCGCTCCCTTCTCCCCGCTCCCCTCACCACGGACACTCTTCCACGTGCCGGGTGTCGTCCAGCACGATCGCGTTCAGGGTCTCGCCGGCCGCAACCTCCGGCCTGTCCTCGGGAACGATCATGAGGGCGTCGGCGTGCGCCATCGAGGTGAGAATGCCGGAGCCCTGCGGGCCGGTGAGATGCGCGGTCAGCTCCCCGGGCTCTCCGGTCAGCGTGACCCGCAGGAAATGACGTAGGGGTGGGCCCAAGGCGATGGGCTCGCCAACCACTACGGGAGTGAGACCCCGGAACACCGCTGTATAGCCGAGCATCTTGCGGATCGCCGGTCGCACGAAGAGCTCGAACGTCACCATGGTGCTCACCGGGTTTCCCGGCAAGCCAATCCACGGGCGCCCGCCGACTTCACCCACCAAGCCGAAACCCACCGGAGCCCCTGGCCGCATGCGAATGCGCCAAAACTTCTTATCGAGCCGGAGGTCCTCCAGTACCTGGTGGAGGTAGTCGTGCTCGCCGACGCTGATGCCGGCAGTGGTCACGATCAGGTCGGCCGGCTCTGCGTGGCGGAGGCGGGACCGGAGGTCTTCTGGATCGTCCTTGGCGATGCCGAGGCTCACGACGTCTCCGCCGGCTCTCTCGATGAGCGCTGTCAACGTGTAGGTATTCGAGGAAGCGATCTTTCGCCCATTGAGGATGGCGTCGCGCTCGTCCACGTCGGCGATCTCGTCTCCCGATCCGAGAATCGCGACGAGCGGCTTCCGGTACACGGGTGCGTCGAAGCATGCGACCGATACGAGGATCCCGAGCTGGGCCGGACCGAGTGGTGTCCCGGCGCGCAAGGCCGTGTCGCCGACCTTCACGTCCTCTCCCATGGGACGAACGTTGCGGCCCACGTCGCGCACGTCGTCGATGCGGACACGGGTGTCGCTCAGCCGAGTGGTATCCTCCTGTCGCACGACGCCGTCCGACCCCTGGGGGATCGGTGCTCCGGTGAAGATCCTGGCGCATTCGCCGGCGCCAACCCCCTTGGCCGGAAACGCCCCGGCGGCGATCTCTTCGATGATCTCCAACTCGTGCGGCGGGGTCCCGGTCAGGTCGGACGACCGCACGGCGTAGCCATCCATCGCCGAGTTGTCCCAGTGGGGGAGGTTCACCGGACTCACAATGTCGTCCGCGAGCACGCGGTCCAATGCGTCGCGCACCTGCACCCGTTCGCTGGGAAGCCGGGAGGTGTGGTTGAGGATGGTGATCGCTGCGGAGTCGGGTGTCTGCACCGACTACTCCCCGACGACCATGGCCCTGCTCCGCGCCAGTTTCGACAACGTCACCAACCAGGCAGTGTCGGAAAACTGAAAGGCCGGAAATGGATAGTCGATGGCACTATGGTCGGTGACCATTGCGATCCAGTGGGCTGCATGGGGGTGCGATGGGTGATAGTGCGGTTCGTCGTGTTCTTTTCGCCGGAACACCTCGATCTTCGGAATCGGGTGGCTCGTGAAGCCCTCGGCGATAACCATGTCCGTGCCACGCATGTACTGGCGGGCGAGTGTGATGGGGTCGGCTTCCTCTTCCAGTCGCTGGATCATGACGCGTGACCCGGAGGACTCGAGTAGCACGCGTTCGGCCGATCCCTCGTTCAAATGACGCCACGTGTCCGTACCTTCCGTGTCGAGCCGGGCCGGGTGCGTGCCGTGTTTGAGGGTGCCCACGATCTTGCCGCGTCTGGCGTACTCTGCCGCCAACGCCACGACGAGCGTGGTCTTTCCGGAATTCTTCTTGCCAACAACCGATATCAAGCGAATTGGCTTTTCCACAGTTGCTCAGCCTTTGTCACGTCGTCCGGGGAATTCACATTGAAGAACAGGATGTCCGGATCACCAAACTTGGCCACCTTGGCCCGCGAGAGTATTCCGACCCTGACCTGATCGTGGAAGCTCGATGTTCGGAAGTCCTCTTGGTCCAGGGCAACCTTGATGGGCTGGGCGCACGTGGGTCGGTAAATCCCGCAGAGTGGTTCATGTCCCAACGGGCCATTGCTCTCTGGGAGGAAGACGTCGAAATCTTCGGCATCTGCGATCAAGGCCTTGAGTACTTCGGCATTGAGAAACGGCATGTCCCACGCCACGATGAGCACCGGATCGGGACTCCTGGCAACCACGGAATGAATGCCGCCCAGGCTACCGCAATTGGGAATGAGATCTTTGGCCACGACGAGCCCTGGAACCCACGTATTCGCTTCGTCGACGTTGGCCACCAAGAGTGGTGCTTCACCCACGGCGTCGCGCATCGTCCGCACCACACGATCCAGGATGCGCTCGCCGTTCACCTTCTCGAGGCCCTTCGGCCTTCCACCGAAGCGGCTTGCAACCCCGCCTGCGAGGACGGCGCCCCTCACTGATCCGGACGTAACCTCTTGGTTCACCGCTGCCTCCTACTCCTGGCCGAAATATTCGGCGGAGAGATCGGGGTTCTCCTGCACGCGCACTCGCTTGAGTTGTACGCCCTCCGGGAGCCGGGCGTCAACGCATCGCCAGAGAAAGACCACCAGCGCCTCGACGGTCGGAACCGTCTTCCCATACGCGAACTCTGGTTCAGCGTCGTTGATATGCTGGTGATCGAAACGGTGTACGACCTCCTCCTGGAGGATGCGGTCGAACAGATCCAGATCCAACACCATGGACGTGTCGTCGTTGAGAGCTCCGGCGACGGTCACGGTGCATTCGTAATTGTGGCCGTGCCCCGGCGCATTGGTACACGCTCGAAAGACCTCGCGGTTTCGGTCATCACTCCACTCCGGACGATAATACCGGTGCGATGCGCTGAACTGGACCGTTCGGGTGAGATGTGCGGTGGCCACGATAGATAAACTAGCCAGGCGTCAGAGCACTTGCACGCTGCTACCGTCTCAGCGTGTACCCGATTCCGAAGAGCAGGGTGGGATGGAACACCCAATCGCTGTCGGTCTCAATCAGCTCGTTCAGCACCGGCTCGGAGCCGGGGGAGTTCGCCGGGGGCTCGAAAAAGCGCTGGGGGTAGGTGAGACGCCAGAAAATGCCGCGTCCTTCAACCCGCACATGAAACCGGGGGCTCGGATGGAACCGGATCCCCACCGCCGGGCCGATGTGGAATTTGCTCTTGAAGGTGAACCCGGACGAGTCTTCGGGAACCGAGCCACCGAAGGCCATGCCCAGCCCAAACCCTGCAAACGGAGCGAACCCCTTCCAGGTCTTTCGTCCCGTCAGCACAACATTCAAGCCGCCCTCCAGCATGATGATCGTCTGCTTTGCGGTCCCCAGAGTCCGTGTCTCGGGAGGGTTGTCGGGGTTGATGAGGAGCCGGTCCAGGCTGGCTCCGGACGCCCCCAGGAAGAGGATGCTGGGGGCCCCCACGGTGATTTCCCAGCGGGCTCCGACGAGAGGCCCGTCGGTGGGCCCCACGCCGGCGCTCCCCTCACCGCCGGTGAGGTAACCGCCGTAAAACACCAAGGCCTGCTTCACCCGCATGTCCCGGTATGGTGAGCTCTCCGGGAGATGGCCGACCTGCGCGGCTGCCGCTGTGGCTTGCAAGAGGGCCACGCACGTGACCGCACCGGTTCGTAGCCAATTCACCATTACCTTGCTCCCTCCCGAAGATCCTGTCCGGTCATGTCGGATGGTTGGTCCAACCCCAGTAGTCCCAAGACGGTGGGCCCAACGTCGCAGAGTGCTCCGCCAGACCGGAGCCGGCGGGTCCCGGCGTCACCCAGCATCACGAACGGCACCGGGTTGGTCGTGTGTGCCGTGTGGACTCCGCCGGTCCTCGGGTCGATCATGACCTCGCAGTTCCCGTGGTCCGCCGTGATCATGATCGTGCCACCCACCTCCTCGACGGCGCCCAAGGCCCGCTCCACACAGGCGTCCACCGTTTCCACCGCCCTCACAGTAGCCTCTATTACACCGGTGTGCCCCACCATGTCCCCGTTGGCGTAGTTGCACAGAACGAAATCGTGCTGCCGGCTTTCGATGGCCCGACAGAGTACGTCCGTCACGCCCGCGGCGCTCATCTCCGGCTTGAGATCGTAGGTCGCCACGCGCTGGGAGTCCACCAGGTTCCGCTCCTCGCCCTGGAAGGGAACCTCGACCCCCGAATTGAAGAAATAGGTCACATGAGCGTACTTCTCCGTCTCCGCCGTCCGAAACTGGGCGAGCCCGGCATCGGATATCACCTCCGCCAGAATGCGTGACATCGTCTCCGGGGGAAAAGCCGCCGGCAGGGGGAAGGTCTCGTCGTACACCGTCATGGTCGCGAGGGAGACCAGGGGGCGATCGGCTACGTCAAAGCCGTCGAATCCTTCGATGACCAGCGCTCGTACGATCTGACGCATGCGGTCCGCTCGAAAATTGACGCAGAACACGCCGTCTCCGTCGCGAATCAGGGCCGCGGGCCGGCCCTCGGCCTGGACCACGAGAGGTTTGATGAACTCGTCTGTCTCGCCCCGCTCGTACGCCGCGGTGATGCCCTCCACCGGGTCGTCCACGGCGTGACCCACGCCGAGCACCATGGCGTCGTACGCCAACTTGGTGCGGTCCCAGCGCCGGTCTCGGTCCATGGCGTGGTACCGGCCCGTGGCGGTGGCGACAAAGCACTGGGTCTCCCCGCCGGAGTGTGCCGCGGCGGCATCGACGACGGCGGCCATGAAATCCGCCGCCGAGGTCGGGGGACTGTCTCGGCCGTCGAGGAAGCCGTGAATCGCCACGCGGCTGACGCCGTGACGGCGAGCCAACTCCATGGCGGCCACCAGGTGCTCGTCGATGGCGTGGACGCCCCCGGTGCCGATGAGACCCAGGAGATGCAGGGTGCCGTCCCGCTCCCGAACGCCGGTGCAAAGGTCCACCAGCTCGGGAATCTGGAAAAAGTCGCCGGACCGGATGGTGGTGGATATCCGGACGATGTCTTGCGGCACGACCCGGCCTGCCCCAAGGTTCAGGTGGCCCACCTCGCTGTTGCCCATCTGGCCGCCGGGGAGGCCCACGGCTTCGCCGGAGGCCTCGAGCAATGTGAAGGGAGCCGTGTGGACGAGACGATCCCACACCGGAGTTCGGCCGAGGGCGATGGCGTTTCCGTCGGATTCAGTCCCGTATCCCCATCCGTCCAACACGATCAGGACGATGGGCCCGGACTGCCCTCGGGCGGCCTTTGACATGCGTAAACCCGCTTCCTAGAATGATCTAAAGCAAAACGATGCAGCAATCTAGCTACCTCCCAGCAGGGCTTCCAGCTTGCCTCTTGGCAGTTGCGTCACTGGCGATCGTGCCATCGCAGCCGGCCGATGCGCAGGATCGATACCGTGTCATCCGGCAGGAGAATTTCCGTCGCGAACCAGGTCCCGACGGCCGGCTGCTCGCGTCGGTGAACGAGGGAGCCGAGCTTCGCGGGGGCGAAGTGCGCTCCGGATGGGTCGAAATCACCCTCGAGGGGTGGATCTGGCGGCAGTCGGTACGGGCCATCAATAGTGGCGAGTTCGACTACGAGGTGAGCGCCGCATCCGGCGAGAACTTGCGTGTGCAGCCCAATGGCCGCGTGCTGGCGCGGTTGAGCGCCGGGTTCTGGCTGGAAGGAGTGGAGGTCCGAGGCGAGTGGGTCCGCGTGCGGCGCACGGGCTGGATGTGGAGCCGGTCGCTGGAGAGTGTCGACGGTCCTCCGCCGGTGGTGCCGGAGACCCCACAGGCGGGCGCTTCGGCCGCAACCGGGCGTGCCACGTCCCAGGGCCGCGCGCCCATCGACCGGGCGGTCACGCTGGGGCGCGCCGCGATGCGGGCGGTACCGAGTGGCGACACCACCGCGGTGCTGGGAAGTGATGCGTCGCTCACCATCCTGGCGCGGTCGGGCGAGTGGGTGAGGGTTCGGACCGAAGGGTGGGTGCACGAGAGCGATCTCCGACCGGTGTCGACCGATGTACTGGTCGGCGTGAGCGGCGCCGAAGTGCGGGCGCAACCCGAACTCTTCGAGGGGCGGGTGCTTCAGTGGACTATCCAGTTGCTTGCTCTACAGACGAGCGACGGGTTACGCCGTGAACTTCCCGAGGGACAACGTTATTTGCTGGCCCGGGGACCGATCCCCGAGACTGGCTTTGTCTATGTGATGGTGGATGACGACCAGAGTGCGGCGATCGAACAACTGTCACCATTGGCAGAACTCGTGGTGCTCGTTAGGGTTCGCGTTGGACGCTCCCGATATTTAGGGAACCCGGTGGTGGAGTTGATCGAGATATCCGTCCGTGAGCGCTGAGGTGGTGAATGGATGAGCTGTTGAGAGAACGCATTCTCCGCAGGCTGGAGAGCCTGCCGAACGACAAGGCCTATCAGGTCTTGGATTACATCGAGTTCCTCGAGTCGAAGTTCGGCAATCGATCGGGGCCGTCGACACTCGAGAAGATCGCGGACCGCGTGGAGGACACGCTGCGCGCGGGTCGCGTTTCCGTCTCCGCCATCAAGGGAACCCGTGACGTGTTCGATGCTGCGGGGCGTGTCATGCAGGGGATAGCTGATGCGGGAAAGACGGTAGTCGACGAGCTGCAAGCCCCGATACAGAACATCACCAAGAAAGGCTCCGGCGACAAAAAGGACGACACCGCGGCGGAAGGAGAGGAAGAGCGCACCGAATCGGCGGAAGACGATGGAGGAAAGGAAACCGCTTGACCGCTGATTAGCCCCATGGTACCTTCTGCCATGGAAACAGGAACCTGGACCCAGCGAACCCGCCCGGCAAGTTGCGCGGCGGGTTTTTGCGTTTGAGGACGGAAACGATGGGCAGACTTCGAACAGGCCACGCGTTGACATTCGACGACGTGATACTCGTGCCCCGCCACGCGACGGTGCATCCACGCGACGTCGACATCTCCAGTCGTTTCACGCGATCGGTCCCGCTCAATACGCCCGTGGTCTCTGCAGCCATGGATACGGTGACCGAGTCTGAGATGGCGATCGCCATCGCGCGGGCCGGTGGAATCGGTGTGATCCATAAGAACATGTCCATCGACCGACAGGCCGACGAGGTCGACCGGGTGAAGCGCTCCGAAAGCGGCATGATTCTCGATCCCATCACGCTGGGGCCGGACAATTCGATTCGCGAGGCGAACGAGTTGATGGCACGGTTCAAGATCTCGGGCGTGCCCATCGTCGATGACGGTGGGCGGCTCGTGGGGATTCTCACCAATCGGGATCTGCAGTTCGAGAGGAAGTTGGATCGCCCCATCGCCGAAGCCATGACCAAGGAGTCGCTCATCACCGCTCCCGTCGGGACGACGCTCGACGAAGCGGAGAGGATCCTCGGTGAGCACCGCATCGAGAAGCTTCCCGTCCTCGGCGACGACGGCAAGCTCCGCGGCCTGATCACCGTGAAGGACATTTTCAAGCGACGGCAATACCCCAATTCCAACAAGGACCAGCACGGGCGCCTCGTGGTTGCCGCCGCCGTGGGCGCCAGCGGCGATACGACCGATCGGGCGAAGGCCCTCATCGATGCGGGCGTGGACGTATTGGTCGTAGACTCCGCCCACGGACACTCGCAGGGAGTCTTGGATACCATCGACCGTTTGCGCCAGATGGTTCCCGATACGCAGCTGGTTGGGGGGAACGTGGCGACCTTGGACGGCACGAAGGCGCTGGTGGAACGGGGCGTCGACGCCGTGAAGGTCGGGGTGGGCCCGGGTTCCATTTGCACCACGCGGGTGGTGACCGGAGTGGGAGTCCCACAGGTTACCGCCATCGTGGATGCGGTCCAGGCGGCTGGAGATATTCCGGTGATCGCGGACGGGGGCATCAAGTACTCCGGCGACGCAGTGAAGGCGCTTGCCGCGGGGGCATCCTCGGTGATGCTAGGGTCGATGTTTGCAGGTACGGAAGAGAGCCCCGGTGAGAGCTTTCTGCTCGAAGGCCGTCGCTTCAAGACGATTCGCGGCATGGGGTCGTTGTCGGCGATGCAGGAAGGCTCGGCCGACCGTTACTTCCAGGAAGGCGAGTCGGCCACGCAGAAGTTGGTACCGGAGGGTATCGAAGGGCGCGTGCCGTACCGGGGTCCGGTGGGCGACGTGATCTTCCAGATTGCAGGGGGGATCCGGAGCGGGATGGGCTACTGCGGCGCCGCCACGGTTGACGAACTGCGGAGTGAGAGTGAGTTCGCGCAGATCACCGCCGCGGGCCTCCGGGAATCCCACCCCCACGACGTGGTGCTCACGAAGGAGGCGCCGAACTACTCGGTGTAATGGCGCGATCGGGAGACATAGCAAAGCGCCGGCCCTCGACGAGGACCGGCGCTTTGTCTTTCGGCGAGCGTTGTACGTCTTACATCCCACCCCTGCGCTGTTCTTCCTTCCACTTCCGCCGCGCTTCCGCGTTCTCGACCCACGGCTTCCGGTCGAAGTAGCCGTCCATCATCTCGCGCACCTTGCCGGACAGCAGAAGGAGGGCGAGGAGGTTCGGGAGAATGACGATGCTGAGGAAAATGTCGCCCAGGTCCCACGCGATGTTGGCCGCAACCAACGCGCCTCCAAGGTGCATCAGGACGTACACCACCTTGTACGGCAACACGGCGCTCGGTCCCCAAAGGTACCTGGCGCAGCGATCACCGTAGTAGCTCCACGCGATCGCCGTTGAGAGGCCGAACAGCAGGACGGAGAGCAACACGATGTAGTGGCCGAAATCGCCGATCCCGGACAGTCCCCGGCGGAACGCCATCATGGTGAGAGGAGCACCGCCCTCCGGTGCATCGGCGTAGAGGATCGCATACGTGGTGCCGTTGTCGCCCACGGCGTCGGTACCGGGATTGATGACGCCGGTGAAGGGAATCGTCTGTTCTTCGTCGACGAAGAACGTCTCGACGATGACATCGTGCCAGGCGAACCCCGGCTCTCCCGCGGTTATCGACTGGATTCCGCTCTCGACGCGGATCTGATTCGGTGCGTCACTCTCTTCGGACGTCCCGTCGCCGTGGTCGATGACGTACGTGATGTCTCCGCCGTCCATGGTGAGCTCCGAGGGGACTCTGTCGTCCCATGTCCCGGTCATTACGATCACGAGCGCCGTCATCGTCACGATGACGATCGTGTCGATAAAGGGCTCGACGAGTCCTACGACGCCCTCAGAGACGGGCTCGTCCGTCTTGGCCGCCGCGTGGGCGATTGGCGCCGATCCCTGTCCGGCCTCGTTCGAGAAGAGACCCCGGTCCACGCCCCAGTTCATCGTCACCAGGATGGCCCCGATCCCGGTGCCGGCAACTCCCGCAGAGGGATTGAACGCTTCCTTGAAGACGAGCCCGAAGCTGGGGAGCAGCTCTTGCCAGTTCAGCAGGATGATGGCCATGGCGCCGGCGACGTAGATCGCGGCCATGATGGGTGCCAGGAATCCGGTGACCTTCCCAATTCTGGTGATGCCCCCGATGATCACCGCGGAGATGATGGCGCACGCAACGAGACCGGTGACGAGATTGGGAACGCCGAAGCTCGACTGCATCGTATCGGCGAGTGTGTTGGCCTGGACGGCGTTCCCCGTCAAGAACGCCGTGGTACCCAACATGATGGCAAAAAAGACGGCCAAGGGCTTCCACGCGGCGCCCATGCCTCTTTCGATGTAGTACATGGGGCCGCCGGACACCGTGCCCTCCCAGCTATGGGCGCCCTCCGGCCGCTCCACGTTGCGGTAGTGCTGGGCGAGAGTGACCTCGGAGAACTTGGTCGCCATTCCCACGAACGCCGTCATCCACATCCAGAACAGGGCGCCGGGGCCGCCGTAGTGAATCGCCCACGCGGCCCCGGCGATGTTGCCGATGCCCACGGTGGCGGACAACGCGGTGGTGAGCGCTTGGAAGTGGGACACGTCTCCCGGCTCGTTGGGGTCGTCGTACATCCCGCTGGTGACGGCAAAACCGTGACCGAGCTTCCGGAGCTGGACGAAGCCCAGGCGCACGGTGAGGAAGATGCCGGTTCCCAGCAACGCGATGACCTTCAGCGGGATCGTTTCTCCCATCAGGGGAATGCCGCGGGTGTTGAGAAAATCCTTGACGGCGCTGACGATTTGTTCGAGTGCTTCCATGGGGTCTCCGAAAAACGCGGGACAAAGGTGCGGGAAGATGGATATTTGGGGGCCGCTCAGCAAGGGTGGGGCTGCGGCGTCTCCGCTGGTACACTTGCGCTCCGGGCGAGTTCGCGGCGCTCGCATAACGATTCGAAGCTGGTATCTTGCCTCGATGGCAAGAGCCCGACCAAAGAAATCCGGTGTTCCCGCGATAGCCCGGCGGACCAAGGCGGCCCGCAAGGTCGTGGAGCTGCTCCAACCGGGTTCCCGGGTTGCCATCACCACGCACGTGAACGCCGACGGAGACGGAGCCGGGAGCGAGGTCGCGCTGTGGCGGCTCCTCACCCAGGCCGGCGTCCGGGCGGTCATCACGAACCCCACGCCGTTCCCCGAGCGGTACGGCTTTCTCCTCGACGGCATCAGGGAGGCGGACAAGACGGCCCAGGCCGTACGCCACGTGGACCGGGCCGACGCCGTGGTGGTGCTGGATATCTCGGACCTCGGTCGACTGGGACAGCTGGGGCCGCGCATTGCCGCCCGGGAAATCCCGGTGGCGTGCATCGACCACCACCTGAGCGATGGGGACCTGCCGGCGGGCCCCCGCATGGTGGATGCGGGCGCCTGCGCCACGGGAGAGCTCGTCTACGACTTCGCCAGGGCCGTGGGGTGGGAGGTGACCCCCGGGGTCGCCAGGGCGCTGTACGTGGCGATCCTCACCGACACGGGGGGGTTTCGCTACAGCAACACGACACCTCGCACCCTCCGGGTGGCCGGGGACCTCCTCGACCAGGGCCTCGATCCCGAGGACATCTACCGGGAGGTCTACGCCAGCGAGCCGGAAGGCCGCGTGCGCCTCGTGGGCGAGGTGGCCGACACCCTAGTGGTGGAACCCCAGGTGGGCCTGGCGTGGGTCACCGTGCCCCCGGGCGCCCTGGAGCGGCACGGCCTCGATGCGGAGCACCTCGAGGGCGTCGTGGAGCTGCCCCGGTCCATCGATGGGGTGCGGTTGGCGCTCCTGTTCCGGCGCCTCGCCAATGGGCGAGTCAAGGTCTCTTTCCGCTCCATGGGGCGTGTCAACGCGGCTTCCCTGGCGGAGCGGTTCGGGGGCGGGGGACACCGGAAGGCCGCCGGGGCCTCGGTGGAGGGTTCCCTCAACGAGGTGCAGGAGCGGGTCCTGGAGGCGGCGCGGGCCACCCTCAGGGAAACCGATTAAGATTCTCTGCGCTGCCTACGACAACCCTCACACAACGACGACACCCAGGTCGAAGCGATAGATCCGCATGCCGAACAACCTCGAAGCGCGAATAGCCGGTGCTCTCACCAACGTCCGAAACCTCCGGGTGGACAACGACGTGATCTCTGCCGGGATGGTACAGGACCTCAACGTCGGAGACGACGGGCGAGTCTCATTCACGTTTGTCCTGGGCCGGGACGATCCGGCCACTCTCGTTCGCGAGGCCCGGAGCGCCGTCCGCGAGGTGGAGGGGGTGTCGGATGTGAAGGTCAAGGTCATGGAACCCGCCGGGCCTGCCGGGGCCGAGCAGAGCCATGCCCAGGCCCAGCCGGGGGCCGTCCCGCCACCGCCCCAGCCCGTGGAGCTTCCCCAGCTCGGTCATATTCTGGCTGTGTCCAGCGGGAAGGGAGGAGTCGGGAAGTCGACGGTGGCCGCCAACCTGGCGGTGTCCCTGGCCCAGCAGGGCCTCTCCGTGGGGCTGATGGACGGAGATATTTACGGCCCCAACATCCCGCGGATGCTTGGTGCTACCGACCAGCCCACCGTGGAGAACCAGAAGATCGTTCCCCTCGAGGCGCACGGGGTCAAGGTGATGTCCCTGGGGCTCATGATCGAGCGCGACGCGCCGGCCATCTGGCGGGGTCCCATCATCATGAAGATCCTGCAGCAGTTCCTCCGGGACGTGGATTGGGGCCATCTCGACTACTTCCTGGTGGACCTGCCCCCCGGCACCGGCGACGCCCAGCTGTCCCTGGTTCAGAGCGTGCAGGTGCGCGGTGCCCTCATCATCACCACTCCGCAGGAGGTCGCCATCGGGGATGGACTGCGTGGCGCAAAGATGTTCGAGAAGGTCAACGTCCCGGTGCTCGGTATCATCGAGAACATGAGCTATTTCGTGGCGCCTTCGGGGGAGCGGATGTCGATCTTCTCCTCGGGGGGAGGCGAGAAGCTCGCCGCCGAGCTGGGGGTGCCGCTGCTGGGGCAGATTCCACTCCAAGCAGGCATGGCCGACCTTGCCGATCAGGGGACGCCGATTGTGGTAGGTGAGCCCGAGTCACCCGCCGCCAAGGCGTTTGAGCAAATCGTGCAAGAGGTCCGGCGGAAGGTTGGGGGAAAGACCGTGCAGCTGCCGATCATGTGATCCGCGCGGGGCACAACGAAAAAGGGAGAGGATGATTCCTCTCCCTTTTTTTGTTCTGGCGGGTAGCTCGGTCACCGCGGAACCCACACGACGTTGATGTCGCCGAACGCGGCATCGATGTCCAAGTGTAGCCTCGCGGCGGCACTGTCGTAGTTGCTCGAGTAGAAGACATCGTCCCGCTTGATGAATCCAGAACGTTCAAACGTTGCCAGAAACCGGTTCAGCGAAACGGCGACGCCCAGGTGTGCCGGGAATCGCAGCGTCAGCGCCCCGACGCCGAGCTTGACTTTGGCCGCCGTCTCTCCCCGGTGCTGCCACTCGCCGGTGAAGTCGAGAGTGAACGTGCCAGCGGCGCCCTCGAACTCCATGACCTGGCAGTTGGCGTTGCCCAGATGCTCGGCCTCGAATTCCGCGGCGCCGACCAACACGTGGAGGCGTTCGCACGGCGCGATGGTCGGGCGGCTGAAACGCAGCACGGTCTCGCTGGCGCCGGTCTTGATGTCCGCCTCGATGAGCGAAAGCCCTCCCAGGTCCAGGTCGGCGCTCACGACGCCAAACTCCATGTCGATCCGTGCGGGCACGGAGGGAGACAACGCGATATCGAGACGCTGGTCCAGGTCCTTCAGCTCACGTCCCTTGACGTCGCGCCCGTCGTGGCCGTCCAGTTTGATCTCCAGCGTTCGACGCTCGCGGTCGTAGTGCTGCACGGGCTCGAAGAGATCCTCGTCGTACACCAACTGACTCCGGTACAAGGCACCTCCCTGGTCCCTGCCCAAGGTGATGTGTCCCAGGGCGAAGCGCACCAGGATGGTGACGTCCTCTTCTCCGAGGATTTGCCGCGAGGTGGAGAGCGTTCGGTAATTTCGTTCGGTTTGGGCCTCGGTCTGCGTTACCATCGTCACGAGAACGAGGCCCAGCGGAAAAGCGATCCGCCGTGAACGGAAGATCATTTTTTTGGACGACCGCGGCGAGCCGGCGTGAAATTCGACGCGTCCATCGGCCAGTAGTGTTCGTCGGTGAGCGCCGGTTGTTTCCGGCTGCCGGTAAACGTGGCGCGGAGTCCGGCCCGTGAGAGAATGGCGGCACCCACGCCGGCCGTCGCCATCACCCAAGTGGCGGCGAAGGCGAGCGTCAGGAGGAGTTGGCCGATGAGTGGAATCCAGCCCAAGGCAACGGCGGGCGCCCAGACGGCGAGCAAGCCCACCAGCCCGTACACCATGGAGCGGTACGGTGTGGCGACCACCACGTGCCCCTGAGCCATCCTGCGCGTCAGGTACGAGTTGCCCACCGACTTGGCCGCGGCGAGATAACCCGTTACGGCAGCCCCGACCACGGCTAGCGGCAGGGCGAGGGCGACGAGGACTGCGGCCGGTATGCCTACGATCGTAATCGCAAGTCCGGCGACCAGCATGGCCCACAACGGGAGCAACAGCGGCTGCGCAAATAATCCGGCCATGAACGATTTGCCGAAGGAGTCCGACACCGTCTCGGAAACGACTTCGAGTTGACGCGGCATGAAGAAGTTCATGCCGAAACCGATGCATGCCAACGCGACGAAGAAGCCCAGAAGTGTGGCAATGCCTTGCCCGATGGCGTCGAAGCCCGACACCTGCTTCACCTGAAGCCGGGTTGGCATCGGACGTGCCGCCGGTGCGGCTCGTGCGCGGCGCGGCGTGACGTTGAGGCTGCTCACCGAACGAACGGTTCCTGCCACGTGCCCGCCGGCCCTTGTGACCTGGCCATTGAGCGATACAACATCCCCCTCGACCCGTGCGCCACGGTGCAAGACGATGTCGCCATTCAATGCGGCGAGGTTGCCGTCGACGGTTCCGTAGACCGAAACGTCGCCCGACACGACCGCCAGGTTGCCCTTGTAGACCTGACCGCGGCGAATCGCGAGGTCACCCATGTGCACGCGGCCGTTTTCGACTTGGATGCCGAGGCTGCCGAGATCGTTCCCGCGGCTGTCGCGCAATTCCTCAATGCGTTGCAACACGCTCCGGTCGCCGGTGAGACGGTTGAGGTCGATGACCAGTTCCTGCGCGCGGCGAGCCTCTTCGATGGCCACCGCCACGTCAGCGGCCTCCACTTCGGCGACGGCGGCTTGGGCGGCACCGACTGCGCTGGCGATCACCACGTCCAGGTTGCTGAGGCTGGCTGTAATCACGGTGGCCAACTCGTGGCCCAGTTCCTCGAAGTCCTCCACCTGCCAGCTCTCGAGGGCCTCCATCAATTCAGCCGAACTCAGTGATCCACTGTGTGAGAGCAGATTACTCCATGAGGATTCGAACTCGCTGCCCACCTTGAACGACCCCGCGGGTTGTCCGTTGATTCGCAACGTGCCGTCGGCCACTTCAAAGGTGATATGCTGGCCGTCGGTCAACTCCAGCTCGAGGGTCGAGCCGTCGGCAGATACGGAAACGGAATGGGCAACGACGGCTTTCTGCTGCGCGACGACCGGCCCGGCAATCAAACCGGCGGCCGCGGCGAGAGCCAGGACGGGAGTCCATCTAGCGACTCGCATGGAACGAAATCCTCTCGGTATCAAAACTCGTCAATAGTCTGTATAAGCCCCACCCACTGAAGACCGTCACTGCAGTGCCGGCGAGCAAAGTGTGACACTTGCCCGCCACGCCTCCAGCACGAAGCCGCCGAGGAACGTGGACCAGGCTGTTTCAACCTGAACCCAATGGGAGATCATCAGTGTGACGATGACGGCCATGGATGCCGCGGACGAAGCGGCAAGACCGCCGGCCCACACCCACAACCGCTTGCGATGGAATACTCCGCGTGTTGCAGTCTGAACGGATTGTACCCAACGCGGAGCAGGCGCGTACACGCGAGCCATCACAGCATCTTCGAACTCGGCGCTCGGCGATAGCTCCGGCAACGAGGCGAGCCACCGATCGACGATCGGATCTTCCTCGGCGGGAGAGAGCTTGCTCACGTTGTCTTCAGTCATTCAAAACCTCACACTGCCATACGAAAAATTTCACTGAGAGTTTCATTCGCGCGTTTGTTCCAACAGGTTACGCAACTCAGAACGCGCGCGGTGAATGTAGGTCTTGACTGTTCCCAGTGGCAGGTCGAGCATCTCGGCGATTTCCTCGTACGCATACCCTTGGACGTGCCGCAGCATGATGCACGATCGGTACTCCGGTCGGAGGGCCGCAATCGCCTGTTCGATTTGGCTGCCGAGCTCGCGCGCCTCGAGTTCGTCCAACGGGCTCTCCCCACCGTGCGGAAGTTGGAGGGACGTGCCTTCCTGACGCTCGGCCGTCACGGCATCGGGAGCCCCATCCAGCGACAGGGTGTCCAGCTCTTTCCGCCGCAGCTGATCGATTGCTGCGTTGTTGGCGATCTTGAAGATCCAGGACGAGAACTTGTACTCGCTGCGGTAGCTGTCGAGGGCGTTCAGCACCTTGACGAACGTTTCCTGGGCCAGGTCCTCGGCGCGCTCACGATCCCGGACCATGCGGTAGATGAGGGAGAACACGGGACGTTGGTAGCGACGCACGAGCTCGCGGTAGGCGCGCTCGTGACCCTGCCGCGCCCACTCCACCACCTCTTGATCGGTGGCCGTGGTGATCTCGTCTGGAAGCCGCATCGCTAGGATCTGTGTCTACCCCTGGAACCAGGATAGTGTTTCAACTTGCACCACTGTCGCAAGCTCAAGTGCATCAGTATCTTTTGCGCCTATGGCGCCGGCCCAACCCCGGTATCGGGCTCCCGACAGCAGCGAAAAACGATCGTATGTGCGGGAGATGTTCACCGCCATCGCACCTCGCTATGATCTCCTCAACCGGGTGCTCAGCCTCAGCATCGACCGGCGGTGGAGCCGGCACCCTCGACCTGGCCGCCGACATCGCCCGGCAGGCCGACTTCCACGGCCGCGTGGTGGGGGTCGATTTCGTGGTCCCCATGCTGAAGCTGGGGCGCGGCAAAGCGCACCAGGTGATGCCCGTTGGAGCGGACGCCCTGCAGTTGCCATTCCCAGATGGGCAGTTCGATGGGTGCACGGTTGGTTTCGGAGTGCGAAACCTGGCGGATATCGACGACGGCTTACACGAGATGGCTCGGGTCATCAAGCCCGGCTCGAGGCTGGTCGTGCTCGAGTTCTCAACGCCACGGCGGTGGCCGATCAAGCCGTTGTATTTGTTCTATTTTCAGCACGTCCTCCCGCGTATCGGACGGATGGTGTCCAAACATACGACCGCCTATAGCTACCTACCAAGCTCGGTCCTCGATTTCCCCGATCCAGAGCAGCTGGCCGAGGGGTTCCGACGTGCAGGATTCCGTGACGTCGGGTACGAGGCGTTGAGTTTTGGCATCGCCATGATCCATTGGGGTGTGCGCCGGTGATTGCAGACAACTTACGTGGTTTTGTGAAACAGCTCGAAGCCGATGGTGAGCTGACCCGGATTCGACGTGCTGTCTCGGTCGATCGCGTGATGGCGGAGATCGCGGATCGTTGCATGAAGGCCCCCGGGGGTGGACCGGCACTGCTCTTCGAGCAGCCGGTACTGCATGATGGGTCGTCGTCCGCTATTCCAGTCGGGGTCAATCTGTTCGGATCGATGCGGCGCATGAGCGTCGCGCTCGGCGTCGACAATCTCGACGACGTCGGATCCCGCATTACCGAGTTGCTGCAAATGAAGGTCCCTGAGGGGTGGCGGGAGAAGCTCGCCATGTTGCCGATGATTGCGGAGGTGGCAAAGTATCCGCCCCGGACCATTCGGGGAACGCCGGCATGCCAGGAGGTCGTGGTGCAGGGTCCGGACGTCGACCTCGCGCGGCTCCCGGTCATGACGTGCTGGCCAGGCGACGGAGGCCCCTACATCACGCTTCCCCAGGTCATCACGAACGACCCCAAAACCGGTGTCCGCAACGTGGGGATGTACCGAGTTCAGGTGTTGGAGCGTGCGCTCATGGCCATGCATTGGCAGCGACACAAGGTTGGTGCGGCACACTGGAGGGAAATGGGGGAACGGGGCGAGAGGATGCCGGTGGCGATTGCCCTTGGCGGGGATCCCGCGTCGATCTACTCGGCGTCGGCGCCGCTCCCTCCGAACCTCGACGAGTATATCTTCGCGGGGTTCCTCCGTCGCAGGCCGGTGCAGCTGGCCCAGGCGGTGACGAGCGATCTCCTCGTGCCGGCCGAGGCGGAGATCGTCATCGAGGGCTACATCGACCCGGCGGAGCCGTTGGTCGTCGAAGGCCCGTTCGGCGACCACACCGGATTCTACTCCCTGGCTGACGACTACCCTGCCGTGCACGTCACGGCGATCACCATGCGTGAACGTCCCCTGTATCCCTCCACGATCGTGGGGCGCCCACCGATGGAGGATTTCTATCTCGGGCACGCGACCGAACGCATCTTCCTTCCTCTCTTGAAGCTCACGGTTCCGGAAATTGTGGATTACCACATGCCGGCGCCGGGGATCTTTCACAACCTCGTCTTCGTCAGCATCGACAAGCAGTATCCCGGACAAGCGTGGAAGGTGATGAACGCACTCTGGGGCATGGGCCTCATGTCCCTGGCAAAGGCCATCGTCGTGGTGGACAAGGACGTCAACGTGCGAGATCCCGATGAGGCGTGGTGGGTTGCCCTGAACAACATCGATCCCGAGCGGGACACCCGGTTCACCATGGGACCGATCGACGTGTTGGACCACGCCGCGCGGGCGTTCACGTACGGCTCGAAGATCGGCATCGACGCGACGACGAAGTGGAAGGAAGAAGGATTCGACCGGGAATGGCCGGAGAAGATCGTAATGGACGATGAGACGAAGGCCGAGGTGGACGCCATGTGGTCCGAACTGGGGATCTCCCTGACTCCCCGCGGTGAATGAGCGGCGCGCCCCTCACGTGAAGGATCCCGAGGAGGGTCAGATCATCGCGGGAGGGTCGCTCCTCGTGCGATACGCCAATCTCGTCAAGCTCCCACACACAGTGTTCGCGCTGCCCTTCGCCCTGTTGGGTGCCGTGTATGCATCCTGGGTCGCGTCGGTCAACTGGATCCATGTTGGGTTGGTGATCATCGCGTTCACCGCGGCGCGATTCGCGGCGATGGCGTTCAATCGGCTGGTGGACCGGAAGCTGGATGCGCTCAATCCGCGGACGCGCCAACGGGAACTCCCGGCGCGTCATCTCACGGTGGGCCAGGCGGTCACCTCGGTGGCCCTGTCCGCTGCGGTGTTCGTCGCTGCCGCCGCACTGCTGAATCCACTGTGTCTCCTGTTGGCGCCGGTCGCCCTGTTGTGGGTCCTGGCGTACAGCTACACCAAACGGTTCACGAGTTGGTCCCATCTCTGGCTCGGCGCCTCGCTGGCCATCGCGCCGGCCGGGGGCTTCATCGCGGTGACCGGGACCTGGAGCGAGCCCTGGTGGATCCTACCGCTCATCGGGGTGGCCGTCCTCACGTGGGTGGGCGGGTTCGACATGTTCTACGCCCTACAGGACGAGGACTTCGATCGAAACCACGGTCTCAAGAGCGCCGTAGTTCTATTGGGCAAACGCCGCAGCATTCTGCTGGCCAAGGTGCTGCACGGGGTAACGGTTCTGTCGCTTGTGGCGTTTGGCCTGTGGACGCCCTTTGGGTTCGTGTATCTTGTCGGGGTGGGGCTCGCGGCTGCGGTGCTCGCGTGGGAACATCAACTCGTTCGGCCGGAGAATCTGAGCCGACTCGATGCGGCGTTCTTTACGATGAACGGAGTCATGAGCATCATAGTGTTTCTCGGAGCGTTAGGAGATAGACTGTTATGAGCATATTCCTTGTTCCCGGTGGCAAGAATCCGTTTCCGCCACGCAAGGGAGGAAAAGGGCTTCCGAAACCTCCATCCAACATTCCGTGGCCCGTGCCCAAGCCCAAGTCGGGAGGTGGGTGTTTCCCCACCGGAGGGATACCCGGCAAACCCGCGCCTGAGCAGCCGGTGCGTCACCCACACAAGGCTCCGACCCCTAATCGGAGAGGTCGTTGACACGACCCTGGGTCCTGGCCATCACCGGCGCATCCGGCGCGCCATACGCCATTCGCCTGCTCGAGGTCCTCGTCGAGCACGACGTACCGGTGCACCTCATCGTCTCGCGCCACGGATGGCGGCTCCTCGACGCCGAGGCGGGTATCATTTCGGAAGACGACCTCAAAGCCGCAACCGGTGGGGAGTGGCCGCACGTCGAGGTGTTCACGGACGACGACCGAGGGGCCACCCCGGCGTCGGGTTCGGCCAAGAGTGCGGGCATGGTCGTCTGCCCATGCTCGATGGGAACCGTGGCGGCCGTCGCTCATGGTACCAGCCGCTCCCTCGTCGAGCGCGCGGCCGACGTCGCGTTGAAGGAGCGCCGACCGTTGATTCTCGTCCCCCGGGAGACGCCCCTTTCCCTCGTTCACCTGCGCAACCTCACGCTCGCGGCCGAAGCCGGGGCGACGGTGCTCCCCGCCGCGCCGGGATACTACCACCGACCGACGGAGGTGCGACAACTGGTCGACTTCGTGGTGCAGCGCGTGGTGGACCACATGCAGCTCGACATCACCTTCGTGACGCGCTGGCAAAGCGGCGAGTAGATGCGGCTCGGTGTCATCGCGGACACACACGGCCACCTTCCCAACGCCGTCTTCGAGTTATTCAGTCGGGTGGACCACATCCTGCACGGCGGCGACGTGGGGAATCCCGACCTGCTCACCGAGCTGGAGGCCCTGGCGCCGGTGACGGCGGTTTATGGCAACACCGACGGGTTGGGGATCCGCAATCGATGTCCCCAGGTCGCGAAGCTGGAGCTGGATGGGTTCTATGTTGCGGTAACCCACGGTGACCAGTTCGGGACGCCCAATCCCCAACTCCTCCACGAAGCGTTCCCCGAGGCGGAGATCATCGTGTTCGGACACACCCACGTCCCGGTGCTGCAACTCGTGGACAAGACGGTGACCGTCATGAATCCCGGATCGGCCGGCGTGCCGAGGGATGGTATCCCGGCGTCGGTGGGCATCATGGAGCTGGAGCCGGGGATCCCGCCGCGGGCCAGGTTGGTGCCGTTGGAGTGAACGGGGCGCGCCCCAGTTCTGACTCACCCTCCTACAAGCAGCACGACGAAGTAGACGGCGAACCCGGACAGCAAGACGGCGCCGTGCCACCTTCCCACACGCTTGGCGGACCAGAGGACCGGGAAGAGTGCGGCGGCAAAGCCCAGCATGACCCAGTTGTCGAGGGCGGCGGCCCGGGCGTGGACCGGAACCGGGAACCCGGACGCCGTGACGCCGAGCACGGCCAAGATGTTGAAGATGTTGGAGCCCATGAGGTTGCTCAGGGCTATCTCGTCTTCCCCGTGCATGGCGGCCACGGCCGACGCGGCGAGTTCCGGAAGGCTGGTTCCCATGGCGACGATCGTGAGGCCGATGATGCGCTCGGACACCCCAATGGACTCCGCCACCGTGACGGCGCCCTTCACGAGCAAGTCCGCACCGAACATCAATCCCAGGATTCCGAGGATGGCGTAGCCGATCCCCAGAGCCCAGGCGCGCCGCCGGTCGCCGGTCACCGGGTGAATCCCCTCGATCTCCGAATCCCTGGCGGAGTGGTCGGCGGGTCCCACCCTCCGGGTCCACACCACGGTGATCGTTATGAAGAGCACCATCCCGACGAGGAGCATGACGCCCTCGGCCCGGCTCACCAATCCGTCCAACGCCATGAACACACACAGCGCGAGCACCATGAACATTGCCGGGTGCTCCAACCGCCGCGCCTCCCGGGTAATGAGCACCGGCCGGATGAGTGCTGCGACCGCCAGGATCACGGCCACGTTGAAGATGCTGGATCCCACCACGTTGGCGTATGCCAGGTCCGTGGAGCCTGTTGCCGCGGCCTTCACGCTCACCGCCATCTCGGGGAGACTGGTGCCGAACGCGACGACCGTCAGCCCCACCACTGCGGTGGTCACCCGGGCGAGCAGCGCGATGGACACGGCGCCCCGGACGATGAATCGACCGCCGAGTCCCAGGAGGACCAGGCCGGCGAGGAGTTGTACAAACGCTATCAACATGGCGGTGTTTGATCGTCGAGCCACTCAGTCAGCGGAACGGTCCGGCGCATCGCACTCGGGTGGCTCTTGAACCACCGCAGCAGGAGCAGCATCTCGTCCATGTCGGAGACCGGTAGCGGGACATCACAGGGTTCCTGACCCACATGTTCCGCGACGACCCCGCGGAACGCCTCACGCTCGATGGGTGTGGTGGGCGCGGGGGCCACCGCACGCACCGTCGCGCGTCGAATAAGGTACACACGATCGTCGCCGAACGACCCGGGATCGCGGTAGACGAAGCTGAGGGACTCGATGGCGTTGCGGGCCTGCGTCGAGGCCTGGAGCAGCCACTCGAGGGCGTCGAACCGGTCGCGCCACCATGTGGCGCGCTCGAACTCCTCGCCTTCGCTCGCGGTCTGCATCCCCGCCACCACGCTGTCGATCGGCGCGAGGGAACGCCCCTCCAGAAAGTCGATGGTCGCCTCGATGCGTTCCCGGTACACGCCCTCGCCTACGAGGCCGGCGCAGGGCCCGGTGCAGGTGCCGAAGTCGTACCGCATGCACGCCGCACGGTGGTCCGGTTGGAAGAGGTCCCCTTGTTCGGCAAAGATCATCGGCATGGAGAGGGCGCAGTCTCGCAAACCGAGCAGGTCGTTGAGGACCTTCACGCCCGCGCGAACCCGCTCGGCGCTGGTGAACGGGCCATAATGGCGCACGTCCTCCGTCCCGGGGCGAGATCCAACCAGCAGCTTGGGCGCGGGGCCGCCACTCACCTTGATCAGCACCGCCCGGCGCGTGCGGTTCATCCGCACGTTGAAGACCGGGCGGTATCGCTTGATCTCACGCAGCTCCTCGAGGTAGGCGGCGAATTCGGAGGACATGTACTTCCACTCGATGTCCGATGCCGCATGCAGGATCCTCGCGGCCTTGTCATCCGGGTAATGCGCGCGGAAATACGACAAGAGTCGGTTCCGCACCGCCTTGGCCTTCCCCACGTACATCACGCGGCCGCCGGGCCCCATCATCCGGTACACACCGGGCCGGTCCTCGGCGAAGTTGCTCACGCGGCGCCGCAACCAGTCGAGATCGGCGTTGGGAAGTGCTAGTGCTGGCACGGACGAACGAGCCGGTGGCGAGAGAGGTGCAGCGGCATGCGCGGCTACCGGGTCACGGACTGGCAGCGCCAGCAGAAGGTCGTCGCGCGCCCGTCAATGGCGTGCGTGGTGGCGAGCCGAGTCTTGCAGCGGGTGCAGGGTTTCCCGCCGCGGCCGTACACCAGGAGCGTGCGTTGGTACGATCCCTCGCCCCCCGTGCCGTTGCGATAGTCACGCACAGTCGTGCCGCCGGCACGGACCGCCTGGCGCAGCACGTGGCGTACGGTGCGGTACAGGCGGCGGAATTCATCGGACGAGAGCCGGTGGGCCGGCCGCGACGGGTCGATCCCGGCACGGAACAGCGCCTCGTTGGCATAGATGTTCCCGACGCCGGCGATGCGTCGTTGGTCCATGAGCGCTTTCTTGATGGCCTGTTTGGTTCCCGTCAACCGTTCGATGAAACGGCGGCTGTCAAAATTGTCGGCCAGGGGTTCGGGGCCGATGCCGGCAGTATAGGCCTCCCACGCGGCTTCGTCCAATAGCGAAATGGTGCCCAGGCGGCGCACGTCGCGGAATACGAACACCGTTCCGTTTCCCAGGGTGGCCCGGAGCACCACGTAGCGCTTTTCGTCGGGTCGCAGGCGCCGGTCGTACACGATCAGCGATCCCGTCATGCGGAGCTGGATCACCACTCGCTCGCCGCTGGCGAGGCGGATCACCACGTGCTTGGCACGCCGGGTGACCTCGACCACACGATTGTTGCGCAACGCAGAGAGGAGCCTGCGGGCGGAGACGCCCCGGAGGACGTCGTGCTTGAGGAGTTGGGGGTTTCGGAAGGGTCGTCCTGTGAGCCGCGGGGAGAGCCCCCGCACGATGGTCTCGACCTCAGGAAGCTCCGGCACGAGCGATCTCCCGCCACCCGATGTCGCGTCGAAACACCTTACCCTCGAACTCCACCGCCTCCACGAGCCGCTGGCTCGCCTCCAGCGCGGCGGGGACGTCGGGTCCCAGACCGGTGGCGCACAGCACGCGGCCTCCCGACACCCGCAGCGTGCCGTCGGCGTCGCTCGTACCGGCGTGGAAGAGCACTGTGTTGGGCGGCAGCTCTCCGGGGAGCGTGATCGCCGCGCCCTTCCGGGGCGCCTCCGGGTAGCCCGGTGCCGCCAACACCGTGGTCACCGCTGCCTGGCGGGACTGGGTAGCGGGTCGGGGCGTCCACGCCTCATCCGAGGCGATGCCCCAGAGCGTGTCGGCGAGACCTTCCCCCGCGATGGGCAGCACCACCTGGGCCTCCGGGTCTCCAAAGCGGCAGTTGAACTCCACCACCGACGGGTCC
>JBDHHA010000020.1:0-39744 GCA_039589615.1 Gemmatimonadota bacterium
GATGTCCCCGGCGGCGCAGCCGAAGACGAGCACCTTCCCACCGCCGAGGTCGACGGCTTCTTCCAGCGCCTCGATGATCACCCGGGTCATGGTCGGCCCCTGGGGGTGTCCCCATACCAGCGGGGAGCCCGTGTTGTTCATGTTGTGCCAGTCGTAGTCCAACATCCGCGAGAAGATCGCATCGTTCACGCTGAACGGGTTGTGGTTCTTCACCACGGCGATGTCGTCCATCGTGAGGTCGAGGCGCTGCAGGAGTTTCTGCACCGCCAGGGCGGGCGCCTCGGGCATGAAGGCGGGAAGCGCGCGGACCTCCGTCTTGCCCACGATGCGAATGTCGATCTCCGGTTTCGGGCTCAAGTCCGCCACCCGATCTTTGTGGGCCACCAACAGGCACGCCATGCCGTCGGAGGCGTGGGTCTGGCCTCCGCCGGTCACGCAGGTGTCCAGCTCGTTCATGGCCCGAAGGCCCTCCAACGTGACGGGCCGAACACCCAGGTCGTCGTCGATGCGTCCCAGGGGACGTCCCTGGACATTCAACACGTCCAGGGGCACGAGGACCCGATCCAGGATGCCGTTGGACTTTGCCTCGTAGTACTGCTCGTACCGGTGGAAGGTGAGCTCGTCGATCTCACGGCGGTCGAGCTTGTGCTTCCGGGCCGCGTTGCCGGCGGTGGCGATCATCGCCATGCCGGTGGCGGGGTCGAAGCCGAAGTTGTCCCAGACATCGGCCAGCGCCATGGTGCGTTCGTGGGCCCGCCGCTCGGGGAAGACCCCCACCGGGGAGTCGCTGGTGCGGTCGAACGTGAGGACGCCCACCACGTCGTTGGCGCCCATCTCGACTTCGGCGGCGGCGAGGAGCGTGGCCTGGAGGCCCGTGGCGCAGGCCTGCTCCACGTGGTATCCGGGAATGCGGTTTCCCATCAGTGCCGCCACCATGGGCGCCTGCCAGAACTTCCAGTGCCAGGGGATGGTGGACCCCAACACGAGGTACCCGAGAGCGCTCGTGGGGACCCCCCGGAGGCCCATGATGCGGTTCATGGATTCGCCGGCGAACTGTCCGATGTTCACTTCGGCGAGAGCCGACGTTTGCCAGGCGGGAAAATAGCTGCTTCCCCAGGTGCCGTAGGGGATGCGTGCCGTGGAGAGCATGTGCGTCTCCTTTATGGTCATATCGTCCAGTGGTTTCGTGGGGACCGGCGCCCGGAGGAGGCCGGGACGCGATCCCGCTGTTTGGAGTGAACTAAGAGAGCGGGGGAAATGCAAGGTGGGGCCCGGTGCTTGTGGAAGCCGGGTTACGGGGAAAGAATCATTGACAATCGCAAACGAGACATTTGAGCATGAAGAATTCTGTAATTGACGCACGTCGAGTCCTGCTGATCGGCATCGCCCTTGGAATCGCGACCGGGTATCAGCACGTCACCGCCCAGCAATACGACGCCGATCTCTTCAACGAAATGCACTGGCGCAACATCGGCCCCCACCGGGGCGGCCGGACGAAAGCCGCGGCGGGCATTCCCAGTCAACCCAATGTGTTCTACATCGGTGTCGTCAACGGCGGTGTGTGGAAGACCACCGACTACGGTCGCATCTGGCGCCCCATCTTCGACGACCAGCCCACCGGGTCCATAGGCGCTATCGCCCTGGCGCCGTCGAACCCCGACATCATCTACGTGGGGAGCGGCGAGGGACTCCAACGCCCGGACCTCTCCACGGGGGACGGGATCTACAAGTCCACCGATGCCGGCGAGACGTGGACCCACCTGGGACTCCGGGACGGGCAGCAGATTCCCCAGATCATCGTGGACCCCGAGGATCCCAACCGCCTGTTCGTCGCCGTCCTGGGTCATCCGTACGGTCCCAACGAGGAGCGGGGGATCTTTCGCTCCACGGACGGCGGCCGGTCCTTCCAGAAGGTTCTCTATCGAGATGAAAACACCGGCGGCGTCGATGTGGCCTTCGACCCGAGCGACGCACAGACGGTGTACGCGGTGATGTGGGAGGCGCGGGAGGGGCCGTGGGAGAACGGGGTGTTCCGCGGACCAGGCAGCGGGATGTTCAAGTCCACCGATGGCGGCGACACGTGGCGCCGCTTGACCGAAGGGTTACCCACCTTCGAGGAGCACGGTCTCAGCCGCATCGGCATCACCGTGGCCCCAAGCATGCCGAGTCGCATGTTCGCCACGGTGGAGTCGCGGCAGAACGGCGGGCTGTACCGTTCCGACGACGCCGGCGAGAGCTGGTATCTCACCAACGACGACTCGCGGGTGACGCAGCGCGGCTCCGACTTTGCCGAGGTCAAGGTCCATCCCCACAACCCGGATATCGTGTTCACCGGGGCCATCGTGGTGTGGAAGTCCACCGACGGGGGCCACACCTTCACGGCCATCCGCGGCGCGCCGGGGGGCGACGACTATCACCGCATCTGGATCAACCCCGAGCATCCCGACATCATGCTCATCGCTGCTGACCAGGGCGCCATCATCACGGTGAACGGCGGCGAGACGTGGAGCTCGTGGTACAACCAGTCCACCGCCCAGTTCTATCACGTCACCACCGACAACGCGTTTCCCTACCGCGTGTGCAGCGGGCAACAGGAGAGTGGCTCGGCGTGCGTCCAGAGCCGCGGGGATCACGGGCAGATCACCTTCCGGGAGTGGAGCCCGGTGGGCGTCACGGAGTACGGCTACGTCGCGCCCGATCCGCTGGATCCGGACATCGTGTACGGCGGCAGGGTGACGCGTTTCGACCGCCGCACGGGCCAGGTGCAGGATGTGAGCCCGCGGCCGCTCAGAGACGGCGGTTACCGCATCATCCGGACGATGCCCATCCTCTTCTCACCGGTGGACCCCCAGACGCTGTACTTCTCGTCCAACGTGCTGTGGAAGACCACCACCGGCGGGCAGAGCTGGGACCAGATCAGTCCGGATCTTTCCCGCGAGACGTGGGAGGTTCCCGAGAACGTGGGCAAATATCGCGGCACGCCGGCGGCGCGGGTGTCCCGGCGCGGTGTCATCTACACCATTGCGCCGTCGTACGTGGACATCGACGTGATCTGGGTGGGAACCGACGACGGGTTGATACACGTGACGCGTGACGGGGGAACCACCTGGAGCGACGTGACCCCTCCGGAGCTGGGGCCGTGGGCCAAGGTGTCGCTCATGGACGCGTCTCACACGGACGTCAACACGGCGTACGCGGCCATCAACACGCTGCGCCTCGACGATCTGCGTCCTCACATCTACCGCACCCGGGACGGCGGCGCGACGTGGACGCACATCACCGACGGCATTCCCGACGGCGGGCCCGTCAATGTGGTGCGTGAGGACCCGGAGCGGCCGGGTCTGTTGTTCGCGGGCACGGAGCGAACCGTGTACGTCTCGTTCGACGACGGAGACAACTGGCAGTCGCTGCGGATAGACCTACCGGCCACGTCGATTCGCGACCTGGTCATCAAGGACGACGACGTGGTGCTCGGGACCCACGGCAGGGGATTCTATATCCTCGACGACATCACACCACTCCGGCAGATCACACCGGCGACCCTCGAGGCCGACGCGCACCTCTTCGAGCCGCAACAGGCGTGGCGCTTTCGCTGGAACAAGTACACCGATACGCCGCTCCCCCCGGACGAACCCGCCGGGGAGAATCCGCCGGACGGGGCGGTCATCAATTACACCTTGAAGAACGACGCCCGGGGACCGGTGACGTTGGAGGTCTTCACCGAAGACGGCGGGCTGGTACGCCGCTACTCCAGCGCCGACGAGCCCGAGCCGCCGCTTCAAGGGCAGAACGTGCCGGACTACTGGCCGCGACCGCCACAAGTGCTTTCAGCCGAAGCCGGGTTCCATCGTTTCGTGTGGGATCTGAAATACCCGCGGCCGGCGGTGTTGCGGTTCAGCTATCCCATCTCGGCCATCGCCGGGAACACGCCGGTGACGCCGTTCGGTCCTTGGGTGCTCCCTGGGCGGTACACGGTGAGACTGACGGCCAACGGCGAGGCCCACGAGCAACCGCTCACGGTGAAGATGGATCCCCGGGTGACGACCTCCACCGCCGAGCTGGAAACTCAGCACCGGCTGTCGATGAAGCTGTACGGGTTGATACAGGAGGACTTCGACGCCCTAACGACGGTCCGGGCGTTCCGCGCCGATCGCCGCAACGCGTCCCGGGACAATGACGCGGCGGCCATCGAATCGAGCCTGGCGCGGCTCAACGGCGGTCTGGGATCTCTCTTCAGAACCGTGGAGCGGGCCGACCTGGCGCCCACGTCCCAGGTGGTGGAGGCCATCGGGATCGTCGAGCGGCAGCTCAGGGAGACGTTGCAGCGCTGGGAGGCGCTCCGGTAAAGCGCGGGCTCCTCAAAGGGGTACGTCGGGGGACGGAGAGGGGCCGGGGCGCCCCTCTCCCGCCACGGTCAGAGGGCGAAGATGGCGATGATGGTGTACAGCACCGCCCCCATGCCCGCCGCAATGGTTGCGATGGGCATCTGCGTGGTCACGTGATCCATATGGTCCGACCCCGTGGCAAGGGACGAGAGGATCGTCGTGTCGCTGATGGGTGAGCACTGGTCCCCGTATACGGCACCCCCAAGGACCGCCCCGAAGCAGAGCGTCATGAAGAAGGGATCCGGATTCACGGCCCACGCCAGGGGCATGGCGATGGGGAAGACCACGGCGTAGGTCCCCCAGGAAGACCCCACCGAGAAGGCGATCAGCATGCAGATGAACATGAAGATGGCTGGCAGAAGGACCGCCGGGATGCTGCCCGCCGTGGTCCGGATCAGGAATCCCGCCGTATCCAGCGATCCCGAGACCTGCCCCAGGGTGACGGCCAAGGCCAGGATGATGGCCCCCAGCGACACGCCCTTCACCCCGTCCACGAAGCCGTCCGTGACCTCGCTGAGCTTCATGCCCTTGATGAGGGCCAGGATCATGGCCGCCAGCACCGAGAGGACGAAGGCCTCGTTGATGGGGACGCGGACGGCTCCGTGCACGATCTGGTTGTAGATCAGACCGCCCACGGCAATGCCGATGAGAGTAACGATGGGAACGGCGAAGTCCCAGTTGGAGGGGACGTACCCCTTGGGGACCTTCGTCTCCTCCAGCTCCTTGCTGGACATGGTGTGGGCACCGGGGGCGTCCAGCTCACCCGTGCTTGTCACGCGCTCGATGGCCCGCTTCATCTTGCCGAAGACGAAGGGGTTCCAGTCCAGGGCGAACGTGTAGGTGAACAGCACCGCGAAGATGCCGTAGAAGTTGAAGAGGATGGCCTTGTAGAAGAATCCGGTGGCGTCATCCAGGGTGGCGAAGAGGGGAATCGTCCCCACCAACAGCCCGCCCACGTACGAGGGCCAGACATTGAAGGGGATGACGGTGGCGATGGGGGAGGCCGTGGAGTCGATGATGTAGGAGAGCTCCTCGTGGGACACCTTGGCTTCGTCGGCCACCGGCTTCACCGTGCTCCCGGCCAGGATGGTGCTGATGGTCCCCCCCTGGTGGAAGACGGTTCCCATCATGCACCCGAAGAGCTTGGCCGTCTTGCGCCCTTTCACGATCCGCTCTCCGGCCCAGTGGGCGAAGTAGCGGGCGCCCCCTGTCCGGGTCCAGACCCCGATGAGTCCCCCCAAGCACCAGAGGTAGACCAGGAGGATCTGGGCGTAGGACTCGCTTCCCACCGCCGGAAGCAGGTAGCTGGAGATGACGTTGAAGTTGCCGCTGACGATCCCCCCGGCGGCGATGCCGATGAAGAGCGCCGAGATGACTTCCTTGGTCCAGAAGCAGAGGACCAGCGTCAGGGCCGCCGGTACGATGGACCAGAATCCGAAGTCATCTTGGCCCGGAGCCCTGGCGATGAAATCGGTGTTGGTCCGAAGCCAGAGCAGCGCAAGCAGGAAGATGCCAGCCAGGATCCACCGAGTGGTTCTGTTCATCAATGCCAACCCCTTTTTAGTTCCATTTCCCGAAGCTGTGGCTCTGCTACAGATGCGAGCCGGGCTCGGCAGGGATGCGCAGCTCCCCTTCCGTGTGGGCTACCCAGATCGAGGCGGCCGAGTCGCCCGTGACGTTCACGGCGGTTCGGGTCATGTCCAGGATGCGCTCCACACCCAGGATCATGGCCAGCCCTTCCAGGGGGATCCCCAGGGCCTGGAGCACGATGGTCAGGGTGATGAAGCCGATGCCCGGCACGCCGGCGGCGCCGATAGAGGCCAGGGTGGCCGTGATGACCACAGTCACCAGCCCCATGAGGCCCAACTCGATACCGTAGACCTGGGCGATGAAGATGGTGCTGACCCCGTGGTAGATCCCGGTGCCGTTCATGTTCACCGTGGCCCCCAGGGGCAGCACGAAGGACGCCACGCCCCGGGAGACGCCCAGGTCCTCTTCCGTGATCCTCAGGTTGACGGGCAGGGCCGCGTTGCTGGAGGAGGTGGAGAAGGCCGTCACGATCACCTCGTAGAACCGCTTGAAGAAGAGGAGCGGACCCATGCCCGAGAGTCTCAGGGTGACGGGATAGAAGGTGATGGTGAAGAGGATCATGGTGCCGATGGCCACCAGCACGTACTGGAGCAGCGACAACAAGACCCCGTATCCGAAGCGGTCCGCCACAGCGGCGATGAGGATGAAGACGCCGTAGGGCGCGATCTTCATGATCATCCCCACCATGACCACCATGGCGTCGTTTACGGTCTCCAGTACATCGATAAAAGGCTTCCGTTTCTCCTCGCTCAGGACCGTGAGGGCGATCCCTAAGAAGAGGGAGAAGAAGATGATCTGGAGCATGTCCATGTTGGCCATGGACGAGAAGGGATTCCGGGGGATGATGTTGAACAGGAGATCCTGGAGCCCCGGAGCTTGCTGCATCGCCTCCAGCTGGGCCTGGCTGGTGCCGGAATAGGCCGACAGGAGGTCCGCCTGCACGTCCGGATCCAGACCCGTGCCCGGCTGCAGGGCGCCGGCCACCACGAGTCCCAGGGTCACGGCCAGGGCCGTCGCCACAAGGTAATAACCCACGGTCTTCACCCCGATGCGACCCAGCTTCTTCAGGTCACCCAGGCTGGCCGTTCCGATGATGAGGGAGGCCATGACCAGGGGGATGACGATCATGATGAGGAGGCGGATGAACGCCTGACCGAAGGGCTCCAGCATGACGGCGTAACCCTGCATCCAGGGGCCCACCAAGGCGCCCAGAATCAGGCCGATGAGGATCTTTGTATGCAGCTTCACCAATGGCTCCTGTTCACGGCGGACGGACTGCGGCGAATGTACCCGAATGCTCAAGAACGACCCAGCAAACTGTCGGGGGAAGTCCTCGGGGGCAACCGCGCTAGGAGGGGGTTAGCACTTCTTCACCATCCAGCTTGGCCACGATGACGGCGCCGCAGGAGTCGGAGAGCACGTTCACCATGGTCCGGAACATGTCGAGGACCCGATCCACGGCCAGGATCACCGCCATCCCTTCCAGGGGCAGCCCCACGGCCCCCAGGATGATGGACATCATCACCAGCCCGGACATGGGCACCGAGGCGGCGCCGATGGAGGCCAGCAGCGCCGTGAGCACGATGACGAGCTGCTGGTCGAAGCCCAGGGTGAAGCCGTAGATCTGGGCGATGAAGATGACGGCCACGCACTCGTAGAGGGCGGTGCCGTCCATGTTCACCGTGGCGCCGATGGGGAGGACAAAGGAGGCGATCTTGTCCGAGACCTTGGAGTGGGTGGTGACGGCCTCCATGGTCAGGGGCAGGGTGACGATGGTGGAGCCGGTGGAGAAGGCCGTCACCAGCGCCGGCGGCATGCCAGCGTAGTGGCGGAAGGGGTTCCTCTTGGTGACCAGGTGGACGAGGGTGGGCAGCGTCACGAAGGCGTGGATGGCCAAGCCGATGAGGACCACCAGGAAGTAGAAGCCCAGCGAGCGGAACGCCTCGAAGCCCGTGGTGGCCATGATGCGGGCGTTGATGCCGAAGACGCCCAGGGGCGCGGTCCAGATGACAGCGTGGGTGAGCTTCATCATGGCCCTGAAGGCCCCCTGGAAGAAATCCCCCAGCTGCGTCTTGTAGGGCTCGTCCAGGCGGGTGACGAAATATCCGAAGACGATGCAGAAGAAGATGACGGGGAGCACCGTGCCTTCGGCCAGGGCCTGGAAGGGGTTCTCGGGGATGATGTTCAGGATGAGCTCCGCCGGACCTTGGGCCGCCGCCGGGATCTCCGTCACCTCTTCCTGGAACTCGATGGAGGAGCCCACCCCGGGCCGGAGGATGTTCACCAGGATCTGTCCCGTGAGGATGGCCAGGAGCGAGCTGGTGATGTAGTACGCGAAGGTCTTGCCCCCCAGGATCCCCAGGTCCCGCCGCCCACCCACGCTGATGACCGCAGCCGTCAGCGAGGTGATGATGAGAGGCATGATGGCCATGCGCAGCAAGCGCAGGAAGATGTCCGAGAGGGGCTGGGCGACGGGGACGATGGCCTCGCCGAAAAGCTGGCCCGAGATGATCCCGCCGAAGAGGCCGACGAAGATCCAGAAGGTCAGGGACCGATAGGGGATTCTCATCCCGACGACGCTACGGTCCGTGAGGAGGAGGGGCAAGGGTCCCCGGCCCGGGGCGCTCTAGCCACTTCTTGGCTGGGAGCCACGCTAGCCGCCCATGAGGCTCTCGGCGATCAGGACCACCCCGTCCGGGAGCCGGGCCACGAAGTTGAGCCGGACCACGCCGCGCCCCCGTCCCACACGCTCCCGTCAGCGAGGTAATGATGAGGCTCTGTCCCGGAGCCGGGGAAACGGTATTCCCGAGGTCATCTCAGGAGGGTGGCTTCGCAGGCTTGCCCAGGATGAAAAAGGCGCCGTAGGCCATGATGGAGGCGGTGAGGACGGACCCCCAGACTGGCACGCCGGCCACGAAGATCATATAGGCCAGGGCGCCCGCCATGGTCAGGAGTGCGAGGACCTTCACCGGAAGGGATATGACCCGGTGTTTTTCCCACTCCCGTAAGGGGGGGCCGAAGATACGGTGGGAATAAAGCCAACCGTGAAAACGCTCTGAGCTCTTGGAGAAGGCCCAAAGAGCCAGGAGCATGAAGGGCGTCGTGGGCAGACCCGGCACCACCACTCCCACCGCGCCAAGGCAGAAGAGACACCAGCCGAGAAGAAAGAGCAGAGGCTTCAAATCCGTTCGTCCATGCGAACTCAGAATGGAATCCCGGGGGAACGTCCGAAACCGAGGCCGGTCCGGTCCGGAGCCGCGTGGTCGTTCTCGTTTCGGGGGGCTTTACAAGAGAACCGAGGGTCGTCAAAGGCTGCTCGGCTCGAACCACGAACGGGTGCTACTGGGTTCGAACCAGTGACCTCCTGCTTGTAAGGCAGGCGCTCTAGACCAACTGAGCCAAGCGCCCCTGAATCCCGGATTGCCCGTAAATCCTACAGGGATCCGACCCTTGTGGGAACTGCCAATCTGACTCTTCCCCCGCACCACCTCGGCCAAGACCACAGGCGACACGCGTCACACATCAAGAAGAAGGCAAGGCAAAACTACGTTTTGCAATGCTGCCTCAAAGCCACGCCATCGCCTGCGCATCCAGGTTGGTGAGGCCGGCCTGTCGGGCGTGCTCGACCACCTCGGTGTATTCCCTCCGCCGCAGCCGCCGTGCGATCTCGGGATAGTCGTGGGCTCTGTACATCGGCCGGTATTGCGACATGATGTTCACGTAGGTGTTGCTGGGCAGATTCTGGGCGATCCAGTCGATCACCTCCTCGGACCCCCCCACGTCGTTCGGCATCACCAAGTGACGGATCATCAGGCCGCGGTACATCAGTCCGTCCGCCGCCGGGGTAGCCACCCCCACTTGACGGTGCATCTCCAGCAACGCCGCCTTGGTGATCTCCGGATAGGTGGCCGCGCCGGAAGAGTATTTCGACGCCATCGCACCGTCCGCGTACTTGAAGTCGGGCAGGTAGATGTCGACGATGCCGTCCAGCATCCGCACGACCTCTAGGCGTTCCCAGCCACTGCTGTTGTAGACCAGCGGCAGCCTCAACCCCCCGGCGGCGGCGATATCGAGTGCCAGCACGATGTGGGGGGAGTAGTGGGTCGGGGTCACGACGTTGATGTTGTGGCAGCCCATGCCCTGCAGGCTCAACATCATCTCCGCCAGATCCTCGAGGCTCGTGGCCGAGCCGTCCCCCCGGTGGTTGATCTCCCAGTTGAGGCAGAAGACACAGCGCAGGTTGCAGTTGCTGAAGAACACCGTCCCCGACCCACCACTCCCCACCAAGGGAGCTTCCTCTCCGAGATGCGGGTGATACGAGGCGACATACAGCTGGGACGTGCCTCTGCAAAACCCCTGCTCGCCGTCGAGACGGGCGGCGCCGCACTCCCTGGGGCAGAGCGAGCAGGTGTGCATCATCTGCCATAGCTCCTCCCCCCGTTGCCGCAACTCTCCGCTCCGATGGAGTCGGAGATAGCCGGGCTCGAAGGCAGGGTCGGTTCGGGGGGCTGCCTCAGCGCGTGGGCGGCATCCGGAGAGCAAGGCGGGCAACGGGGAAACCACACTCGCTGCAGCCAGAGAGGACACCGATCCGATGAAGGTTCGTCTCGATTGCTCGCTCATCGGGAGCCCTCCTGATCAGGTAAGGAAGGAAGGCCTTTCTACGAAATCTATCTCGGCGAAAGAGCAGCGATAGAGCAGCGAGGTCTTACGCCTGCGACGCCGCTCGGCGTGGCGGTACGCCGAGGCTACGTATGTGGGGCTGTCGCTGTTGCTGCTCCCATGTACCTGTCGCTTCCGGGCGGAAGCGGGTATCATGGCGAGCGAATGCGTCAGGAGGCCGTCTTGCCCGTCAAACTCCACATCGCGATCGCCTTAGGGCTGGTTGGAGGCCTGGCGCTCGGACTCGCAGCGTCGATTACGGGATCACCCGCGCTCCTGTGGCTGGCAGAAGGTGTCGAGCCCCTGGGAACGGCGTTTGTAAACCTGCTCAAGATGGTCGTGCTGCCGTTGATCGCCTCGGTGATCTTCGTGGGAGTGTCGTCGCTGGGCGACCTGCGACGGCTCGGTAGAATGGGTGCGATCACGATGGTGTTCCTGGCGGCCTGCGCAATCGTAGGCGTGCTGACCGGCATGGGCACCATGGGGTTGCTGCTTCCCTTTGCCAGCGAGGCCGCCGCGCAGGCCGTCACGCCGTCGACCGTCGAAGCTACCACGTCGATCGATCTGGTTGGTTTTCTACTCGGTCTGATCCCGAGCAACCCGTTTCAGGCCGCCGCCGAAGGCGCCCTGCTGCCGTTGATCTTGTTCACGATAATGTTGGCGGCCGCAGCGGGAGCGCTTCCAAAGCAGGAGCGAGATCTGCTGTTCGACCTGGCTCAGGCCGTCGCCGCAGCTCTGATAAAGCTCGTGCATTGGATCCTCTGGACCGCCCCCGTCGGCGTATTCGCGCTCGCTGCTCCTGTCACGGCACGAGCCGGCTGGGCCATGCTGCAGAGCCTCATCATGTTCGTGCTGGCCGTATTGGTAGGACTCACTTTGTACATCGGCCTAATCTACTTGCCGATAGTCAAGTTCCTGGCGCGGCGACGAGTGGGTCCCTTCTTGCGCGCCATCTTGAGCCCTCAAGTAATTGCAGCCGCGTCGGTTTCATCGCCAGCCACGGTCCCCGCCATGCTCGAAGCGGCGGACGAGCTCGAGATATCCCCGCCTGTTGCCGGCTTCGTTATCCCGCTGGGCGCGGGGATCGGTCGCGGCGGCAGTGCCGTATTCCAGGGAGCCGGCATCGTGTTCCTGGCCTGGCTCTTCGGTGTGCCACTGGCCGCGGCTGGTCTTGGCGGGGCGATCCTGGCCACGTTCATCGTGTCCTTTGCCATCGCCAGCATACCGGGCGGCAGTGTGCTGAGCATGGCGCCGGCCATGAGCACGGTCGGCATTCCGCTGGACGGGCTAGCCGTTCTGTTGAGTATCGATCGGATTCCCGACATGGCACGAACCGCAACGAATGTCACCGGCACGATGACGGCTACCGTCTTGGTTGACCGATTTGAGGGAACGCCTCCAGAACTAGCAGACGGAGAACAGACGTGAAACTCTACGTCGCAGTTGCGATCGGCCTGGTCGCCGGTTTGTTGTTGGGGTTAGTTGCGTCGCTCACAGGCTCTGCGTTCCTCACGAATTTGGCCGTAGGCATCGAGCCAATCGGAACCGCGTTCGTGAATCTGCTCAAGATGGTTGTCATTCCGTTGGTGGCGGCGGTGATCTTCGTGGGCGTCGGTTCGCTGGGTGACCTCAAGCAGCTGGGCAGGCTCGGGCTCTTCACCTTTCTGTTCTTTGCCCTCACCAGCGCGATCGGGGTGTTGCTCGGTATGGGGATGATGCAACTGATGTTGCCGCTCGCGAGTGACGCCGCCGCGGCCGCAGTCACGACGACCGCTCCCGAGGCGCCGGTGCTACCCGGCCCGATCGAGTTCATACTTTCGCTCATTCCGAGCAACCCTTTCCAGGTTGCTGCGGAAGGTGCCCTGCTGCCTCTGATCGTGTTCACGATCTTCTTTGCCGTGGCGACGGGATCGCTGCCAGACAGAGAACGCAACCAACTCCTCTCGTTGGGCAATGCTGTTACGGCGGCGCTGATCAAGCTGGTGCACTGGATTCTCTGGGTCGCTCCTATCGGTGTCTTTGCCTTGGCGGCTCCCGTGACGGCACGTGCAGGCTGGGCAATGCTGCAGAGCTTGGGAGCGTTCATCCTCGCCGTGTTGGTCGGACTGGTAGCGTTCGTGGCCTTTGTCTACCTGCCAGCCGTGCGGTTCATCGGCGGCATGTCACCCCGAGTGTTCCTCAAGGCCACTATCAACCCGTTGGTCATTGCGGCCAGCACATCGAGCACCGCCGCGACAGTGCCCGCCATGCTCGAATCTGCAAGTGACGAGTTGAAGGTGTCGCAGGCGGTCACGAGCTTTGTGATCCCTTTGGGTGCCGGCATCGGACGAATGGGCACTGCGCTGTTCCAGGGAGCTGGTGTCGTTTTCCTTGCGTGGCTGTTCGGCGTTCCGCTACCTGTGGCGAGTATCGGTGGTGCCGTGCTGGCCACGTTCATAGTGTCGTTCACCGTTGCCGGGATACCGGCGGGCGGCGTCGTCAGCCTGGCGCCGGCACTCGGCACGGTAGGGATTCCGCTCGACGGTCTCGGTATTCTGTTCGGTGTGGACCGGATCCCCGACATGGCTCGTACCACTGCCAACGTGGCCGGCATTCTCGCCGCCGCGGTGGTTATGGATCGATTGATAGGCGACTGACCTATTCATAGTCTTCGTAATCGCAGGTGGGTTCCTCGCCTTGAAGGATGCGGCGGTGGTGCTATACAAAGGAACGGCCCGACCAATTTGGCCGGGCCGTTGCACTTTGCGGGTCGGATCACCGCCGTTCTCAGGCGAACTTTGCCTCCAACCGGTTGAGGCAACTCGTCCAACCCTGCTCGTGGCCGTCCTTCGCCTCGGCGGTGGGGAACTGCTCATGGGTGATAATGACTTCGGTGGAGCCGCCGGCGTCGAGGAACTCCACGGTGACGAGGGTTTCTCCCACGTCGTGCTCTTCCTCGTCCCACCGCCAGGTGTACGACAGGCGGTTGGGCGGGTCGATTTCCCGATACACTCCCCGCGCGTTGTACTCAGGACCCTCCGGAGACACCATATGAATGTGGTACCGTCCGCCCACGGTGAGATCGACCGCGGCGTCGGCCACGGTAATGCCTTCGGGGGCCGACCACTCTTTGATCTGCTCGGGGGTGGTCCACGCCTCGAAGACCCTCTCAGGGGGTGCTGCGATGATCCGCGACACACGGAGCGACGTGCTGGTTTCGGTGCTCATGGCTGCTTTTCCTCCTCTTGCGGTTCGTCCCTCTCCAAGTAGCGCGACAGCGAATCCAGCTGACGCTCCCAGTACTTGCGATATCGCTCCACCCACGCCGCCGCGTCCCGCATGGGCGACGCGTCCAACCCGCAGCGGCTCACCCTCCCGTCCCGGGCCCGGTTGACCAGACCCGCCCGCTCCAGGACCCGGAGGTGCTTGGAGACGGCCGGGCGGGAAACGTCGAAGGGCCGGGCCAGCTCGCCCACCGTGGCGCTTCCATCGATCAGGCGTGCCAGGATAGCCCTCCGGATGGGGTCGGCCAGGGCGCCGAACGTGAGGTCGAGTTGATGATTATTGGTAACCATATGGTTACCAATAATGCTACAGGTCCCCGCGCCGGTCAACCCCCAGGGAATAGGGCCCAGGCGGCCTTGCCATGCCCCGTCGGGGCCCCCAAACTACGGCCCAGAACGGCCATACCATGTCAAAACACAAAGGCACAATCGGGATCCTGACCGGGGGAGGCGACGTACCGGGGTTGAACCCTGCGATCCGCGCCATCACCGTCCGGGCCCTTCGTGAGGGCTATCGGGTGATGGGCATTCGCCGGGGGTGGGCGGGTCTCGTGGACGTGGTCCCAGACGCCCAGGCCGACAACTCGGATCACGTCGTCGAGTTGGGCGAAGATCTGGTGACCCGCTCCGCCCGCTCCGGGGGCACTTTCCTGCACACCTCCCGCACGCGGCCCAGCCACCTCCCTCGACCGCTCGTACCGCCCCGGGCCGTCGACACCTTCGCCGACGAGATCAACGACGTCACCCCCCTGGTGCTCGAGAATCTCGAGTTTCTGGGGATCGACTACCTCGTGCCCATCGGGGGCGATGACACCCTGAGCTTCGGACACCGGCTTCACGAGGAGGGGGTCAAGGTGATCGCGATCCCCAAGACGATGGACAACGACGTGCCCGGCACCGACTACTGCATCGGGTTCAGCACCTGCGTTACGCGAACCATCGAGCTCACCCATCAGCTTCGGACGTCGGCAGGCTCCCACGAGCGGTTTCTCGTCATCGAGGTGTTCGGGCGGTACGCCGGATTCACCGCACTGCTTCCGACACTGGCCGGCGCCGCAGACCGCTGCGTGATTCCCGAGCACCCGTTCGACATCGACCATCTCACCGAACTGCTGTCCTACGACCGCTCCCGGAATCCGAGCCGCTACGCCGTCCTCCTCGTCTCGGAGGGTGCGCGGTTGGCGGATGCGGACATGATGACGTTCGACAACGAGGAAGCCGATCAGTTCGGCCACCGCAAGCTGGGCGGCATCGGCGACACCGTGGCGGCACTGCTCAAGGAGCGCTCGCCCCGGTACAACGACGGGCGCAGGGTCAATGTGGTGAACCAGCGGTTGGGATATCTCGTCCGCTGCGGAGATCCCGACGCCCTCGACTCCATCGTGCCCATGGCGTTCGGGAACCTCGCGCTGGACCTGATCCTGGCGGGGCGGTCGGGTCGTCTCGTGAGCCTGCACAGCGGGCACTACAAGGACGTGCCTATCGGGGTGGTCACGGCCACCAAGAAGGTGGTCGACGTGGAGAAGTACTACAACCCGGAACGACTTCGTCCCACCTACACGACATTCACCGGCCAGCCGGTCTTCCTCATCACGGGCGAATGAGGTTCGCATGACGCCGAGCTAGCCTTCTCCCCCTTTGGATTGCATCTTTCTGGCGCAGCGATCTAGGACAAGGATGCATTGTTGAGAAAGCTCCGAGAATTAGCGACCCTCGACCGGCGGGTCCCCGCCACGTTGGTCGGCGCGTCGGTCGTGATCAAGCCAACATGACAGATCCCACCATGAGCTCCGAACGCTGGGCCCGGGTGCAGGAGCTGTTTCACGCTGCCCTCGAGCAGACTCCGGATGCCCGGGCGGCTTTTCTGTCGGCCGAGTGCGGCGCCGACCACGATCTGCGGAATGAGGTCACGTCGCTCCTCGGGGCGCACGAGCAAGACACTCCCCTTGACGTGACGCCCTTCGAGGAGACGGATATCCTGCACCGTCTGGCAGCCGAGCTGGCCGGTCGGTACGTGGTGAAACGGGAGCTGGCCACCGGGGGAATGTCCACGGTGTTCCTCGCCGAGGACATCAAGCACAACCGCAACGTGGCGATCAAGGTGCTGCGTCCCGACCTCACCGTCACGATCGGCTCTGATCGATTCCTGCGGGAGATCGAGATCGCGGCGGGACTCCAACACCCGCACATTCTTCCGCTGTACGACTCGGGTACCGCCGACGGCTTGTTGTACTACGTGATGCCGTTTGTGGAGGGCGACACCCTGTGGGATCGCATCCGGCGCAGCGGCAAGCTGCCGGAGCGCGATGCCCTTCGCATCACGACCAACATCCTGAGCGCCCTCGAGTACGCCCACCGGAAGGGCATCGTCCATCGAGACATCAAGCCGTCGAACGTCCTGATTTCGGCGTCCGGGGGCCACGCGGTGGTCGCCGATTTCGGCATCGCCCGGGCCGTGAGCGAAGCCGCCGGGGAGGGCCTGACAATCACCGGCGCGGCGATTGGCACCCCCGGCTACATGCCTCCGGAGCAGGCCAGCGGCAAGCCGGTGACCCCCGCCACGGATGTGTACGCCGTGGGCCTGGTGCTCTACGAGTGTCTCACAGGTCGGCGGTGGTCGTTCGACGCCGACATGCAGGAGGGGGATTGGAGCGGCGTTCCGGCGGCCCTCGAACCGGTGCTGAAACGGGCGCTCGCGTGGTCGCCTGCCAAGCGATGGCCAGACGCGTCGGCGTTCTCCAGGGCCCTGCATCATCTCGAAGCCCAGCCCACGTCGTGGCGCCGGCCCGCCGCGATATCGGCCGCGGCGGTCGTGGGGCTGTTGGGAATCGTGGCTGGCGGATGGGCGCTTTTCGGCGGGTCGGCGGCGTCACCGCCACCCGAAGTCACGCGATTTGCCGTCCTCCCGTTCTCCGTCCGGGGCAGTGGAGAGTTCTCGTACCTCGGTGAAGGGATGGTGGACCTGCTCAGCACCAAGCTCGACGGAGCGGGAAGCTGGCGCAGCGTGGACCCGCGGGTGGTGCTCAGCATCGTGGGCCGCGAAGGGGGACCGGGGGCGGTCGATCCCGCCGCGGGCCGTCGCATCGCCTCCCAGTTGGGTGCGGATATCTTCGTGCTCGGGAACATCGTCGAAGTCGGGGGCGAAGTGCTGCGTCTCGATGCGTCGCTCTACCGGGGGGATGACGGCGACGCGGCCGTCGTCCAGGCGTCCGCCGAGGGTGGGGCCACCGAGGTGTTGAGCTTGTTGGATCGGATGGCGGCCCAGCTCCTCGCCGGCCAACGGGAAGCGGGCGATACGCGGCTCACGCAGCTCGCCCTCGTCACCACCGATTCCCTCCCGGCCCTCAAGTCGTACCTTCGGGGGATACGCGCCCTCCGCGGCGCGGCGTATCCCGAGGCCGCTTCCGCGTTTCAAGAAGCGGTTGCGGTTGATTCGACGTTTGCCCTGGCGTGGTATCAACTCAGCATCGCCGCCGACTGGCTGCTCCAGGCCGACGTGGGACGGGACGCAGCAGAGCAGGCAGTGCGGTTTGCGGATCGGCTCTCGGAACGCGACCGCCGACTGCTGGAAGCACAGCGCACGGCGAGACAGGGGGACGCCGCAGGTGCGGAGCGTCTCTACCGAGCGATCATCGGGACCTACCCGCAAGACGCGGAGGCTTGGTCCCAGCTGGGCGAGATACTGATGCACTACGGCGCCCTCACGGGTGCCGGCCTGCAGCGGTCCCGGGAGGCATGGGAACGCTTGGCGGCGCTGGAGCCCGAACGGGTCGGGGCGTACGTCCACTTGGCCCGGTTGGAGGCGAGCGAAGGCAACCTGGACGCCCTCGATGCGGCGGCGCAGCGCGCCATCGATCTGGTGCCCGAGGGGGATCGCACGTTGGAGATGCGGGTCTTGCAGGCATTCAGCCGCGACGACCAATCACGGCGGGACCGGGTGGCCGTGGATTTGGCCAATGCCAATGATGACGTGCTCGTGGAGGCCGCGTGGAGCGCCTCGGCATTCCTGGGAGATCCGGTCACCGCGGAACCGCTGATTCGACCAATGACGGACGGCTCCCGCTCTCTCGACGTGAGAGCCCTCGGTTATGAATGGCTGGCGTACCTCGCCATCGGCCAGGGGCACTGGGGCCGGGCCACGACGCTGTTGGATACCATGGAGACCATCGACCCGGTCCGTGCGCTCGAAACCCGCAGTCTCCTCTCGGTTGTGCCGGAACTGCCCTCCGACACGAACGCATGGCGTTCGTACCGGGACAGGCTCCGGACGTTTGACGGGAGGACCGTGCCGCCCAGCGCCGCCCGGGGCACCTGGTTCACGGCGCACGACGGACTGCACGAGCATTTTCGGCTCTACCTGCTGGGGCTCCTCAACGCCGTCTTGGGCGACGGCGGCACGGCCCTCGCCCGGAGCCGAGAGTTGGAGGATCTGGGTAGCCCGGTGGGCACGGGATCGCTGGTTCCCGATCTGGCCCTGGGTATCCGCGCCACGATCGCGTGGCACGAAGATCGGATGCCTGATGCGGCGGAACACCTGGATTCCCTCCAGTCGCACATCTGGTACTCGATGGCCACGTCGTCGGCATTCCAAAGTGAAGTGTACGAGCGGTACCTTCGGGCTCGGGTCTTGGAAGCCACGGGTCGCTTCGACGAGGCGCTCCGGTGGTACGGCTCGTTCGATGATGCGGGGGCCCAGTCTATCGTCTTCTATGCCCTCTCCCACTGGCGCCGGGGGCACATCTACGAAGCCAGAGGCGACGGCGACACCGCCCGCCGTCACTACGAGCAGTTCCTCTCGGCGTGGGTGGATTCCGACGCGGTGTTTGCCGCGATCGTGGAGGACGCGCGTCAGGGATTGGCGCGCGTCACTCCGAGCTGAGTTTCCCCCGATCCTGCTGCTGTTGTAACAGCCGCTCGTGGAAGTCCACGCGCTCCTGGAGTTCCGCGACTTCGCCTTCCAACTCATCAATCAACTCGTACATCCGCCCGCGGCGTTTGCTCCAGATGCGAAGCGCTCTGGAGCCCAGCCAGATGGCGCCCACCGCGGCGATGATGGCGGGGGAGGCGAAGGCCAACGCGATAAAGGGACCTGGATCCATCTTACGGCTCCCGGCGGACGCGAATCGGGAAGGCGGGTCGCGTCGCCTTTTGCGGAGGATTGCGCTCCAACTCCGCCAACACCCACTCGATGGCACGCTCGAGCTGCGGATCGCGCCCGGCGATGACCTCCGCCGGCGTGTACTCCACGTCGATGTCGGGGGGCACGCCCACGTTCTCGATGATGAATCCGTCCTCCGTCCAGATGCCGAAGTTGGGCGCCGTGACGCCGCCACCGTCCATCAACGGCGGGAACCCCAGCGTGCCGACGAGTCCCCCCCAGGTCCGTTTGCCGATGAGGGGACCCATGTCGAACTTGCGGAACATCCACGGAAGCAAATCCCCGCCGGAACCGGCGGTTTCATCGATGATCATCGCCTTGGGACCCTGAATCGAAGCGATGGGCGTCTTCATGTCGTCGCCGTACCGCATGGCCCAGTAGCTCACGAGTGGTCTGCGTAAGAGGTCGATGTAGAAATCCGCCAGCATGCCACCGCCGTTGTAGCGCTCGTCGACGATGATGGCGTCCTTGTCGGCTTGCGGATAAAAATACCGGCGGAAGGAGTCGTACCCCGCCGGGCCGGTGTTGGGGACGTACACGTACGCTACTCTTCCGTCCGTGGCTTCGTGAACCCTGCGGAGGTTCCCCTCGACCCAATCCCGGTTTCTGAGCGCACCCTCGTTCGCCACAGGTACGACCGGCACGGTGCGGGACCCGGAGCCGTTGACGTTGGGTCCCACCGTGATCTCCACGATGTCGTTGGCCGTATTCTCGAACCGACTGTAGAGATTCTCCGGCGGCCGCAGATCCTCACCGTTGACCGCCAAGAGGTATTCCCCGGCCACCACGCCGACGCCGGGTTCGGTGAGGGGCGACCGGAGACTCGGGTTCCAGTTGAGTCCACCGTACACCTTGGAGAACTGGTACCGTCCGTTGCTGACAACGTAATCCGCCCCGAGGAGCCCACCGGGCACGTTGTCCAGTTGGTGCAGCCGGTCGCCGCCTCCAACCCCGTGGTGGCCGACGGCCAACTCCGAGAACATCCACTGCATGACGCGGTTGAGATCCGCCCGGGTGGCCACATCCGGGAGGAAGGCGGCATACTTGCGCCGCATGGCGGGCCAGTCGGCGCCGTGCATGTTGGGATCGTAGAAGTAATCCCGGTTGATGCGCCACGCTTCATTGAAGATTTGTGCCCACTCGGCGCGGGGCTCGATCCGCACCTCGATGTCAGTGGTCGCCAACCGACCGCTCCCCGGCGTGACCTTCCCCGCGTCGCCGATCATCCAGGCGTTTCCTGATTGGACCAAGAGCTTCTTCGTGTCGTGGGAAAGCTGGAACTGTCTGGTGTTGGCGAGGAGCGTTTCCTCCTCACGGGTGGAGAATTCAAACCGACGGAGCTCCGGTGAACCCGCCGGCGCGAATCCGGCCATGGCCTCGGCCCGGAGATAGTAGAGCTGTCCCTCCGCCCCAGGGACCAGGCCGAAGTAGTACGCAGACGGAACCGGCAGGGCGAGAATGCGCCGGTCCAGTCCGTCGAAATCGACGCGCACCTCCACGTCGCTCTCCTCGTCGGCGCCGGGCTCCGCGTCACCCTCTTCGGCAACCGCTTCATCACTCTGTCGCTTGAGTGGGGAGGTCACATCGCTCCGCAGGACCGCGACGTAAAGACCATTGGTGAGGCGCTGGCCGGCGTTGCTCTGGGCGAAGAACTGGCGGATGGGCCCCGCATCCGTGGAGGCGGTGAAGTACAGGTATTTTCCGCTGGCGTCGAACACGGGCTCGCCCGCATCGCTCAACCCCCCGGTGACGGCACGTGATTCCCCCGTCTCGAGGGAGTAGAGGTGAATCGTCTGGTGGTAGGTTTTCGAGTGTGTGGTGTACGCCAGCCACTTCGAGTCGGGAGACCACGCGGGCGTCAGCGTGTTCAAATAGCCGTACAGCGACTGCGAGACCACCTTGGTGATGTGGCCGGATGCGACGTCAATCCAAAAAAGGGACCACGAGTTGTCCCGAAAGCTGATCTTGTTGCCGTCGGGTGACCAATCAGGGCTGTCGTAGAAGCCGGCGCCGTCCAAGTCAAACGTCCGCACCTCCGCCTTGCCATCCTGGCTGGCGACGTGCAGTTGGTACTCACCGGAGGCATCCGAGAAATAGGCAATGGATCTTCCGTCCGGCGACCACGCCGGCGACCGTTCGTGTACTCCCGGCGTCTCGGTGACGAAACGTGGGTTGCCGTGCTCCGCGGGCACCGTGACGATCTCGCCGCGAAACTCGAATGCAGCCCGAGCCCCGTTCGGCGCGATCGACGCATTGCGGATGTACTGGTTTCCGCTCGCGTACCGCGGCCGCGTTTCGTTCAGGTCGGCGGCGATCCCGATGCCAAGACGCGACGCCCGTGAGGTCGCCGGATCGAAATCGTGGAGGTAGCCAGCCTGCTCGTAAATGATCCTGCCCGCACCGGAGGACACATTGAGGATGGGGAAGTCCTCGTGCCGGGTGATCTGGTTGATCGCCTTCGTTCCCGGATCGAAGGTGAACAGGTTGAACTCCCCGTTGCGGTCCGACCGGAAGACGATGCGGCCATCCACCCACATGGGATCGGTGTCGTTGCTGCGTCCCTCGGGTTGAGGAATCTCCTCCACGGCGTGGGTCGCCACGTTGTAGATCCAGATCCTGGCCACCGTGCCGCCCCGGTAATTTTTCCACTGGGCAAACCGCTCCCCGAGTGGGACGTACGCGATGTAATCGCCGCCGGGGGAGTACGCGGCCTTGAACGCGTGAGGGATGGGAAGCTGTGTGGGCATCCCACCGTTCAGGGGCACCGTAAACAGTTGCGTGTGGCGGCCGGTGTGCACCGACCGGGCCGACCGGAACAGCACCGCCGAACCGTCCGGCGTGAATCCCAACACCACGTCGCCGCCGGGGTGCCACGTGAGCCGCCGGGGGACGCCGCCGGCGGTGGGCACGATGAACACGTCCGTATTGCCGTCGTACTGCCCGCTGAAGGCGATCCACTGCCCATCCGGCGAGAAGCGCGGCCCCACCTCCGTCCCGATGTGCGTGGTGAGGCGCCGCGGGCCGGTCCCGTCCCGCCGGGCCACCCAGAGGTCCGAGTCGTAGACGAAGGCGACGTGGGTCTGACTGATCGCCGGTTGGCTCAGGAGGCGTGTGTCCTCGATGTTGGGACCCTGGGCTGTCGCCGGGAGTGCGCCGATGGCCGTTGCGAGGAGGATTGCTGGGGCGAAGCGAGTCATGGCGGGACTCCGTGTTCCGGTGAGTGGGGTTCGGGGCGAGAATGAGGAAGATGAAAGTGCGGCCGGCCTTGAACAAGGCAATGTGTATTGTGAGAAGAGATCGAGGCCTGGGTGGAACGGCGGCAATCCCTCACCCCACTCGCGTGATCGGGATCACGGTATGGGGTCCGGCTCAAATTGTATTAAGGGGTGCAACCCCAACAATCGCAGGCCATTACGGATTCGCCGGGATTGGTGTTTAACACCCCGACGGCCCCGTCGTCTCACGGGCAGAGCGGGCGGAGAGGCGCCACGCTCCCGACATGGCTCACTAGGAGGATGATTTCATGAAACTGGCACGCACCGGCAGCCTGGCCCTACTCGCAACAGTGGCTCTGGCCGCCTGCAACGACGCCAACGGTCCCTCGGAGTTGGACCAGGCGCTAAATGAGGATGTGGCACTGGTGGTAGCAGACGCGGTGATCGAGGACGTGCAGCAGATGTTCCTGTCCCTGGGTGGGGCGGAGGCATCGGGGGCGGACCTCGACGTCGCAGCGCCGCCGCGGAACTTCTCCCGCACGGTGGCATTCTTTGACGTGGACGGAAACCCGCAGGACGCGTTCAATCCCGAAACCACCGATTCGATACACATAGTGTCCGAGATGAGCGGCGCCATCGAGCGGGGCGGCTGGACGGCGACCGCGGAACGAAGTCGCGACATGGGGGTGAGCGGGCTCGAGGGGCAGGAGACGAGCCGCACCTGGAACGGCACCACCGCGGCCACCATCACCCGCAGCCAAGTCACCGACTCAAGCGGCACCCGCAGCCACGAGATGGTCATGACGGGGTCGATCGTGGACGTGGTGCGGTTGCTGCCCCGGGCCGAGAACCCGTGGCCCGCGTCGGGGACCATCACCCGGCACATCACCGTTACCATCACCAACGGTCCCAACGGCGACGAAGTTCGCGAGCGGGACGTGACCATCACGTTCGATGGCACGCAGTTCGCCACGCTGATCGTGGACGGTGAGGAGTATGAGATCGATCTGGCGGCGCGGGAGGATCAACGGGGGGTTCGTAGACGCCAGCATCAGGGCGGGTAATCACTCAACTGCACCAACAGTGCAAAAGGGCGGCCGATTCGGCCGCCCTTCTTCGTTCCGGCTACTGGGGCTTGATCAGGTCGTGGAGTCGTACGTGCTCGACGCCGAAGTCGTCTGTCCACCTGCCGAGGACGAAATCCGCGCCGATCTGGAACACCGTGAGACCCTGGGGGAATGCGACCGTGCCCAGCATCCGGTGTGCCGCGTCGAACACGGTCCACCGTGGCTGGTCGTCTCCGGGTGGCCGATACACTTCGACCCACAGATTGCCCTCGGCATCGACCACGATCGACCCGTAGGCGGGGAACATCTCAGCGTGAGGCGTGTCCCGCATCAACGTCCGGTGATAGGCGGCATCTTCTCCGGAATAGCCTGCCATCGCCTCCTCTTTGTAGGCGTCGACCTGTGCTGGTGTGACGGGAACGGGCTCGCGCGCGGCCCGCACGCTCGTGACCATCGTCCCCGTCGTATCCCACACGTCGATTTCGTACCGATCCTGGGTGCCGGTATAGAGGTGCATTCCGGCGACTGCCAGAACCAAGTCGTGAGCGAACACGAGATCCTGCGATGTCCAGAAGGGCAGTCTGCCCCTCGGGGTCATTCGTTGCTCGTGCCCGATCACCACTTCCGGTCCCGGAAGAGACACGATGGAATCGCGAAGGATCCCGTCGCTCCCAAACCGTACCGTGGTGGTTGTGCGTCGAGAGGCTCCTTCCTCCGACCCCTCCCACCGGAACATCAACACCGAGCCGTCGGCGAACGCCTGGGACGCGAAGAACTGCGGCCCCTCGACGGTTGCTGAACGCTGGAAGACACCGTGAGCGTCGAACACGGAGAACCGGCGGTGGGCGATGTCGTACGCGATAACGGAGTCACCGGGCATCACGCCCATCCAGCGCAAGTCCTCGAACTCACCCGGTCCGTTTCCCCGACCTCCCCCCGAGGTCAGGTGCACGCCGTTGGCATCGAAATACCGGAGTTGGTGCGAACCACGGTTGGCCACGACGATCGAGCCGTCGCTCAGCCGGCCCGCCGTCCGTACCTGGAACAGCTGGTAGGCGGGGCCGCCATCGGCCACGCCGATGTCGACTCTGGGCACCTGTGGCACGCGCCACGCCTCCCCATCCAACCACAGGGGTACGGAGTTCTCGACGATGGTGACCCCGGAGCTGTCCCGTACCGCCGGTGCAGCGGCCCGCGAATCGGCGTCCGTGCAGGCAATCACCAGCGGGAGGAGTAGAGTGAAATGAGTTTGTTTCACGGTGGTCATACCACGCTCCGGGATTTGGGTTGTGGTTCGAAGATCAGCAATGCGCCGGCATGCTACTGGGGCCTGATCAGATCGTGGAGCCGCACGTGTTCCACACCCAGTTCGTCCTCCCACCACCCGAGGACGAAGTCAGAACCAATCTGGCGCACGACGAGCCCCATCGGCATGTCCACCGTCCCGAGCATGCGATGTTTAGTGTCGAACACGGTCCAGCGCGGCCGGGTTTCTCCGGGTAACAAATAGTCCTGAACCCAGAGGTTCCCTTCTACGTCCACGAGAATCCTGCCGTGTGCCGGAAAGGTTTCCACGTGGGGAGTCTCTTCGAGGGACGCGCGTCGCTGGCTACGCTGGTCCTCCTCGACGTCAGCGATTGCTTCCTCGATGTGGGCATCGACCCAGTCGTCGGTGACGGGCCTCGGGTCCCCGGGTACGCGGACACTGGCCACCAGCGCACCCGTCCAGTCCCACGCGTCGATTTCATACCGGTCCTGAGTTCCCACGTAGACGAGTGGTCCGGACGGTGCTATGACGGCTTCGTGCGCGAACAACAGGTTCCGGATCATCCCCAAGGCGGTTCCGGGCTCCGGGCCCGGTCTGACATCGGCCTCCATCTCCGCCCCCGGGACGGTGACAATCGTGTCGAGGAGCGTGCCGTCGTCGGCGAAGCGGATGATTGTGGTGAAGCGTCGGGCCACTCCGTTCTCCATGTTGCTCCACCGGTACATCAGGACCGATCCGTCGTCCAGCACGCTGTGGGCGAAATACAGGGGACCTCGTATCGCGCCGGAACGAGCGAACGAGCCCTGCGGATCGAAAACGGAGAATCGCTTTTGCCTAGTGTCGTAGGTGATCACGGAATCGCCGGGGAGCACACCCATCCATCGCAGGTCTTCGAATTCCCCGGGTCCGCCGCCTTTGCCGCCGGCGGCTCGAATGAATGTCCCGTACTCGTCATACCACTTGAGATCGTGAGACCCCCGGTTGGCCACGACGATTCTGCCGTCGTGCAAGCGAAGAGACGCCCTGGCTAGAAACAACTGGTAGTTGGGGTCGCCGTCACTGACACCGATATCGACCCTCGGCTCGGAGGATACGTGCCACGCCTCTCCTTCCTGCCAGGTGGGCCCCGAGTTTTCGACAATGATGACGCCGGCGCTGTCTCGTACGACCGGTGCCGTCGCTCGTGGAGCGGTCTCCGTGCAGGCGATCACCACGGGAAGGAGGATGGCGAACTGTGATCGGCTCACGGTCGTCACGCCGCGTCCCCGCGTTTCCGCCGTCGCCCGAAGAGCAGGAGCGCGCCGCCCGTGAGGATGATGAGGATCACGGTGTTGAACACAAAGCCTACCGTGTTGAACCCAGTGATGGACGCCGCCAACCGACTCTCCGCCACGCGCAACCGAGCCTCTTCGCTGTCACCCACGATCGAATCGCCGTAGGCGTAGCCATGCAGCGTCTCGAAGGCAAACGCCGGAGTGGGTGGACTCCAGATCGGATGGTGGCCCACGCCGGTGTGGAGGTTGTCTCCGGGTTGCTCGTACATCACCCAGTAGGGTGGAAACAATATCATGAGCCCGAGCACCACGCCGCTGATACTCAGGATCGTGCGTTTTTGTCGATTCATGTTCTTGCCGAGACTCCGGAAAGGTGACGGGTATTGCTACTCCGAGCGGCTTTGAGTGTTCGGCTTCGGGACGTGAAATCTTGTTCATGGTGCCGTGGGCCTCGGCGGAAGCATCCCTGGACGTTGCACGGGTTGCAACATTCGGAAACGCTGGGGCGTCCAAGCTCGTAGGGAGGACATCACCAACCCCCCCGGGAGCCAGCATGCGCGTCGCAGCATGGGTACGCAGCCATTTCAAGGCCAGGACCGTCCTCGGGATCGTCTTCGTGACGCCGGTGGTGGTGTTGAGTCTAATTGGCCTGGAAGCGCTGGTGCGGGCTCGCCTGAACCCGCAGATGTTCGAGGCGCCGACCCAGTTCTACGCTCGCCCCATCGTCTTCTATCCGGGCATGGAGATCGACGCGGAAAGGATCGAGGGTCATCTGAACCGGTTGGGGTACGAGCGGGTGAGGACGAGAACGGTGGCCGTCGGGCAGTACTACCGCGGCTCCCGGGAGTGGGTCATCGGCCGGCGGGCCTTCCGCCGCCACGACAATCTCGATCCGGGGGGTACCACACGGATTCGACTGGGCTGGAGGGGTGCCGTCTCCTCGGTTGAGGACGCCACTGGCCGCCGCCTGCAATACGTTGGCTTGGAGCCGGAGCTCATTCGGAGTGTCTACGGCTCGGTGCGGGAAGAGCGCATACCGATTCCCCTGGCCGACATCCCACAACATCTGATCGATGCCGTGCTGTCCATCGAGGACCAGCGGTTCTTCGACCACGGCGGCTTGGACCTCAAGCGCATCGCCGGGGCGACGGTGGCCAACGTCCGCGCCGCGGGTGTTGTCCAGGGTGGGAGCACACTCACCCAACAGCTGGCCAAGAACCTGTTCCTGTCGAACAAGCGGTCGCCGATTCGCAAGCTCCGCGACATGGCGATGGCGAGGACCCTCGAGCGACGGTACACCAAGGAAGAGATCCTGGAGGCCTACCTCAACGAGGTGTATTTCGGGCACGATGACGGCCTCGCCATTCACGGCGTGGGACGCGCCGCCCAGTATTTCTTCGGGAAGGATGTGAGCCAGATCGACATGGGGGAGGCGGCGTTGTTGGCCGGGATCATTCGAGGCCCCAACCTCTACTCCCCGGTGCGGCGACCAGAAACCGCCACCAAGCGCCGCAATCTGGTCCTCGACGTGATGCTCGAGCGAGAGATCATTTCCGAGCGCACGCATCGCGAGGCGCGGCAGGTGCCGTTGCGGATCCGAGGTAAAACCCAGCGCACCCGGAGCGGCCGCTATTTCGTGGATTACGTGTCCGAACAGCTCGCGGCAACGCACGGTCGGAAGGCGTTGCAGCGCGGCATGTCGGTCTTCACCACGCTGGACATGGAACTGCAGCGGGCGGCCGAACGCGCGGTGGTCAACGGCCTTGCTCGGCTGAAGAAGGATTACCCGTACATCGCCGGCGAGGAAGCCGCGTTACAGGCGGCTCTCGTGGCACTCGATCCTCGGACAGGCGAGATCCTGGCCATGGTGGGCGGGCGCGAGTACGGATCGTCGCAGTTCAATCGCGCCGTCAACGCGCGGCGGCAGCCGGGGAGTTCGTTCAAGCCCATCGTGGCCCTGGCCGCGTTGTCGCAACGGGATGGGCACACGTTGGCCACCGTGCTCCAGGACGAGCCGTTTTCGGTGGAGACCCCGGCGGGACTCTGGCAACCGGCGAATTACGATGGGGAGTTTCGCGGGGGCGTGACTCTTCGGGAGGCTCTGGAGCGATCCCTCAACGTGCCGTTTGCGAAGCTCGGGATGGAGGTGGGGCCCGAGCGCATCGTGGAAACCGGTCGCAGACTGGGACTGGAGAGCCGGTTGCACCCGGTGCCGAGCCTCGCCCTCGGAGCGTCGGAAGTGACGCCACTGGAAATGACGCGGGCGTTCGGTGTGTTGGCGGCCGGCGGATACCGGTCGGACGTCCACACGTTGCTCGGCGTCATCGACAACGAAGGCGCCGTGGTGAGCCGGTACGAGATGGCGGGGGAGCAGGTGTATACGCCCGCAGAGACATATCTGGTTACTTCGGCGCTGCGCGGTGCGGTGGAGCGGGGCACGGGCCGGTCGCTGCGCACTTGGGGATTCCGGGGCCCGGTGGCCGCGAAATCCGGCACTACGAACGATTTCCGTGACGCCTGGTTCATCGGCTATACCCCGTCGCTGGCCGTCGGCGTGTGGGTGGGATTCGATGACGGGCGGAGCACCAACCTCACGGGCTCGCGCGCGGCGCTGCCGATCTTCGCGTCCTTCCTGCGAGCGGCGGTGGGTTCCAACGGGGAAGGTGACTTCTCGAGGCCCTCTGGTCTCGAAGTCGTGTCGGTGAATCGGGAAACCGGTCTCCGCGCCGGGTACGGCTGCCGGGGCGAGCAGGAGGTGTTCCTCCGTGGCACGGCGCCTCGGGAAAGCTGCTCCTGGTTCCGGTCGTACACGAGCCGCAACGGTATCTCCGGGTCCCGGAACCTGACCGTGGTGCCGCCGCTCCGGCCGTCGCGGCGCGGGTCTCGAAGCTCGAGTCAGCACTAGCCACACCAACACACCTTCACCGCTGGCTGGTCCCCGACCTCAGGCGTATTCTTGAGGAAAGCAGTACGGAGTTCGGCCCGTGCGGGACCTCCTCGAAGACATCAAAACCGCGTTTGCCAACCACTACGCCATCGAGGGAGAGGTGGGGAGCGGTGGCATGGCCACCGTCTATCTGGCCCACGATGTCAAACACGACCGTAGGGTTGCCGTAAAAGTGCTGCGGCCGGAGTTGGCCGCCGTTCTCGGAGGGGATCGGTTCCTCAACGAGATCCGCGTCACCGCAAATCTGCAACATCCCCACATCCTCCCGCTGTTCGACTCCGGCCAGGTGGACGGCTTCTTGTACTACGTGATGCCGTTCGTCGAAGGGGAGACGCTCGAGCAACGACTGGATCGCGAGAAGCAGCTGCCGATCGAGGAGTCGATCGACATTATCGGCGATGTCGCCGGGGCGTTGGAGTACGCGCATGCCAGGAACGTGATACACCGGGACATCAAGCCGGGGAACATTCTGCTCTCCGAGGGTGGAGCGATCGTGGCGGACTTTGGCATTGCGCTCGCCGTCCGGAATGCCGGAGGATCTCGTTTGACGGAGACGGGGTTGTCACTCGGCACGCCACAGTACATGAGTCCCGAACAGGCGACCGGTGACCACCTGATCGATCCGCGGAGCGACGTCTACTCCCTCGGGGCCGTGCTCTACCAGATGTTGGCCGGCGAGCCCCCGCATACGGGTGGGACGGTCCAAGCGTTGATTGCGAAGCTGCTCACCGAACGTCCCACGCGACTCTCGACCCTGCGTGACACCGTTCCGGAGTTCGTAGATCGGTCGGTCATGAAGGCGTTGGCCAAGGTGCCGGCGGACCGGTTTGCCGGCGCCGGCGAGTTTCAACGCGCCCTGGCGGATCCAGCCGGAACCGGCACGAGCGAATCCGTGAGCATCCCCGGAACCCTCGCAACGAGGTATGCAAAGGTGTTGCACCGTCGCCGCCCGTCACGAGTTGTCGCGGTGCTGGCGCTGTTGATGGTGGGTGCCGGGGGTATCTGGTTTGGCTGGAGCCGCAGGGGGGCTGAGGGCACACTCGCGGAGCAGCGTCTCGCGGTGCTGTACTTCGATCCAGTGGGTGAGGCGGAGGATCTCGCCGTGCTGGCCGATGGACTCACGGAAGCCCTGATCGACACCCTGCGGAGAATCCCGGTCCTCGACGTCACGTCGAGAAACGGTGTCTGGCCGTTCAAGGGCTCGGATGCGTCGCGGGATTCTGTCGCCACGGTACTGAGCGTTTCCAGCCTCATCGAGGGAACGGTTGAGAGCGCGGGAGATTCGCTCCGCGTCACCGTACGAATGGTTGACGGTTTCAGCGGTGTGGAGACACAACGCCGCACGGTGTTGAGCGGCGCCGGTGAAATCCTGGCTCTGCGGGGACGGATCACTGCCAGCGTTCTCGATCTGTTACGCCAAAAGCCCAGCGGGAGGGAGACCGCGTGGATTCTGGTCCAGCGGGCGAACCGGCTGCAGCGGGAAGCCGGTTCCCTTCGGGAGATGGAGGACCAACCCGGTGAATACGCATTGCTCCTGCGAGCCGATTCCATTCTTCTGCGGGCGGAGGCCGCCGATGCAGACTGGGCGGAGCCGGTGGCTCTTCGGTCTGGTCTCGCGTACCGGCTATCCCGGATTGCGGGCGACACTGTCGAGATGCTCCAATGGATTGAGCGCGCGGGGGATCACGCCGATAGGGCCCTCGCCAGGGAACCGGGTTCCGCCCGGGCGCTCGAATCCCGTGGCACGGCCAGGTACTGGCAGTGGTTCCTGGATGTGGAGCCGGACGCCGCCAGGGCCGACGAGTTGCTGGAGCGTGCCCGGCAGGATCTCGAAGATGCGATCGACGCGGACCCGAGCCGGGCCAGTACGTACAACGCACTGAGTCATCTCTACGCGTGGACCGGTGACGTTGTCGCAGCTGCCGAAACCGCCCAGCGCGCCTACGAAGAGGACGCATACCTGCCTGAGTCGGAGAACATTCTCTACCTGGCGTTTGCGAGCTTCTACGAGCTGCAGCAGGCCGACGGCGCACAGCGTTGGTGCCGGGAAGGACGAACTCGCTTTCCGGAGGCTTCCATGTTCTACGCCTGCGGGCTGCTGAACATGACCCTCCCGACCGTTCGGCCCGACGTCGACGCCGCATGGCGTTTGCTGGAAGAGCTGCTCGCGCTGGTCCCGGAAGCGCAACTGGAGTTTCAGCGTCGCTCGGGGATGCTGCACGTCGCCGGCATCCTCGGGCGCGCCGGGCTCGCCGACAGTGCGCGCAGCGTGCTGGATCGGGCTCTCGGGGGCCCCGTCGCCGATCCGACCCAGAGCCTCGTGGTGCAGGAGGCGTTCACGCGAGTTCTCATTGGGGATCTCGATGGGGCCGTCGAGGTGCTGGATCGACACTTGACCCGCAATCCCGACTACGCGTTGTCCACTCCGGACGGGGTGTACTGGTGGTGGGCGGATCTCGTCGGCCACGCCGGGTTCGAGGCGTTGCGGTCACGGCGGTAGCCATCGCTCAGCGTTTAGTGTCCAATATCACGGCTCATGGCGCTCAGGCGCCTATAAATTTTCGAGGCGCGAGGCCACTCCGGGCCGCGCGGCGACGGAGAGTTCATGGCCCCAATGCACACGCCAAAGTCCTGCCAGACCAAGCGGTTGCCGACACTGGGCCTGCCGGTCGTGGTCCTGCTCGCGTGGGGCTGCGCCTCCCAGCAGCCCGCCCCAGTTCCGCAAGGACCTGAGCCGGCCCCCTCCACCCCCCCCGGGGATGTTGCCCAAGTCGAGCAGCAGGCCGCGCAGATCCGTTCATTGCAGGAAGACCTGGCGGAGCTTCAACTCCAAGTTCTGGGGAAGGAGGCGCAGGTCGCCGAGTTGCAGGCCAAGCTCGACGAGGCGATCCAGGAGGTCGTCCGTACCAAGGCCAAGCTCCAGAGCGTGGAGAGCAGAGCCGAGGCTGCGTCCGCCATGGCGGAGGCGGAGATCGCCTTGAAGGCCGTACGGGCGGCCACCGCCGAGCCGGGCCCCGAGGTGTTCGAGGCCGAGCAGCTCCTCGAGATGAGTGGAACGGAGTTCGAGGGCGAGAACTACGGGGGGGCGCTGTATCTGGCCAGTCAGGCCATGAGCCTCGTGAGCATCGGACAGGGACGGTTGGGGGGAGACGACCTGCCAAGACGCACCGGGGAGGTGCAGTTCGCCATCCCGCTTCGCATGGAGGTGGCCCGGACCAGCAATGTGCGGGAAGGTCCCGGGCTGAACTTCGGCATCCTCTTCACGCTGCAGGCCAACACAAAACTCGTCGGGCTCGCCTACAAGGATCAGTGGGTGCGGGTCAGGGACGAGGATGAACGCAGCGGATGGATCTTCCATTCGCTGGTCCGCGGTTCCAATAGGTAGCTCCTACGACGTCTTCCGGCCCCTCGCCTGCTTGCCGCGGGCGCGGGGTGTGGATTTCCCCTGCTGTGCCGTGGCCCGGACGACCCGGTTCCGGCCACGGCGCTTCGCCTGATACAACGCCGCGTCCGCGGCGGCGACGATGGACTCGGCGGTATCCCCGTGCTTGGGGTATTCGGCAACTCCGATGCTCAGAGTGAGCGCCACATCCTTGTTGTCGGACTTGGTGTCTTCTTCAAACCGCGTCCGAATACGCTCCGCCACCTCCGCGGCTCCCGAAAGCCCCGTCTGTGGAAGCATGACGAGGAACTCCTCACCGCCATATCGCGCGGCATAATCCACTTCGCGGATGCAGTCGGCAAAGATGCCCCCGATGGCAGCGAGGATCTCGTCGCCCGCGAGGTGGCCGTAGGTGTCGTTGTACTTCTTGAAATGATCGAGGTCGATCATCAACGCGCTGAACGGCTCTTCCTGGCGGTCCGCCCGGGCGATCTCCATGGTGAGGGTCACCATGAGGTGTTCGCGGTTGAAGAGGCCCGTCAGTCCGTCGGTGACCGACAGTCTCTCCAGCTCTTCGCGTCCGTTGCGCAACCGGGTCACCATCGCATTGAACACCTCGGTCATGTAGCCCAACTCCCCCCGTGTCACCACGGGCAGGTCCACCTCGAGGTCCCCGCCGGCCACCCGGGCGGCACCGGCCGTGAGGCGATCCAGCGGTCGTACGATCAGCAGCACCAGCACGTACGCGATGAGCCCGACGCTGAGCAGTAATGTGGACACGAGGAGGAAGGTTTGATTGCGCAGTTCGGTGATTTGGACAAAGGCCTCTTCCGTCATGACCTCGGCAACCACCGCCCAATCGGTGTCGGGCACGCGATCCAGGGTCCCCACCACTTCGTTTCCCTGGGGATCCGTATACTCGAACGCCCCGCCTCCCTGGAGGGACACCAGCCTCGCCACTGTGGGTGCGGCCAGCCGGATGTTCGTGAGCGCGGTGGGCACGATCCGGGAGCTCACCATCACCGTGCCGTCCTCTCGGATCACGTACACGTGGCCCGACTCTCCCAACGTCACCGCGCGCATGGCCCCATCGATGGTGCGGAAACTGATCTTGGCGGCAATGGCTCCGAGAAAGCGATCCCCCACTTCGATGGGCACCGCGATCATCATGACCACATGGTCCAGGGATTCGTCCCGGTAGACGGACCCTTGGATTCTCCGCCGGTCGGTTATCTGATTGAGCCAGTCCTCCGGCAGCTCGAAGCCCTCCGGTGCGCCGGTACTGGCCGCGATCCCACCCCGTGGGTCCACGATGGTCAGGAGCTCAATGTCGAGGGATCGCTCCAGGACCGACGTGACGTAATCCTGTAGGCGGCGCGTAGCCTCGGTGTTGACTCCTCCCCGCTGCTGGGCCCGGATCACTCGATCCAGGTCCTCCCTGACGACGAAGGAGGTGGAGAAGGTTTCGATTTCCCGGAATCGCTCGTCGAGCCACAAATCGGTCACCCGGGTGCTGTGGCGGCTGATGTTCCGCAACTCGGCGGTGATCTTCTCCGTGAGTGATCGTCTGTTGTGGATGTAAGAGAGCCACGTCGTGGTGAGGGAGGGGACGAGCGTGGCAAGTAAGGCAAACACCAAGATCTTGCGCTTGATGCTATCAAGTCGAAAGGCGTGGAGAAAGCGTGCGACGTACCGTTCCCAGGAACCCAATGCCCCTCCTTTGAGTGCCTCTCAGGATAGGAGCGCCCGGCCGGCCACGCAATAGGAATTGGCCGGCGCGTCACAAGAGACGTTCAGTAGGGATTCACGACTTTTTCATGCAGGCGCAGCGGCTATGAAGAAACTCTTACAGAAAATGGAGGTTTGTTATGGCCGCTGCGTTGTTACCCCTACTCCGTCCGGAGGACAAGATCCGGTGCGTCGGGTGCCGTGACTGCGTGAGGGCGTGCTTCCTCGGGGTTCTCGAGACCTATAACCAGGAAGTGCCCTTCGGCGACGCCAAAGTCGTTCTGAGTGTCCCCGTCCTGGAAAACCCCGAACTGTGCGATCACGAAGGCCGCTGCCTCGTGGCATGTTCCCAGAACGTCTACCCCTGCCTGTGGCCGCAAGACGTGGACGAGGTAAAAGAGGAGGCTCAACTGTTGATCGAGAAGTCCAAGACGCTGGAGGTGAATACGATCATCAACTGAAGACCCGTAGGCGAGTCACAGCACAGATCCCGCCGGCCCTCGCTGCGGAGTGGCTGGCGGGATTTTGTGTTCCATTGCGGGGCCAACCCTTGCCCCGCACCTTTAGACGCCCATCGTCACACATCGCGAGCCATCCAGCCAACGGAGTGCGGAGCATGGCGCAGACGCCGGTCGACCCAGAGAAGTTTCGCAAGGGATTCCTCCTTCTCCTGGTCGTTGGGATCTCACTCATATTCTTCGCCATGGTCCGGGGGTTTCTCATGGCGGTGCTCTTGGCTGCCATCGTGAGCGGGCTGGTGCACCCGGTGTACCGGTGGCTGGTCAAGGTGCTGCGAGGGAGGCAAGCAGCGGCGTCGGTCATTACCACGTTGGCGGTCTTCGTGATCATCGTGGTACCCCTGATGGGCCTTGCCGGGATCGTAGTCGCCCAGGCCGTCGAAATCGGTAATTCCGTGACGCCGTGGGTGCAACGAACCATCACCGAGCCCAACGAACTGGACCGGCTGCTCGACCGGCTTCCGTTCAGGGATATGCTGCGGCCGTACGAGACCCAAATCGTGGAGAAGCTCGGAGAGCTTGTCGCCGGGATAGGGAGTTTCCTCGTCAGCCGCCTCGCGGCAACGACGCGGGGCACGGCAGTCTTCTTTTTCCAACTCTTTATCACGCTCTACGCCATGTACTTCTTCCTCATCGACGGAGCGAAGGTACTGGACAAGATCCTCTACTACATGCCGCTCACGGCCAAGGATGAGAACCGCATGGTGGGGAAGTTCGTGTCGGTCTCCCGGGCCACCCTCAAAGGCACCTTCGTGATTGGCGTGGTGCAGGGGACCCTCGCCGGGCTCGCCTTCGCCGTCGCCGGCATCAACGGAGCGCTGTTCTGGGGCACGATCATGGCGGTGCTGTCGATCATCCCGGGCGTCGGGACCGCCTTCGTCTGGGTCCCGGCGGTGGTATTCCTCTTTGCCGCCGGCAATACCCTCGCGGCATTGCTGCTGGGTCTGTGGTGTGCCGTCCTCGTGGGATCCGTGGACAACGTGCTCCGTCCCTGGATGGTGGGGAAGGACACCAAGATGCCGGATCTCCTGATTCTCCTGGGGACCCTCGGGGGGCTGGTGCTCTTTGGGGCGGCCGGAATCATCGTTGGGCCGGTGATGGCTGCCCTGTTCATCACGGTGTGGGAGATTTACGGTGCCACGTTCAAGGACTTTTTGCCTCCCACGACGCCGTTGGGGAAGGTCTGAACCATATTGGATAGGAGTTGGAGAATGAAACGCCTAGCGGTGTTGGCCGGTGTCGGGTTGATGCTCGTGGCTGCCGGCCAACCACTCAGCGCCCAGGAACGGATCGTTCCGGCGCGATTCCAGCGGACATACGACCAGTTTCACTACGCCCCCATCGTCAAGGTCGACAACACGCTCTATCTGAGTGGTGTGGTGGCGGGGGACCCGGATCCGGCGCAGCAGTTCGAGACACTGTTTCGCACGCTGAACGCGGTGCTGCAGGAGGCCGGCGCGTCGCTCGCGGACGTGGTGGAGATGACCACCTTCCACGTCAACATGCGCGAGCACATCGACACGTTCATGCAGGTAAAGGACCGGCACATGCTCGAACCGTATCCGGCGTGGACGGCGATCGGCATCTCGGAGCTGTTCTCCCGCCAGGCCCTGGTCGAGATCAAGGTGGTTGCGGTCGTAAACGACTGACGGTAGCCGCCGGCAAGCCGGGCCCCCGCGCTTCTCCGGGCGGGGGCTCAATCCCTCCCTGAAGATTCCCTCAAAAAGTTCAGCCCCCTTTCGCATTTGAAACTTTCCGGCCAGGTTTAATGTATTAATGTCATAATACATTAAGTTTCAAAACGTAGAGGAGGATGTCATGAGCCAACAGTCGCCGTCGAAGTACGGCAGGTTTCTTCTTGTAGGGGCTGTGGCCGTCACGGTCTGGGGCATCGTGGGTCTCGTCCAGATGCCCGACTGGGCCCGGGGCGGCTACTACACGGATGCCGACAATGTGGTGACCGGGGTGCGGGAAGGCGGGCCCGCCGAGGAGGCGGGGCTCGAGGTCGGCGATCGGGTCATCAGCATCGCCGGGGTCCCCGCCGAAGGTCTTCCGATGCAATCCCGGCGGCCCCGGCCGGACGTCGGGGAGTTGCACGAAGTAGTGGTGGAGCGGAACGGGGGTACCGTTGCCACCGAGTTGGTCTACGGATCGCTCTCCCGGAGCGAACAGCAGGCGCGGATGGTGATGGCGGTGGTGAATCTCGCCTTTATCGTCTTCGGGCTCTGGGCGTTCTTCACCGTGACCACACGCAATACGACGCTCCTTGCGCTGTTCGGGCTCACGTGGGGCCTAGCGAGTTTCGAGGGACCGCATCTCGGAAGCTGGGAGGGGATTGCGGGGTTCGTCGAGCTGTCGTCCGGCATTCTCTGCTTCGTGTTCCTGCTGCACTTGTTTCTCAACTTCCCCAAAACCAAGAGAGTGCTCACCCACCGGGTGACGACGAGACTCATGTACGGCGCGGTCATCGTCTTCGTCGTCTTCGGTCTCGCAGAACTCCTGTTCCACCCGCTGTTATTCGCGGCCCAGGGTGTCGTTGCCTTGGTGTTCGGCTCGGCCCTTCTGGTTCTCTTCCTGGTGGCACTCCTACACAGCTGGTTCACGTCCACTCGGAGCGAGCGGCGGGATTCGGGGTTCCGTCTCGTTCCCCTCGGGATCGCCGTCGCGTTGGCGCCGTACCTCCTGCAGTTCCTCGTGCGGATCGCGGCGTCCGGGTTCAGCCTCCCAGGTTTCAACTACTACGCACTGTTGGAGGTGGCGATTCCGGTGACGATGGCCCTGGCCGTCGTGAAGAACGCCCGGTTCGTCGCGCTGCAGCGAGCCGGCTAACCGAGGGCGTCCATGAACTATGTCCACGCAACTGTTACTCATGCTTTTCACTGGAGGGTGATCATGAAGTGGAGTTTCCGGGCGGTCATCGCCCAAGTTGTACTCTGCGTGGCGGCGGGATCCGCCACCGCCCAGTCGTCCCATCAGAGTACGGCCCTGAAGTCTCAGCGAGAGGGGGCGGCGGTTCTCGCCGCCGGCCTCGACGCCATTGGCGGCCTCGAAGCGATTCGTGCGGTGACGACCGTGGCTCGACAGGGCCGCATGCAGCGGGTTCAGGTCGGTCAATCGGTTCGACCCGGAGTGGCCGGCCAGTCTGGTTCGCCCGCGTATTTCAGAATGACCACCGAGGCGAATAGTGACCGCTTCATGCTCGAGGGATTCCCCGACGACACGTTGAATCAACCCGTAGCTCGGGTGGTGGGCGCAGGGGACGACTTATTCATCCATCGCATTCCACAGAATCAGGTTCAGGACGTGGACCCGGCCCCGTTGCAGCCGTTCTTGCGGGCGATGCCGTTTGTGCCCGGCCTGCTGCTGGAGGCGTGGGACCGGTTGGGGACGGTCCGCTCGCTTGGCTCCACAGTGATGGGCGGAACCGCGTACGATGTGATCACGTATGCGGACGCCGTCGGTTCTCAGGTCGCCTTGTACTTCGATCGTCGAACGAAGCTGCCCACGCGCTCGGAGATTCTCCAGGCTCACGACCAGTTCGGTGACGCCGTGGTTGAGGCGCTGTACGCTGATTATCGGCGAGTGGGCAATCTGCACGTGCCGTGGGCTGTCACCGTTGAGACCGCCGGAATGTTGAGTTCAACGACCGAATACGACGACGTCGTATTCAATCCAGGTCTCGACGAGTCGCTGATGGTCCGGCCCGAAGGTGTCCCCGCGGCACCGGGCACTGGGGGCCCTGCGGCGGCCGGCGACGCTTTTGCCCTCAGCGAGGTCCAAGACGGGGTGTACCTCATCTCCGACGTGACGCCGCAGTACAACGTGATGTTCGTCGAGCAGGAGGAACAGGTTGTGGTGATCGAAGCGCCCGGAGGAGGCGACGTGACCAAGCGGGTGCTGGAGATCGTGCACGAGACGGTTCCCGGCAAGCCCGTCAAGCTGATTCTCACCCATCATCACTTCGACCACACGGCTGGACTGTGGAAGTACCTGCAGAAGGGCATCCCCGTGGTGGCGCCCGCCGGTCACGAGGAGTTCGTGCGCACGGTCGCAACGGCACCGCGGCGTCTGGCCGGTGTGATGCATATGCCACCCCTCGAAATCGAGGCGGTGACTGGAGGTCGCTCCGTCGTTGGGAGCGGTGCGGAAAGAATCGAGCTCATCGACGTGGGGCCAAATCCTCACGTGGACGAGATTCTCATTGCGTACATGCCGGAGCACAAGCTCATGTGGGTGGCGGATATCTACGGGTACGGGCCCGGATTCACCCCGCCACCGCTGCTGCTGTCGTTTGCGGACAAGATGGACGAGCTGAATCTGGACATCGAGACGATCCTGACGGCCCACACGCCGCCGGGGACGATCGAGGAGTACCGCGACTATGTGAGGCAGACGCGGGAGTCGAACTGAGTTTCAGGCGCGTGGAGGGACCCTTCACCCTCCACGCGCTGAAGTCGCACGGTGGTATCTCCGCCGGGTCGAGCGTACTATCCACGTGGACGAGCGACCCGGCGCCATCTCGTGAACAACAAGGCGGATTCTGACGAATGTTTCATGTCCGGCCGGAATCAGGCGAACCGATCTACCAGCAGCTGGTGCGCCAGATTACTCATGCGATTACCACCGGCGCCATGAAACCCGGCGATCGCCTGCCGACCGTCAGGCATCTCGCGGCGGAGTTGGTCGTGAATCCCAACACCGTGGCCCGTGCATATCGTGAGCTCGACCAGGCGGGCCTCGTCGAGGGCGGGCCCCGCAAGGGCACGTTCGTGACGTTCGCCCCGCCGGCGATGCTCGCGCAGGAGCGGCGCAAGCGGGTCCAGCCCCACATCGACGCCCTCATTGCCGAATCGAGGGTGCTGGGGTTCTCCGCCGAAGAGCTGAAGGCCATGATGGACAAGGCACTGGCGCAGGACGGTGAATGAGGTGGCACAATGAACGGCGCAGTTATTGAAACCCAAGGCTTGTCGAAGACGTTCGGGACTGTACATGCCGTCGAGAATATCAGTTGGAGCATTCGGTCTGGGTGCATCTTCGGATTGGCCGGCCCCAACGGTGCGGGGAAGACCACCACCATCAAGATGCTGTTGGGGATGACCCGGCCCACCGCGGGAACGGGAAGCGTGTTGGGACACGACATCGTGCGTGAATCGGTTGCGATCAGAATGCGGGCTGCGTTCATTCCGGAAGACAAGTTGCTGTACGACGACATGTCGGTGCGGTCCTTCCTGTATTTTTATGGGAGCTTCTTTCCGAACTGGGACCAGCGGGTTGCCGCGCGATTTCTC
>JBDHHA010000021.1:0-38545 GCA_039589615.1 Gemmatimonadota bacterium
CTGCACCGCGGCGCCGATCGCAACAAGGACCAGACGTATTTCCTCTGGGGCATCGACCGCGCGGTGGTCGAGCGCATGCTCACACCGGTGGGCGAGATCACCAAGGCGGAGACACGGAACATCGCGCGGCGACTCGGCTTGGTCACCGCCGACAAGAAGGAGTCCGTGGAGATCTGTTTTGTGCCGGATGGTGATTATCCGGCCGTGCTCGAGCGCAGCCTCGGATCGGACACGCCGGCGTTGGTCCCGGGGCCCTTCTTGAACACCGCGGGCGAGACCGTCGGAACCCACAACGGATACGCCCGGTTCACCATCGGCCAACGCAAGGGGCTTCCCGGGGGATATCCCGAACCCATGTTCGTGGTGCGCATCGAGCCCGACGAGCGGGCGGTCGTCATCGGAACCGCGAACGAGCTGTACGGGCACCGGGCCGCGCTCGAGCAGGTGAATTGGCTCGTCGATCCCTTGAGCGCAGGCGATTCCTGCGAGATTCAGATCCGCTACCGCTCACGACCGGTTCCCGCACGGATCACGGGCGCCTGCAACGGCACCATCGAGCTGGAGTTGCACGAGGCGGCCCGCGCCATCACCCCAGGCCAATCCGGCGTGTTGTACCGCGGGGAAGCGCTCTTGGGTGGGGGATTACTGCGATAGGGCGGTCGACGCCGTCATTCTTCTCTTTCCGAATCCGCGAGGAACATCGATGGCCACGGTAACCGCGCAGTTGACGTCCGGTACTCGAGTGAGCCTCTCGAACGGCCGACACCAATGGCTGGCCGATGAGCCGCCCCAAGCGAACGGCACCGACACCGGGCCTACTCCGTACGAGTTGCTCCTGGGTGCGCTGGCCTCGTGTACTTGCATCACGCTCTCGCTGTACGCGGCGCACAAGGGCATCGTCATCGACTCGATGACGGCCTCGTACGACTTCGCCCGGGTCCACGCGGATGACTGCAGGGAGTGCGACGACGACGCAAAGGGCTTCATCGACCACATCAGCAGCCGGATCCGCATCGACGGAATGTTCGACGACGCGCAGCACAAGCGACTGGCACAAATCGCGGAGCGATGCCCGGTTCACAAGACCCTCACAAAGGGCGTCGTCATCGCCGACACCGTGACATTCGGATCGAGCTCGTGAAACGTTTGCCGTAGAAACACGTAGTTTGCAGTGGAGCCACACTCGACAAGGCCACAACCATGCGCGGATTCATCTCTCGAGTACTGATCACCTCCGTCGGCCTGTGGTTGGCAGACGCCATGCTGAGCCGCATGAGCTTCGACGACGTGCCGTCGATGGTGCTGTCGGCCCTGCTACTCGGTATCGTGAACGCGTTTGTACGCCCCATCATCGTGGTCCTGACCCTGCCCATCACCTTGTTGAGCCTCGGCATCTTCGTACTGGTCATCAACGGCGCCATGGTGATGATCGTGGCCCGCCTGATGCCGGCCTTCCACCTCGACGGCCTCGGCACGGCCATTGTGGCCTCGGTCGTGGTCGGCCTGACGAGTTGGCTGGCCAACGGCTCTGCGGCCAAGAAGCGCGACAGAAACCGCATCGTGCTCCGCTGAGCCGCCTCTGATTCGGGGTTTTTTCGGTCCCTCGAAAGGCTTGGCTACCTCCCTCACCCGCATTAGCCTGCATGGCAGCGCGAGCACGATGTGCGTGTGCCCCCTACCCGCAGCGTGCTCGACGACCCGAATCAAGGAGATTCGTGACGCCCCTGTTCTCGCTCGCTCGAGCGTTGATCGACATTCCGTCGGTGACGGGTGACGAAGCAGCGCTGGCTCGATACCTCGAGAACGAGCTGACCGCTCGGGGGCTCGCCGTCCGGCTCCAAGAGGTTGGACCGGAACGGTTCAATGTCTTTGCGCACCACGGTGAGCCGGTTCGGGTCGTGCTGTGCACGCACATGGACACGGTGGCTCCCTTCATCCCCAGCTCCGAGGACGACGACTACGTCTACGGAAGGGGCGCGTGTGATGCCAAGGGGGTGTTGGCGGCCATGGTGACGGCGACCGCCCAACTCTCGGCGGAGGAGCGGCGGCAGGTGGGACTTCTCTTCGTCGTCGGCGAGGAGGTCGACAGTTTTGGCGCCCACCTGGCCAATGAACTCGCCGTGGACTCCGAATACGTCGTCGTGGGGGAGCCCACGGAGAATCGACTTGCGAGCGGCCACAAGGGGGCGCTGGAGTTCGTGATTCGCGCCGCGGGTACGGCCGCGCATTCCGCCTACCCCGACCGGGGCGACTCCGCCATCGATCGGCTCGTCCAAACCCTCGAGCGAATCCGCCACGCCGACTGGGGGCGGGACGCCCCCTTGGGAGACGCGACGGTGAACACCGGCACGGTGGCCGGCGGCGTCGCCGGCAACGTGGTTCCGGCAACGGCCGAGGCAAGAGTGTTCGTGCGGCTGGTCGGGCCGTCGGTAGCGGCCGTGCAGACGCTCGACCGGATTGTAGCGGAGGATCCGTTGCTTACCTACGAGATCACCACACAGAGCGAGCCCGTGATGTGCCTGACGCTGGACGGCTTTGAGGCCAGCCCCGTGGCGTTCGGCAGCGACATCCCGGCCCTCACCACATTCGGAAAACCGCTATTGTTGGGGCCTGGATCCATTCACGACGCCCACAGCGACGGGGAAAAGATTGCGAAACGGCAGTTGTCGGAGGGAGTGCAGCGGTACCAGAGTGTGGTCCGGCGGCTCCTGGAGATCCCATGAGACCTGAGCGCCCACTCCGGGCGGCGATCCTGGGAGCCACAGGTGCAGTGGGCCAACGATTCGTGGCGTTGCTGGCGCATCATCCGTGGATCGAGGTGGGCCGGGTGGCTGCGTCGGAGCGGTCGGCCGGAAAGCACTATCGGGAGGCATGTCGTTGGCTCCTCCCCACTCCCATGCCGGACGCGGTGGGCGACCTGGTCGTCGACGACGTGAGCGCTCCCGGGAACGTGGACCTCGCGTTCTCGGCGTTGACCGCCGACGTTGCCGGCACGATCGAGTTGGCGTGGGCCCGCTCGGGCATCCCCGTGTTCAGCAATGCCCGCAACCACCGGATGGAATCGGACGTTCCGCTGTTGATCCCCGAGATCAACCCCGAGCATCTGGGGTTGATCGAGCAGCAGGCCGCAATCCGCGACTTGCCATCGTCCGGCTTTCTCGTGACCAACGCCAATTGCTCGGCGACATTCCTCACCATGGCGTTGGCGCCGCTGCACCGGGCATTTGGCGTCGAACGGGCGTCGGTCGTCACGATGCAGGCCCTTTCCGGCGCCGGGTATCCCGGACTCTCGGCCCTCGACACCACGGGCAACGTCATTCCGTTCATCGACGGAGAGGAGCCGAAGCTGGAGACCGAAACGCAGAAGATCCTGGGCCACCTTGCGGATGGCGCGGTGGTGCACGCCCCCATCACGATCTCGGCCCAGGTCAACCGAGTCCCGGTCATCGACGGGCACACCGAGTCCGTCGCCGTCAAACTCGGGAGCGCCGCTCAACTCGAGGACGTGCGCGCCGCCCTCCAAGAGTTCTCGGGCGAGCCACAGGCCGAGGACCTCCCGTCGGCGCCTTCCCACCCCATCGTCGTGCTGGACGAGCGCGACCGGCCCCAGCCCAAGCTCGACGTCGATCGGGAGCACGGTATGGCAACCATCGTGGGCGGCCTGCGACCGTGCGCCGTGCTCGACTTCAAGATGACCCTCCTCGGACACAACACGGTGCGGGGCGCGGCGGGCGGATCCATCCTCAATGCCGAACTCGCCATCGCCAAAGGGTTTCTCGGAGACACTCCATGATCGTCATGAAGTTCGGTGGCACGTCGCTGCAGGACGCCGTGTGTATCCGCCGGGCCGTCGACATCGTGATGCAACAGCGGAGCCGTCAACCCGTGGTGGTGGTGTCGGCGATCGGCACCACCACCCAGGCGCTCCTCGAACTGGGCCGCACGGCACTCGCGGACGGTCCCGATGCCGCCGCGCCTCTCCTCGAGGGTTTGCTCGACCACCATCGGACCATTCTCGGGGATCTCGATGCCCCGCCCGACGCAACCGCACAGGCCGAGCGAGGCATCGGAGAACTCGGCCGGAATATCGCCCGGCTTTTGGAGGGCGTGTCCCTGTTGCAGCAACTCACGCCCCGCACCGAGGACGCCATCATGAGCCACGGCGAGCGGTTCTCTACGCTCCTGTTCGCCGCCGCAGCCGGCGCCACCGGGCTCGACGTGGTGCCGGTCGAGGCAACCACGGTGATGATCACCGACGCACGGTTTCGCATGGCCCAACCCGACCGCGACGAACTCCGGGCGAGGGCACGAGCGACCATTCAGCCGCTCATCGAAGGACACCGCATTCCCGTTATCGAAGGATTCATCGGCGCCACCCGTGAGGGCGCGCCCACGACCATGGGATTCGAGGCATCGGATTACACGGCCTCGCTGCTCGGCGCGGCCCTCGACGCAGCAGAGATCCAGATCTGGACCGACGTCGGCGGCATCCTCACCACGGGTCGCGCTGAGATCGCAAACGTATTGAGCATCAGCGAGCTGTCCTTTGAGGAGGCGGCAGAGTTGTCCTTCTTCGGGGCCAAGGTGTTGCACCCCAAAACCATCGATCCGGCTGTCGAACGAAACATTCCGGTGCGTATCCTCCACTCACGACATCCGGAGGGCGCCGGCACGACCGTCTTCGGAGCGCCCGCACAAACGAGCGTGGCGGTGAAGTCCATCGCGGTCAACGAAGACGTCACCGTCGTGCGCGTGGGGTCTCAGCGGCCGGTCCCGGTGCACCGCACCATGTGGCTCATCGGGGAAACGTTGGACCGGCACGAAGTGTCACCCCACCTCCTCGCCGCGTCCGGCCATCGCGTAGTGTTGGCTGTTGCCGCCGACACGAAACTCGACACGGTGCTCGAGGAGCTCGGAGAGACCCTCGAGGTATCGCGAGAAGGAGACTGCGTTATCGTATCTCTTGTGGGCGCCGACGCTGGAAACGCCCCCAGCGTAGCCGCCCGCGCAACCCGAGCGATCGGAGACGCTCGCCTCCTGCTGATGTCATATGGTGCTTCCAACACCAGTGTGTCGCTGGTGGTCTCGGAAAAGGATGTCGAAGAAGTGGTCGTCAAGCTCCACGGAGAATTCTTCGGAGACGGGATTCCCGACGGCGCGTTCGCTCGAGCCGGCGGGGAGGTGAGTCCGTGAAACTGGCGCTCCTCGGGTCATCCGGCCGCATGGGGAGTGCGGTTCGCCGGCTGGCGCCGTCCGCCAACCACGAGATCGTGGCGAGTTTCGACATCGACACAAAACCCGCTGGCCCCGCCCTGCGGGAGGCCCTCGAGCACGCCGAGGTCGTGGTCGACTTCACGCAGTCCGACGGCGTCCTGCAGAACATCGAGGACGTCGCGAAAGCCGGCCTACCCATGGTCGTCGGCACGACGGGCTGGTACGACGCCCTGGACGAGGTCCGGGGGATCGTGGACCGGCACGGGACCGGCTTGGTGTGGGGCGCCAACTTCTCCATCGGTGCGCTGCTCCTCATGCGGCTCACCGAGCATGCCGCGGCATTCCTCGACCGGTTCCCGGATTACGACGCCTTTGTCGTCGAGCACCACCACCGGGGCAAGCGTGATGCGCCGAGCGGAACCGCCAAACGGCTGGCCGAGAAGATCGTGGGCTCCTTGGCCCGCAAGCGCCGGGTCGTCGAGGGAAACCCCGACCAACAAATCCCCCCCGACGCCCTTCACGTCTCCAGCGTGCGAGCCGGCGAAGCCTTCGGAACGCACACGGTGGGATTCGACCACGCTGCAGAGACGTTGGAGATGACGCACACGGCACGAGGGCGCGACGGTTTCGCCCTCGGCGCGCTCTATGCCGCCGAGTTGATTCAACACCGCACCGGCATGTATGAATTCGCCGAGCTCTTCGAACAGGCACTGAAATCATGACCCAACCCTGGCAGGGGACGTTCACCGCCATCGTCACCCCGTTCCAACCGGACGGATCGCTCGACGAATCCTCGCTGCGTACGCTCGTCGACCGACAGATCGAGGGCGGCGTCGACGGATTGGTCCCGTGCGGCACGACCGGTGAGAGCGCCACGATGAGCACAGCAGAAAAGCTCCGCGTCATCGAGATCGTGCGCGAGCAAGGCGACGGCCGCACGCTGGTGCTCGCGGGCGCCGGAGGGAATTCCACCAGCGCGGTGGTCACGCTGGCCAGGGAGATCGAACGTCTCGGGGTCGACGGGATTCTCGTGGTGGTACCGTACTACAACAAGCCGACCCAGGAAGGCCTCTACCAACACTTCGCCACCGTCGCCGATGCCCTCGAGGCGCCGGTGGTGATGTACAACGTCCCCGGTCGCACCAGCGTGAACATGACGGGGGCCACCGCCCTCCACCTCGCAGAGCACGGCAACATCGTGGCGACCAAAGAGGCGTCGGGATCGCTCGCCCAGGTCATGGAAATCGTTCGAGGCGCTCCGCCGGGGTTTGCCATCCTCTCGGGAGAAGACGACCTCACCCTTCCCATCATTGCATTGGGCGGACACGGCGTCGTGTCGGTGGCGTCGAACGAGGCGCCGGCGATGATGAGCGACATGGTGCGGCTGGCACTCGACGGCAAGCTGGCCGACGCCAAAGTGCTGCACTACACCCTCCTCGACCTCATGCACGCCAACTTCGTCGAGACCAATCCCATTCCCGTCAAGGCGGCGCTCGCCCTGATGGGGTTGATCCAGGAAGAGTATCGCCTGCCCTTGACCCGAATCTCCAACGCGAACCGGGAGCGGCTGCGCCTCGAGCTGGTCAGGCTCAAGCTGATCGAGACGCTGTGAGCTCACCCCTGCAACAGGAGATCGACCGACTCTACGGGCTTCCCGCGTCGGAGCTACCTGGCGAGGCCACCGGCGTGGTAGAGGAACTCCGTCGGGTGCTGACCACCGGTGAGGTCCGCGCCGCCACCCCGACCGCAGATGGCTGGGTGGTAAACGACTGGGTCAAGAAAGGCATCATCGTCGGGTTTCGCGCCGGCCAAATAGAAGACTATTCCATCAATCCCCTATTCCCTTTCTTCGACAAGAGCACCTTGCCACCACGCCGGCTCACGGCCGACGACGGCATACGAGTCGTACCGGGCGGGTCCTCCATCCGTGACGGGGCATACGTGGCCCGAGGGGTCGTGTGCATGCCGCCCATGTTCGTGAACGTGGGAGCGTACGTGGACGAGGGAACCATGATCGATTCCCACGCACTGGTGGGATCGTGCGCCCAAATCGGCAAGCAGGTACATCTCTCGGCGGGGGTACAGATTGGGGGGGTTCTCGAACCCGTGGGAGCCATGCCGGTCATCATCGAGGACGGTGCCCTCGTGGGCGGCAACTGCGGCGTGTACGAAGCCACCATCGTGGGTGCGGAGGCCGTGCTGGCCCCCGGCACGATTCTCACCAAATCCACGCCGCTGTACGACCTCGTGCACGGCACCGTGATGCGAGGATCGGGTGAGCAACCCCTGATCGTGCCCCCCCGTGCGGTCGTGGTCCCCGGCAGCCGGCCCGCCCGAGGGGGGGAGGCCGCCGAGCGGGACGGGGTGCACCTCTACACGCCCGTCATCGTCAAATACCGGGACCCCGGGACCGACGCGGCGTTGGCGCTGGAGGAGGCGCTCCGCTAGCGCCCTACTCTCCCACCACCGTCGCCACGACCTCTCGATTCCGTGGCCGGTTGTCGAGATTGATGACGATGATCTGCTGCCAGGTCCCCAACTGGAGCCGCCCGTCGACGATGGGGATGGCGATGCTGGTCTTGAGCAAGGCCGAGCGGACGTGGGAGAACCCGTTCCCATCGCCCCACCTGGCGTTGTGCTGGTAGTGGGCATCGACGGGGGCAATGTGGTCCAGCGCCGCCCGCAAGTCCGACAACGCACCACTTTCGTATTCGATCGTCGTCACCGCTCCGGTGGAGCCCACAAGGGCCACGACCGCCAGGCCATCTTGGATTCCACACTCCCCGACCAGGTCCTCCACGTCCCGCGTGACGTCCGCGTGGCCGAATTCCTGGGCGAGATGACATGTCCAACTGCGGTGTGATACCATGGCCAAACCGTGAAGGCTGAAGAGAACTCGGCTTTGTGCAATCTATCGCGCGGCACCGGGGAAACGACCCGGGGCGATCCAGGGCCCAACCGGTTTGCGAATTTCCCGAATACATTAATCTTTAGTCAGAATCGACGGCCGGCCCTCCCCGCCCGTGCCACTGGTGGACTACCTTGAGGCCGGATGTTCTCACCGCTGGTCAAAACGCAGGAGTGCGCTCATGAGTAACGCCCCAGCCGGCAAGAAGTACATCATCCCCCCCCACGTTCAAGCCGACCGGATGCACCGATACAGCATCTATCTCTTGGTTGTGGCTTTCCTGCTGATCGGACTGAACTACGCGTCGCTCACCATGACCAACGTCCTGTGGTTTGCCGCGGGCCTCTGCGCGTGTTTTGCCCTGCTCTGCGCCATCGCCGTGGTGATCCTCCACGCCATCGCGTGGAACTTCGACCGGCTCCGGGAAGAGGCGGCTGGGGGCCGGCAATCCCAGAGCGTGGGTTCGCCGGATGCGGGGCAGCCCCGCACCTCGCAGCCCTCCGCGCCCGCGCAGGAACACCCTCCTGCCCACGACCTTTGATCTACTCGAGAATCCCCGCGTGAATCGCCACCGGGCGTTGGCCCTGGCGGCGCTGTTGACCTGCGCGTGCGGCCGGCCCGATTCACTGGGTCTGATCTATCTGGACGGCCGCGCGGTGGAGCCGGTCGGCGACAGCCTTCTCGCCATGACCACTCAGGGCCTGGGGGGCATTATCGTGCACGACCTCAGAATCGATGCGGCAGACACCCTCGGATTGGATGCGCTCTCCGCTCCGGTGCAGATCGAGGCTCGCAGGGGTCGTTGGTACGTCTCCGACATCGTCGACGGCCGGCCTCACGTATCCGTGCTCTCGTGGGATGGCGCGCTCGAGGAATCCCACGACCTGGGAGACTTCACCTCGACCCCCCATCAGTTCGCCGTGCTGCCCGACAATCGGATCATCGTCCAATCCCGGGATGGTAAGCTCCTGGCCTTCGAGGGAGACAGCGTGGCAACGTGGGCGCTGGTGGATATCGGCACGCGACCCAGCTTGTTGGCAGGTGTGGCGGGCGGCGTGCTTCACACGGTACCCCTGGAGCACGTCACCCTCTACAACGAGTTCGGCAATATTCGTTGGCGCATTCCCTGGTACTGGCAGGATACGGCCTTCTTTACCGATATCGGGACGGACCGCCAGGGACGCATTCACTTGATCGCGGGTGTGCCCAGCGACGAGACGTTCATCGTGTACACATTGGGCCGGAACGACGGAGAGGTCATTCAGTGGTCGAGGCCGGGCCCGCACGCGACTTTCACGATTCAGCGAAACGGGAATTTCCGACCCGACAGCGCGGTGAATTGGATTGGAGAATAGGGAGTGGGAGGGCGAGCCGGCCCTTGGGAAGCGCCTCGTGACCTCTTCTAGTACCTGAGGCCCGCTGCTTCAGCGAAGTCCTTCACGAGCTGTTCCTGCTCCGGCGTGAGCTCCTCCGGTACGGTCACGTCGATCTCCACGAGTTGATCCCCACGCCTCCCGCTCCGCTCGATACCCATCCCCTTGAGACGGAACTTGCGGCCGGGTTGCGTGCCAGGGGGGATGCGGACTGCCACGCGCTTCCCATCGATGGTCCGCACGCGGATCTTCGTGCCCAGGACCGCTCCGGCCAAATTGATGGGAACGGAGCATATCAGGTCGCTCCCCTCGCGCCGGAAGAACCGATCTGGCTCGACATGGAAGGTGACGACGAGGTCCCCGGGCTTGCCCCCCGTGGGATGACGCTGGCCTTGCCCCTTGAGTCGAACCTTGCCCCCCGAGTCCGTTCCCGGCGGCACCGTCACCATCAGACGTTTGTTGATGTCGACCTCGCCGTCCCCGCCACACTTCCCACACGCCTTGGCGGCCACCGAGCCGCGGCCCCGGCACCGGGGACAGGGCCGGTTCACGGCGAATCCCCCCTGTCCAAAGCTCACGGTGCCGCGGCCCGAGCACTCGTCGCACCTGGAGACGTTCGACCCCGGCGCCGCGCCGTTGCCGCCGCACGTCGGACACGCCTCGGACACCGAAACCATCACCGGGACTTTCCCACCGAGGGCCGCAGTGCGGAACGGCACCTCGACAGTCATCTCGATGGGCTCGACGGCGACTTCCTTCTTTCCGCGGCCGAAGATGGAGGAAAAGATGTCTCCCAATCCACCGAATCCGCCGAGTCCCCCAAAGTCGAAGTCCTCGAACTTGGGCCCACCCGGTCGGCCGCCGCCGGCACGCCCTCCCGTGAACGCCCCCAGCCTGCGCATCATGTCGTATTTCTTGCGCTGGTCGGGGTCGCTCAACACGGAGTACGCTTCCGAGACCTCCTTGAAGCGCTCGCCGGCACCCTTGTTGCCGGGATTGGCATCCGGATGATACTTCTTGGCGAGCGTGCGGTAGGCTTTCTTGATCGCGTCCTTATCCGCCGACTCCGCCACACCGAGAATGCGGTAGTAGTCCTTCGTCGCCGACATCAGGCGGGTCCTTGGCCCCCGTCACCAGACCACATCGCCACCTGCACCCGCGCGGGTCGTATCAGCGTTCCGCCGAATCGATACCCGATCTGGAGGATCCGCCCGACGGTATGATCCTGCTCCTCCGATTCGGCGGGGAGGGAGCCGACCGCCTCGTGATGGTTCGGATCGAACGCCTCACCAACCTGGCCCACCCGCTCCAACCCGGCCGTTTCCAACTCCCGGAGGAGCTTCCGCTCCACGAGCTCCACGCCCTTGATCACGTCGCCGGCCGACGCCGTTTCCGGATCCACATCCAGCACCCTTCCGAAGTCGTCGAGGGCATCGAGAATGTTGGACACGACGTCGGCTTGTGCCCGCTGCCACATCTCCGATCGTTCTTTGGCCGTTCGCTTTCGGAAATTGTCGTACTCGGCCACCATCCGAAGATGGCGGTCCTGAATCTCATCGAGCCGGGCCTCGAGCTGCCGGGCGACCTCTTCGGAACCCGCCACGGCGGCCTCTTCGACGTCGGCCGTCTGGTCCGCCAGGGGTTCCGCGACGGGCGGGGCATCAATTCCCGGGTCCGCCACGCCAGAGACCTCTTCCCCGGGCGCTTCCTGCGGCGGTCCCTCGGTTTCCTGGCCCGCCACGGGTGCCGCTTCAGCCCTGCCTTTGCGTTTCGATTTTCTCTTCCTTGGATTCATCCACCCACCATGAGGAACCAGTGCTGAGTGTTTGACGCAACAACGGTCGTACTATAGCGGGAGCGCAAGGTCCATACCAGCGTTGCCGTCAAAATGGCAGTCAGGGTTCTGCCATCGTGGAACATCACTGGATCAGGCTCCGCAGCACGTTGAGTGCTGCTTGGGCACTCCGATGCCTGACGCCGTGGCGATCGCCGGGGACGGTGAGGGTCGTTACCCGGATCATCTCGCCGACGATGGCCGCGACACACACCGTTCCCACCGGCTTCTCGGGGGTTCCACCCGTGGGGCCTGCCACCCCCGTGATGGCTACGGATGCACTCGTGTCCATCCGCCGGGCGACGCCCCGGGCCATGGCCTCGGCCACCGGCTCGCTGACGGCACCCACGCCGTCCAGCAGCCGGCGCGGCACCCCGAGGAGGTTCTCTTTGATGCGGTTATCGTACGCCACCACTCCACCCACGAAGATCTTGGATGCGCCGGGAACGGCGGTGAGCCGCTCGCCGATGAGCCCCCCGGTGCAGGACTCGGCCACAGACAGCCGGTGCCCGCCCTCCTCGAGTCCCCGGAGCACCACCGCCGCCAGGTCTTCGTTCCCAACGCCGTAACAGCGCTCACCCACCCGCTCCCGGATCAGTCGGGCCCCTTCGTCGAGACGCCCGTCCACCTCACCTTCCCCTGCTTGCCACGCCGTGAGTCGGAGATCCACGCCCTGGAGGCTGGGGAGATACGCCAGGGTCAGCGGCGCCAGCTCGCCCTCGACCCCCTCGAGGAGATCCGCCAGGACAGACTCCGACACCCCTGTCGTGCGCACGGCCCGGGACCGGGTCACCCGCTCCCCCCCGCCCCCCGTTCGCGCTCTGAGGCGCGGCAGGAGCTCGGCGTCGAGCAGCCCACGCATCTCTCGGGGGACACCCGGCAGCATCACCACAATCCCCATCTCCCCCTCCAGCCAGAGGCCCGGTGCCGTGCCCCACCGGTTCTTCAACACGGTCGCGCCCCGGGGCACCTCCGCCTGTGAGCGGTTCTTCTCGGACATGGGACCCCGCCCGAGCCGGGCGAAGCGGCTGCGCAGCTGCTCCAGGTATTCGGCATCCAGCTCGAGCGGTGCATGAAAGATGTCGGCCACCGCCCGCTTGGTGATGTCGTCGGCCGTCGGTCCGAGACCCCCGGTGGTCACCACGAACCCGGTACGGTCGAGGGCGTCCATAACGGCACTCCGAATGGCCTCGCCCGTGTCGGACACGGTCGTGGTGCGGGTCACGTGGATGCCCGCCGCCGTCAGCCCGGTGGCGAGTTCTGCAGCGTTGGTGTCGAGAGTGAAACCGAGGAGGAGCTCGTTGCCGATGGTGACGAGTTCAAGCTCCATCGCTCGAGCCCGGGTGAGCTGGAGAGGTGCTCCGGAACAGACTGCGGTACCGATATATGTAGGACACGAGGGACACGACCGTGAGCAGGACGGCCACACCGAGCGTGACCGCCGCGACGGTGCCGTGGAAACGATTCCAAAACGCACCCAGCCACCCGGTCTCCCAGCCAAACTCGATCCGCATATCGCGCCACGCAAACCAGCCGATCATCGCTCCCAGGAATATGTCCTGCACGATCGTCTTGGCCTTGCCGGTCACATCCGCCGCGATCACCACGCCCCGGCGCTTGGCCACGTACCGAAACACCGTCATGGCGACTTCCCGCCCGATCAAGAGCAGGGCCACAATCAACGGCAAATTCCCCCACCACGGGATCTCGTACAGGGCCATGGACCTCGTGACGTAGTAAATGGGAATCAGGCAGGCGAACAGCAGCAGCTTGTCCGCCAGTGGGTCGAGCAGCTTCCCGAGGTCGGTAACTTCACCCCGCTCCCGGGCCAGGCGCCCGTCGTAGGCGTCGGAGATGGCGGCCACCAGAAAGACGATGAACGCGATGAGCTTGGGCACGTACCCGTTGATGAACGGCAACAGGGCAATGACCGGTGTCAGCGCGATCCGCGACACCGTCAGCACGTTGGGCAGGGTCCAGATCATGCCCCTATCTCAGCTCAGCGTCTTGAGAACGAGCTTTGCAGCATGTCGAAGGGTCTCGAACACACCATCACCACTCACCGCGATCGACTCGAAGAACGGCGCCCGAGCGATCCACGTCCCATCCACCTGTGTCACCAACCACTCACCGTCGTTCGCCGGATCTGACGTTTCGCGCTGCTGTGCCGAGTCCGTGACCTCCCAACCCGGGTTGAGCTGCTGTTGGAGCTCGGGTATCGGAGCGGCATTGGGGAGATCCCGCTTGTTGTACTGGATCACAAACGGAATCTTCGTGACGTCGTACCCGTATTCCGCCATGTTGTCGTACAGATTCTGCATGGATTCTACGTTGGCCTCCATGCGGTCCATCTGGCTGTCGGCGACGAAAACCACGCCGTCCACGCCCTTGAGAATCAACTTCCGCGATGCGTTGTAGTACACCTGGCCCGGCACCGTGTACAGGTGGAAGCGGGTCTTGAACCCGCGAATGGTCCCGAGATCCACCGGAAGGAAATCGAAGAACAGGGTTCGCTCGGTCTCCGTGGCCAGGGACACCATCTTGCCACGCTTTTCCGGCGCCACCTTGCCGTAGACGTGCTCGAGATTGGTCGTCTTCCCGCCCAGACCCGGACCGTAGTAGACCAGCTTACAATTGATCTCCCGGGAAGCGTAATTGATCATCGACATGATCTACTCTCCCGGTTAATCGTCGAACAGCTTGTCAATTTCGTCCTCCGCACCCTCCAACAATCCTCTGTCTTTCTGCTTGCCTTGCCGCTCATCAGCCAATCGGCCGAACATTTCGTTGAGGACCTGAGACAAATCCTGCACCGTCTGCTTGACCCGAAGCCGCACCAAGCCCACCGTGGTCCGTTGATCGAACAACACCACCAGAATGAGCCGCCGGCCCACGTCGGCGAGATACATCGACTCCTTTTGGCCCTGGTGGAACAGCGACGCGAACTCGGGTTCCCCGATCATTTTCGCCAACTGGTCGTTGGCGCTGAAGTCGGCGGCGGTCAGCGACGCAAAGACGGTGGGATCAAACGACAGCGCCTCCCCGGCGTTTGCCAAGAGTTGGCCGGTGCGATCGACGACCATCGCACACCGGGCGTCGGACTCGCGCAACAGTTCCTTCAGATGCTGGGAGATCCGCTTGTGATCGGCCTCGCCCAGCGACCACGAACCTGCACCGGTCATCGGGACCCCGCCTTACCCAAGTTTCGCCTCCATTCGTCGCACGATACCGTCGGCCCTCCTTCGTAGCATGGGATGCTCCTCCCAGGCCAGGTAGTCCCGCAGCAGCTGCACCGTCTCCACACTCGGGTGGCCGCTGAGATACCCCAGCGCCGAAAGCCGGCGCAGCGGCCGCCCGCTGAACAGGTCTTCGCGGTGACGTCCCATGGATTGTTGCGCCAGAACGCCACCGATGATAGCTCCCAACCCGAACGTCAGCAGAACCGCCTTGAGCTTCGAGTCCATCACCCCTGCATCTCTCGTCGTGCGGACAAGGCCTGGGCAATCGTCGATCGGTCGGCATATTCCAGGTCGCCGCCCACCGGCAAACCCAGCGCGATGCGCGTTACGTGCATTCCAAGCGGCGCGAGCACGCCTCGAAGATAGGTCGCAGTGACCTCTCCCTCCATCGAGGGGTTAGTCGCCACCACCACCTCGCGCACGCCCGATCCGTTTTCCACCCGGCCGCGAAGATCCTCGATGTGCAAGTCGTCGGGTCCTATGCCATCCAACGGCGACAGGTGACCGCCCAGCACGTGGTACAGCCCCTGGTATTCTCCCGACCGCTCGATCGCCTCGATGTCCGACGCTTCCTCGACAACACAGAGGATTCCTTGATCCCGCCTGGTATCCCGGCAGATCGAGCAGGGGTCCGTCTCACTAAAATTCCCGCAGGTCGAGCAGGGAGCAATACGCTCCGACATGACCTGGATTGCCCGAGCCAGCGACTCAACGGCGCTGCGTGGCTGTTTCAGCAGGTGAAAGGTGAGGCGGGTCGCAGTCTTCCTGCCGATGCCAGGGAGCTTTGCCAACTCCGCCGTCAGCTGCTCGATGGCAGACACGGGATTAGAGCGGCAGCTGAAACGGGAGCTGGAGTCCCCCCGTGACCTTGCGCAACTCGTCCCGGTACATCTCCTCTGCCCGGCGCTGGGCGTCGGCCACAGCCGCCGTCACGAGGTCCTCGATCATTTCCACGTCACCGTCTTCGACGATGCTCTGGTCGATCTTCACTCCGCGGACATGGCCCTTGCCATCGGTCGTGACCGTCACCATGCCGCCGCCGGCAGAGCCCGTGACCGTGCGCTGCGTCAGCTCAGTTTGCATCTCTGTGATGCGGCCCTGCATCTGCTGACCGAGCTGCAAGAGTTGTGAGAAATCGGACATATATCCGTGCTAGTGTTAGAGTTACCAGATTGGGAAGCTACCCCGCCCGCAAATACGCCGCAAGCTACTCCAGGAGCTCTAGGTCGAGGGCTTCGGCCACCGCATCGAGGGTGGGATCCTGGGCCCGATAGTTGCGCATGCGGGCCTCCCGATCGCCCTCGACGGTCTGACGCTTGGCCTCGGGCGGCGGGGTGTCGACGGCCGATTCCGCGGTGGTGAACACCGCTCGGGTGGGTCTCCCGACGAATTGCGAGAGGGCCTTCCCCACCACCGATTTGTTCCGTTGGAGACCCTCCAGGGGCATGTCTCCCCCGACCTCGAGGCCCACCTCGCCCTCGGCTACCCGCACCGGGCGGGCCCGGGAGAGGAGCTCACGCACCAGGGGATTCTTCTTGCCCACCCCGTCCACGAACCCATCCCATTGGGATGCGAGCCACTCGAGGGTGGGGCCACCCTCGGGGACCGGCAGGACCGGCTGGGCGGGAGGTGGCGGGGCCGCCGGCTCCCGGGCCGGCTCCACCTGTTGGGCCAACACCCTGCGCCCCTCGGGGCGGTTCGCCGAGCGGCGTGGAGGTGCCGACGGCTCGGGTCGAGGCCGCCGGGAAGACCCCGGGGCACTCCCCCGGCCTTTGAGTGCGGCGAGGAGGTCGGCGATCTCCACGGTCCGATCCAGCAGGGCCCACTGGAGGAGCATCGTCTCCACATAGAGGCGGGCGTTGGGACTCCGGCGGATCGACGTCTCGGCTTCCTGGAGGAGCCGTAGCATGCGCAGGAGGTCTCCCTGCGACAGTTCCGCCGCCGCCTGGTCCACCGCCCCCCGCAGTGCCTCGGTGAGCCCCTCCGGCTCGCCTGCCGCGATGCGAAGGAGCACGGCCCGAAGCACCTCGCCGATCCCGTTGACGAATTCACCTAGATCGGCCCCCTGCTCCACCAGCCGCGATACAAAAGGAAACACGTCGGGGGCCCGCCGCTCCGCCACGATCCGCAGGAGCTCGGCATACGCCTCGTCGTCGATGAGGCCCAGGGCTTCACGAACACCGGAGGCCGTGACGGCCGCGTCGTCGAATACCACCACTTGGTCCAAGATCGAGAGGGCGTCTCGCATGGCGCCCTTGGCCACGCGGGCGATCAACGCGATGGCATCGTCGTCGACGGCCACCTCCTCGGCGCGAGCCACCTCACTCAACCTCGCCGCGATGGCCTTGGGGCCGATGTGACGAAAATCGAACCGCTGGAGGCGGCTCAATACGGCGGTCGACGTGTTGGCGATCTTGTTCGGCTCGGTGGTGGCGAAGACGAAGACGACCTTCGGGGGCGGCTCCTCGAGGATCTTGAGGAGGGCGTTCCACGCCTCCCGCGTGAGCATGTGGGCCTCGTCGATGATGTACACCTTGAACCGGTCGGGACCGCTGGCCGCGTACATGGCCCGCTCTCGGAGATCCCGGGCATCATCCACGCCGCGGTTGCTGGCGGCGTCGATCTCCACCACATCCAGGTTGGCGGATCCGGACCAGATGCGGCGACACGAGTCGCACTCGCCGCAGGGCTCTCCCTCGCCGTCGTCCCGCGTGCGCCGCTCGCAGTTGAGCGCCATGGCCAGGATCCGGGCGGCGGACGTCTTCCCGGTCCCCCGGGGGCCGGTCAGGAGGTAGCCGTGGGCCACGCGGTTCTTGGCGATTGCGCCGGCGAGTCCGGTCGCCACGTGTTCTTGTGCGACCAGATCCCCAAACTGTGCGGGTCGGTACTTACGAGCGAGTGCGGTATGCGTCATAGCAGAAGAAAAGGGTGCCCCAGGCTTCCCGAAGCGACACCTGCGATCGCTTAGCGCTGCTGCCTTCACGGCCCTGACGCGGTTCACGGACAAGCGCCCTCCGGACCTGGGGCGCCTGTAAGGTAGTCGGTGCAGCGGGAACCGGCCATCGGGCGCCCGACGCGCGGTTCAGACAGGTCATGCTGGCACGATCAAGTGGGGAACAGCTTCGTGACGCTGTTCACCGCCTCCTGCAGTGCGAAGACGATCGCCGTGTCACCGGTCTTGAGTTGGTCGTGACCACGGGGCACGATCACCGCGTCCCCTCGCAGAATCGCGGCGACGATGGTCCCTTCCGGGAATTCCACCCCCATGAGAGACTTCCCCACCAAGGGCGACGACGCAGAGACCGTAAAGGAAATCGCTTCGGCATCGGTGCTCTTGAAGGTGGCAACCCGCGTAACACTCCCCCGACGCACTTGCCGCAGAATAGCGTTCGCGGCCGAGAGGCGCGGACTCACGGCGGCGTCCAGTCCGATAGCCCGAGCCAGCGACACATACTCGAGCTTGTTCACCAGCGTCACGACCTGTTTGGCCCCGGCATGCTTGGCCACGAGTGAAGAGAGGATGTTGGTTTGGTCCTCGTCCGTGAGGGCCACGAACGCATCCATGTCGCCGACGCCTTCGACCTCGAGGAGCTCTACGTCGGTGGCGTCTCCGTTCAGAATGAGCGCCTTGGGCAGCCTTTCCGCCAGCTCCTGAGCCCGGGGGCGATCGTGCACCAGCAGTGTGGCGCTCACCTTGTGTTCCTGCAGAAATTGCCCGAGGTAGAACGCCTCCCGACTACCGCCGGCGATCATCACGCGGGTGAGTTCGGTGTGTTGATGCCCCGCCAACTCGATGGCCTTCTTCACGGCATCGACGGTCGCCACGACGTAGACGTGGTCGCCGGCGCGCACCTGGGTGGAGCCGTCCGGCACCAGGGTTCGCCCGTCCCGCTCGATGGCCGCCGTGAGCAGCGGGAAATTCCCCAGTTCCGCCGTGATGTTGGCGAGGGTGCGATCGGCGATGGGCGCATCCTCGGTCACTTGCAGACTGATGAGCTGGAGCTTTCCCCCGGCAAAGGCCGCAATGTCGGTGGCCACCGTGGATTGGAGCAGTTGCAGCGTATCCAGAGCCAATTCCCGCTCCGGATTGATCATCACATCCACCGCGAACCGCTCCGGACGCAGCCGTGCGGCTTCGGTGTAGAAGTCCGGGTTGGATATCCGGGCCACCCGCGTCATGTCGGGCCTTCCCCGCGCCGCCGTACATCCCACGAGATTGACCTCGTCGACGCTGGTGACGGCCACAAAGAGCGTCGCGTTGGCGATGCCCGCGCGCTCCAGCACCGAAGGGCTGGCCCCGTTCCCCTCGATCACTCCCACATCGAGGTGGCTCTGTACGTAGTCGAGGCGGTCGGCCTCCAAGTCCACCACCACGACCTGGCGGCCTTCATTGGAGAGACGCTCGGCCACGTGGTAACCGACCTCTCCAGCTCCGACTATGACGACGCTCACATGTCCCCCTTATCCCAAAACACGGGCGATCGTTTCGGCCGCGTGACGGACGTCGTCTTCCGTGACGTCGAGATGGACGACGACCCGCAACCGCTTTGGTCCAAACACCGAGACCCGGATACCGGACCGGGAGAGGAGCTCCGCCGCAGCCGCCGCCGTCTGTCTGCGAAGATCGAGCATCACAATGTTGGTATCCGGGACCACGGGCGTCACCTCCCCGTGATCCGCCAACGCCTCCGCCAGCATCCGCGCCCGGGCGTGGTCCTCCGCCAGTCGATCCACGTTGCAATCGAGCGCGAAGAGGCAGGCTGCCGCAAGGAGTCCCGACTGCCGCATGGCGCCCCCAAGCCGGCGGCGCAGTGCGACGCTCTTCTCGATCAGGGCCCCGGGGCCCGCCAAACACGCTCCCACCGGACACCCGAGTCCCTTGCTGAAGCTAACCATCACGGTGGTTCCGCATTGGGCTAGGGTCTTGGGCGGTACCGCCAACGCGATGGCGGCATTCCAGAGCCGCGCCCCGTCGATGTGGAGGGCCACGCCCCGGTCATCGGCCAGCTCGCGGACCGCACGCATCACGTCCAGATCGGTGACGCGGCCGCCGTGATAGTTGTGCGTGTTCTCCAGCGCCACGGCCGCCGTCGACGGGTGGAAGGGGTCCCCGTCCCGGATGGCCCCGGCCACGAGGTCCGGCGTGAGCACGCCGTCGGGCGTGGCCACCGTGCGGAGCTGGGCTCCCCATAGGGCCGCAGCCCCGGCCTCCTCGTAATGGACGACGTGCGCTTGGGCTTCGACCACGATTTCCGAGCCCCGCCGTGAGAGGAGGCCGAGGGCCACCTGGTTCGCCTGCGTGCCGGAGGGAAAGAACAGCGCCGCCTCGTGCCCCAGAAGCCGGGCCACGCGGGCTTCGAGCTTGCTCGTGGTGGGATCACCGTCCAGCACGTCGTCGCCTACCTCCGCACCCGCGATGGCGGCGCGCATGGCATCCGACGGCACCGTCACGGTGTCGCTGCGGAGGTCGATGACGTTATTCGTCTTCGTCTGCGTCTTCGTCTTCGTCGTCCGACGACTTCTGATTGGCGCCCGCACGGGCGGTGGCCCGGGAGGCCTTGGATTCCGACAATCGCCGCTCGAGCTCCGAGCGAGCCGACTTGACGGCGCCCTTTCCGGCCCGAACGGCGTCACGCGCGCTGTCGCGCTTCTCGCTGATCGTCTCACGGGCGGTCTCCAGACCTTCCTCGATCCGATCCCGGGTGTGCTCGTAGCCGGTCCCCAGAGCCTCCTGCAGGTCCTCCGCCTTCTCGGTGGCGGCCGACCGGAGACGCCGACCGGTGTTCTTCAGTTGCTGGCGAGTTTCCTCACCGGTCTTCGGGGCGAAGAGCAAGGCGACTCCCGCCCCGACCGCCAGACCTAGCAAAAATCCGCCCAGCCCGCCATCGGAGCGTTCCACAATCACGACGGGTTGGTCACTGTGGCTGTCACTCATGCGTCCCCCTTATTCCACGGCCTGTGCCGGGTGAATGCTGTACGGTAATACGATACCGGCAAAAAAATAATGGCTCCTCCGAGGACTCAGATGGTCAGGGTGAGCCCGTCATACGCCGGTTCGACTCCATCGGGAAGGCGCTCGGAAAGATCCCGATGACTGTACTTGTGTGTGAGGTGCGTCAGGAACGTCTGCTCGGCTCCGATCGCTTCCGCCACTTCGACCGCTTCGGGGATCGAGAGATGCGTTGGATGCGGATCCTCGAACAACGCATTGATCACCAGCACGCGTACGCCACGGAGGAGAGCCAGTGCGTCCTCCGGAACCGACTTCACATCCGTGAGATACGCAAACGGGCCGAAGCGGTACCCGAACACCATCATGACGCCGTGGGATACGGCAACCGGCAACACGTCGAATCCGGCAACCTCCACGACCTCTCCCGCCTCCAGGGCCGACGTGGTGAGGCGTGGCTTGAAGGTCCCTTCCGGTGCCACCACTGCCGGATTGAAGATGTAGTCGAACCGGTGCGTGATCCGCTCCAGGGCATCCGCGGGTCCGTACAGCGGCAACTCGCCGTTCCGCAGCGAAATGGCTCGGAGGTCGTCGATGCCGTGCACGTGATCGGCGTGGTCGTGGGTGAACAAGACGGCGTCCACGGTGCGAAACTCCGCGGCCAGCAATTGCAGCCGCAATTCCGGCGGTGTGTCGATGAGAACGCGCCGCCCCTCACCCCCGTCGATCACGGCCGCAACCCGGGATCGCCTGTCCCTGGGGTCGGAAGACGTACACACGTCGCAGGAACACCCCAGCGCAGGGACACCCATCGACGTCCCAGAACCCAACACCACGACGCGCATCACACCACCTCGACCTTGAGCAGATTCGTCGTGCCCGACACGTCGAACGGCACTCCGGCCGTGACCACGACGCTCGCTCCTGGGCTCACGTATTCACGGGTCAACAGGTGACTCCTCGCAACCTCCCACATCTCATCATAGGTGGGGACTGCCTCGGCGAGGGCCGCGTGCACGCCCCACGTGATCGCGAGCTGGTGGTACGTTTCGGCCTCCGTCGTCAGCCCAACGATCGGTACCGTGGGCCGATACGCGGCAATCTTCCGAGCGGTGAAGCCGCTCTTGGTCAGACAGAGAATCAACGGTGCATTGAGCATCTCCGCGGCGGCACACGTCGCAGCGGCAATGGCGTCCGCCGTGTCCGGGCCGTGGTTGGCGAAGAGGCGGTCTACCCGCTGGCTCTGGGGCAGCGGGTCCGCCAGATCCGTCGACTCGGTTTGCTCGATGATTCGCACCATCGCCTTCACCGATTCCACTGGGTACGCGCCGATCGCCGTCTCCGCCGACAACATCACCGCGTCGGTGCCGTCGAGCACCGCGTTGGCGACGTCGGATGCCTCCGCCCGCGTGGGACGCGGTTTTTCGATCATCGACTCGAGCATCTGCGTGGCGGTGATCACCGGACGGCCAAACTGGTTGGCGAGACGAATCACCCGCTTTTGGGCAAGGGGAACCTCTTCGAAGGGGAGCTCGACACCAAGGTCACCCCGAGCCACCATCACTCCGTCGGTGGCCTCGATGATCCGGTAGAGATCGTCCAGGGCCGCCGCCTTCTCGATCTTGGAGATGACGCGCATCGCCGGCGGCACCAGTCCGCGAAGCGCCTCCACATCCGTGTGGCGACGCACGAACGAGAGTCCCACAAAGTCCGCGCCGTGCGACTGGGCAAGCGCCAAGTCCCCCCGGTCCTTTTCGGTCACCGCCGGGGCACTCACCTGGACTCCAGGGAGGTTCATTCCCTTGTTGCTCTTCAACTCACCGCCGTGGACCACGCGCCCGGCGACCCTTCGCCCCTCGACGTCCGTGACCTCCACGTTCAACAGCCCGTCGTCGAGGAGAATCCGCGCGCCCGGCGCGACGTCGTCTGCGAGGTTCTCGTACGTGGTGGGGATATCGTCCCCGCCAACCTCATCCTCCGGGGCAAACACGACTTCCGCCCCTTCGACGAGCTCCAGCGGCTGGGGCAGCTCTCCCACCCGGATGCGAGGTCCCTGAAGATCGAGCAGAATCGCGACCGACCGGTCCACATCCTGCCGGACCTCCCGAATCCGGTCCATCATCCCGGTGCGGGATTCGGGCGTGCCGTGCGAGCTGTTGATGCGGAGTACGTCCACACCCGCCGCGATCATCTCCCGCAACACCGTCGCGCTCGCCGAGGCCGGACCAACCGTTGCAACGATCTTCGTACGACGAAAACGTGGGTCGTATTTCACCTCACCACTCCCGTGCCCTGCCGTCCTCTCGTCATTCCATCCTTCCGTCTCACTGGACCTCCCGAGCCAGAGCATCGACGAGTATCGGCAGCGCTTCGCCTGCCGCCGCCCGCCACGACACGTCGGCGCTGGAACTCAGCGGCGTCTCCTCGGGATTGATTTCGATCACTTTGCCCCCAGCGGCACTCACCATCGACGGCAGTTGCGCCGCGGGAAACACCAGGGATGACGTTCCGATGACGAGAGCGGCGTCGGCTTCCTGGGCCGCCTGGGCTGCGCGTTCGAGTGCGTCACCGGGCAACGCCTCCCCGTACCACACCACGTCGGGGCGTATAAAGTTACCGCATTTGCTGCACGTCGGGGGTGGAGTCTCGCGATCGCCGGGGGCGACCTCCAACACCGCATCGGAGGAATGGGGATGCCGGCACTGCGCACATCGATACGCCTCCAAGGAACCGTGCAACTCGATGACGTCTTTGGAGCCGGCCCTCGAGTGGAGACCATCCACGTTCTGGGTGACGACGGTGAACCGACCGGGGTAAAGCCGCGCAAGCCGAACCAACGCATCGTACCCGGCGTGCGGGGTCGCCTGTCGCACCGCCCGCAACCGCGAAACGTACCAGCTGAATACGCGAGCCGGATTGCGGCGGAACGCCTCGGGGGTGGCCAACTCCTGGGGGTCGTACTTGGCCCACAGGCCCGTCTGGGCCTCCCGAAACGTCGGAACGCCCGACTCCGCCGACATGCCCGCGCCGGTGAGGGCCACCACCCTCCTGGCCCCACGCAACAGCGCCAGCGCCTCCGACAGTCTGCTAGTCATCAATTATCCGCATTTCGACAAGACTCCGTTACCGGGCCGTCCACACGCTGTGGACGACATCCCTCACCACGGGGCACCCATGCACATTCCATGGGGCACCGAGAATCAATCGACACGGCCGATTATCCACAGGGGTGGAAAAAAGGAGGATTTCGTCGGGGGCGCTGCCGCATCGACCGGCCATGAATGTTGATGCCGTGTGCAAAGCGGCGTTTTGCTTCCTGGTGCTTCCACACAGCTCCGGTGGAGCGGTGCGGCTATTGCGGTGCGGCGGCCGCGGCGGGATAGCGCCGGGCTACGTACTCGTTCAAAATGTCGATAAACTCGGCGACGATGGCGTCGCCCTTGAGGGTCACGCGAAGCTCCCCGTCAACGTACACCGGGGCCTTGGGCTCCTCAAACGTCCCCGGCAGCGATATGCCGATATTGGCATGTTTGGACTCTCCCGGGCCGTTCACCACACAGCCCATGACCGCCACACGGAGGGTCTCGACCCCGGGGTGTTGCTCCTTCCACACCGGCAGTTGGCTCCGCAGATACCCCTGAATCTCCTCGGCCATCTCCTGGAAGAACGTGCTCGTCGTCCGTCCGCATCCGGGACAGGCCGTCACCTCCGGCACAAAGCTCCTGAGACCAAGCGACTGGAGAATCTGCTGGGCGACCCGCACCTCCTCGCAGCGGTCGCCCCGGGGCCGAGGCGTGAGGGACACACGAATGGTGTCGCCGATCCCCGCTTGCAGCAGAATCGCCAGCGCAGTGGAGCTCGCCACCACCCCTTTGGTGTCCATGCCGGCTTCGGTGAGGCCGAGGTGCAAAGGGTAATCCGACTCCGGCGCAAGCTGCCGGTAACAATCGACCAGATCCTGCACGTGGGACAGCTTCGCCGAGAGGATGATCCGCTCGTGGGCCAGGCCGATCTCCTCCGCCAACCGGGCCGATCGCATCGCGCTCTCGATCATGGCGTTCATCATGATCGTCCGGGCGTCCAGAGGCGCGTCGCGCTTGGCGTTCTCATCCATCATCTGCGTCAACAGGTTGCGGTCGAGGGAGCCCCAGTTGACGCCGATGCGCACCACCTTGTCGTTGGCAATGGCCACTTCGATGATGGTGCGGAAGTTCTCGTCGCGCCGCTTGCTCCCCACGTTGCCGGGATTGATGCGGTACTTGGCTAGGGCCTCCGCACAGGCCGGGTATTTGGGAAGCAGGAGATGCCCGTTGTAGTGGAAGTCCCCGATGATGGGCACGTCCACGTCACGGGCGGCCAGGCGCTCCACGATGACCGGAACGGCCTGAGCCGCGGCGTCGTTGTTGACCGTCACGCGCACGAGCTCCGAGCCTGCTGCGGCAAGGGCGGCGACCTGGTCGACGGTCTTCTCCACGTCCGCCGTGTCGGTGTTGGTCATCGACTGGACGACCACAGGATGACACGACCCGACAGGGACCTGTCCGACCCAGGTGGTGACGGTTTCTCGGCGTAGGATTTCGGCCATGGGGTCTCAAATATAGCGGCTGGCGGGGCCTTAGAAGAAATGGCCACGGAAACCACGGAAACCACGGAAACCCCACCCTGCCCCCCGGATGGTGTGTTCCCCACCCCACCTCCGCCACATCGTCGCCAGCACTGGCCACCAAGAGGCGGGGAGGGGGGGGAAACAACAAGTCCGGGGAGTGGTGCGGGGGTCCGTGGATTCCGTGGATTCCGTGGCTATCTCATTCCGTTATGCCAGACAGAAAAAAACCCCGGGCTCACGCCCGGGGTCTTTGCTTCCTCACCTGGTGCGCTCTACGTCATCAACCGCACTCGCTGAACCCGCACGTGTGGCACTTCTTGCACCCTTCGGCGAACTCGAGCTGCGAGCCGCAGTCCGGGCACGATCCGGAGAACAGCTCGTGCTCGATGTGGCGGTAGCTGATGACCTCCTCTCCCGAATTGCGCACCTCCGCACTCGACGTCACGGTGGCGATGGGATCGCTCGGCTGCTCCAGGAGATCTTGCTGCACACCCTGCTTGTCCTGCATCCACTTTTCGAGGGCGATGCCGACCGCGTCCGGGACCGACATGACCTTGTTGGGGCCGAGCCCGATGATGCGGTCGGACGAGATACCCCGCAGCTGCCGGTAGATCGTGGTGAGGGGGATGCCCGAGCGCAGCGCCAGCGACACCAGCCGCCCGATGGCCTCCACGTCGGCCATCAACGCACCCCCAGCCTTGCCGAGGCTCATGAACACCTCGAAGGGCTGCCCTTTTTCGTCCTCGGTGATCGTGACGTACATGCTGCCCATCGGCGTCTCGACCCGCCGCGTGGTACCGCGGAGCAATTCGGGACGGGATCGCTTGGCGCGCCGCTGCAGGTTTTCGCTTTCGACTTCGTGCAGCACCTGCTTGGTGCGGTTCAACTCCGCTTCCAACTCGGCGATCCTGGACTTCCACTCCACCGTGTCCTCGCGGCTCACGTCGCCGCCTCCCTTGCTTTCGGCTACCTGCTTGGCGGTGGATCCCGTGGAGAGCACCTGCATCTCCCGGCTGCCGTCGCGGTAGACGGTCACGCCCTTACAGTTGAGGGAGTACGCCAGTTCGTAGATCTGCCGTACGTCGTCCTCGGTGGCCGCATGCGGGAAGTTGCACGTCTTGCTGATGGCGCTGTCGGTGTACTCCTGGAATCCAGCCTGCATCCGGATATGCCACTCGGGCGTCACGTCGTGTGCCGTGACAAACACACGCTGCCACTCCTCCGGCACCTCGTCGAAATGGATGTGTCCGGACTCGGCGATGCGCTGCATCAGGTCCTCCGAATACCACCCCTCCCGCTCGGCGATCTCCACGAAGTGCTCGTTGACGTCGGGCATCAGGACGCCGGCTTGATTGCGCATGAACGCCACGGCGAACAGGGGCTCGATACCAGACGAACACCCGGCGATGATGGAGATGGTCCCCGTAGGAGCCACCGTGGTGAGGTTGCAGTTCCGCATGCGGCGCATTGGCCGGATGCGATTCCCGTCGGCATCTCTGGCACATGTTTCGTCCGGACCCCAGATGCTCTTTTCCCATTCGGGGAAGACGCCCCGGAGCACGGCCAGACGCTCGCTCTCGACCTTGGCCTCCTCGTCCACGAACTGCATCACCTTGCGGGAGAGCTCGACGGCCTCGTCCGAGTTGTAGGGCACGCCCAGCTTCACCAGGAGATCGGCCCACCCCATGATGCCCAGGCCGATGCGGCGAATGTGGTTGGCAAGATCCGTGATCTGGGGCAACGGGTATTTGTTGGCGTCGATCACGTTCTCGAGGAAGTGGGTGCAGAGATGCACGGCCCCCCGCAACCCATCCCAATCCACCTCCCGGTCCTTCACGAACAGTCCCACGTTGATCGAGCCCAAGTTGCACACGTCGTACGGCAACAGCGGCTGTTCACCACACGGGTTGGTCGCCTCGTAGCTCCCCAGGTGTGGCACGGGATTGTAGTTGTTCGCCTTGTCGACGAAGAACACACCGGGCTCGCCGGTCTTCCACGCCCCATGGATGATCTTGGAAAAGACATCCCGGGCGTTCAGGCGCTCCACCACCTCGCGAGTGTGGGGATCGATGAGATCGTACTCCTCATCGCGCTCCACCGCCTCCATGAACGCATCGGTCACCGCCACCGAGATGTTGAAGTTGGTGATCTTGGTGGTGTCGTCCTTGCAGGTGATGAACTCCACGATATCGGGATGATCGACCCGGAGAATCCCCATGTTGGCGCCTCGCCGAGTGCCGCCCTGCTTCACGACTTCGGTGGAGGCGTCGTACAGCGACATGAACGACACCGGACCGGACGCCACGCCCATGGTCGAGCGCACCACCGAGTTCGCCGGGCGGAGCCTGGAGAATCCGAATCCGGTCCCGCCGCCCGACTGATGCACCAGGGCCATGTGGCGCAACGTGTCGTAGATGCCCGATTCCCCGTTGGACAGGGCATCTTGCACCGGCAGCACGAAACACGCCGAGAGCTGCCCCAGCGGACGCCCCGCGTTCATGAGGGTGGGGCTGTTGGGCATCCACACCCGCGTGGTCATGAGGCCGTAGAACGCCTCGGCCAGCTCCTCGATGGCTCCCGCGCTGGCGCCGTACTTCCCATCGGGCTCCGCAATGGTGGACGCCACGCGCCAGAACAGCTCCTCCGGCCTTTCGGTGGGCTGCCCGTCGTCATCCTTGATGAGGTAGCGTTTCTCCAGCACGGTGATGGCGTTGTCGCCGAGTTCCGGGGTGGCGCGTCTGGAGGATTTGGCCATTAGGAGAGGGACCTCGGAGCCAGAGCCCGTGAGAGAGTCAAGAGATGTGGTAATTATGAGCGCAAGGTGGCCGCTCGTACTTCAACGGCGCGGGATGACAAGGTAGCGTAGCCAGTGAGCCACGCAAGAGCGGCTCAAACGGTACGAACCCTGAGGTATCCCAAGAATCCACATCACAAAGATAACGGAAATGTCCCACTCCGATGCTCCTGTGCCTGTTGGACATAGTGGGCCCAGCTGCGATTGATGCGATCCTCGAGCCGTTCGTCCACGGCCCGTACCACCCGGCCCGGCACGCCCACCACCAGGGACCCCGGCGGGACCTCCATTTCCTCAGGGAGTACGGCCCCGGCCCCGATCACCGAGCCCTCGCCGACGAGCACACCGTTGAGGAGGATCGCTCCCATACCCACCAGGGTGCGGTCCTGGACCGTGCAGCCGTGGAGGACGGCCCGGTGTCCCACGGCCACCCGGTTGCCGATGGTGCACGGCACGCGATCGTCGACGTGGATTATCGTCAGGTCCTGAACGTTGGTCTGATCGCCGATGCTGATGGGGGCGTTGTCGCCGCGGAGGACGGCGTTGTACCACACGCTGGATTCCCGCCCGATGGACACGTCGCCCACGACGACGGCCCCCGGCGCGATGAACGCGGTGGGATGGATCAACGAGTTACAGGCGTGGCTGCGGGTAGAATACCTGCCGTGTCCAACCGACTACGGGCTGTCCGTCCTTCTGGGCTGCGTTGTACCGGATCGATTGCGCAAACTCCACGGCCAGGATGTTGAACGTCGAGTTGTCCGAGGGCGTGATGATCTGGACCTGCGCCACGGAGCCGTCGGGGTTCACCTTGACTCCCAGGGTTGCGGTGGAGGGCATCTCCTGGATTTCCGCCGTGAGGGGCACCAGGGTGGCCGCCAGAGGTCGTGGTTGGCTGTCGAAGCAGCTGCCGTCGGCGTTGTAGGTGTTGTTGAGGACGTCGCACTGGCTGATGAGCTGCATCGTCACGGTCAGATTCGTCCGCTCCCCGGAGCGAATGCGCACATCGCTGGTGTAGTCTTCGTAACCGTCCGCCCGTATCATCAGGCGGCGATTCCCCTGGGTCAGGGCAATGTTGGTACCGTTAAAGGTGCGGCCGTCTACCGAGACAATGGCGCCCTCAGGAAGTCCTGCCAGCACCAGCCGGCCCGGCGGAGGAGGCTCGGGATCGGGCTCCGGCTCCACCTGGGCCGGTGGGGTCACCTGGGCCGTTGTGGTGTCCTGCGCCTGGGCCGCCGAATCGGGATTCGCGGCCAGCTGCTGCGACGTGTCGCTGGGCACCGCCGCGGTGGAATCAGCCGTCGAGTCCTCAGGGGTAACCGCCAACTGCCCACCGCCTGACCCGGAATCCGCCGGCACCGCGGTGGTTCCGAACGGATTGCCGATGACGGGAAGGCTGCCCCCCATCACCGCCGTGTAGTAGATCCCACCCCCGAGTCCACCCACCACGATCAACGCCGCCGCTCCCACCAGCATGCCGGATCGCTTCTTCTTCCCCGGCGGTGCCGGGACCGACGACTGGGGCATGGGCGTGGTGGGAGTGCTGGGCGCGGCTGGTCCCGTTGCCGGAGCCGCCCCGGTGGACGGGGCAGGCGCCAGAACCGTCGCCGCGTCGGTGACGCTCGGCTGGGCCGGAGCGGCCGTCGTTGACTCTATCTCTCGCCCCTCGAGGGCGGCCACCAATTCCTCGGCGGTTTGGTACCGGTTGTCGGGATCCTTCGCCATCATGCGGCAGATCACATCGTACAGCGCGCGCTCGTCCGCTGTCTTGAGGTCGAGAGGCGGCACCTCCTCCATGATGTGCTTGTAGCCGATGGAGAAAGAGTCCTCACCATCGAAGGGAACGGATCCCGACATGCACTGGAATGCCACCACGCCCAAGGAGTAGAGGTCGCTCCGGCCGTCCACCTTTTGGGCTCGGGCCTGTTCGGGACTCATGTAATAGGGCGTCCCGATCGCCATGCCCGTGCCGGTGAGGCGCGTGCCCGTCGCCGCCTTGGCGATGCCGAAATCGGTCACCACCGCCACGCCGCGGTCGCTGTACATGATGTTGTCGGGCTTGATGTCGCGATGGACGATGCCGTGGTGGTTGGCATACCCCAGGGCACCCGCACACTGCTTGAGGAGCTGGCGAATCTCGTCGGGCGTCATGGCCCCCTTCTCGGACAGCACATCCGCCAGGGATTGCCCCCGCAAGAACTTCATCGCGAAGTAGATGACGTTCCCGGTTTTCCCGACACGATAGATGGGGATGATGTTCGGATGCTCGAGCTTGGCAGCCGTGCGGGCTTCGCGCTGGAAGCGCTCGACGAATTCCTCGTCGTGGGACAGGGAGAACGGGAGAACCTTCAGCGCGACTTCGCGGTCGAGGGATTTCTCCACCGCCATATACACGATCGCCATCCCGCCCCGACCCAACTCCTTCTCGATCTCGTAGTCGTCCTTGAGGGCGTCCCGGATGACGTCCATCTCGGTCTTCTCGGGCTTGGAAACCTCGCGATCTCGGATCGCGGCGATGGGCGTCGTCGCCGCCAGATCCAGGCCGCAGGAGGGACAGAAATTTGTTTCGTCGGCGGTTTCGACACCGCAGCGGGAACAGAACATCGCTACTCCACGGAACTCGCCATCATGGGAACATCCTGAATACTGTCGAGCGGTGTTGCCGTGTGCAACCTCGCAGGTTGCAGTCCGAACGTGATCCCCGTCACCGGCCCTGCGGAAGACCCATGAGGCTTTCGCCGGTCGGCGATCTCCCGGCGAGAAAACGCTCGATCCCCTCGAAGACTCCTCGAGCGTAGCGCCACTGTCCTTCCTCACCGATCAAGACCGCCTCTTGTGCAGGAACCATCATGAAGAGGCCTTCAACCAACACGGACGGCATCCACGTGGCCCGGGCGACGTGGAGGTCTCCCCGGGCCACACCGAGATCGGGGAACCCCAACTGTCGCACGAGGGCACGATCGATGGCCCGGGCCAAGGGCACCGCCCGGGGATGGTAATAGAACACCGTGGTACCGCTGTTGGCGTAGGGGTTCCGGCCGTCGGCCAGGGCGTTGCCATGGATCGACACCAGCAGCTCCGCATTGGCGTCCTCGGCGATCTGGGGCCGCTGCGCGAGACCGACCCCCGATCGGGTATCGCGTGTCATCACCACATCGGCACCACGCTCCTCCAACAACGTCCGGAGCTTTCGGGCCACCCCCAGGGTCACGTCGGCTTCCGTGATCCCCGTGGGGCCTCGAGATCCCGCCGGTGGGTGTCCTGCATCGACGGCGATCCGGCGTCCGGCGAGGGGACGGTCTCCATCGACGACCGGGGGCCGGCGGATCTCCAGCGCCAGCTCGCTCCCGGACCAACGGGTGCGATAGCCCCACACCGGTTCGGCGAGGTCGACGCGGATCTCCACCTCGTCCTCCGCCGGTTGGTGGAACGAGACGAGGCGAACGAACGGGTCGGCGTCGCGATACCGAATCCAATCCATGTCGGCGGCGGCGCCGTAGAGCCGGAGCAGGATCGCGCTGGTCTCCTCATCCACCCGATACGGCACCCGCCGCGAGACGGGAACGAAAAGCGTGACGGAGCCCGAATCGGCCCGGAGTCGCATGGAGCCCGCCACGCCGGGCGGTAGCGGAGTCCCCGGGCGGAGGGGGACGATGTCCGTGCCGTCGACCCAGGCGACGCTCTGACGGGACAATTGGAGCCGCACCTGGCCGTTGGAGCGTCCGCTCACGGGAGCCACCGTCCCGTTGGGAAAGAACCAGTGGTAGGTGCCGAAGGGGACGGGACGGCCCGCCAGCACGCCGTCGGTGGTGCCGGTCCCCGCCGTGTCGTCGGCCACCACCGCCAAGGGCGGCCGGGCGGCATCGACGATCCCCACCCGAAGGGGCCACTTGGTACGGACGGTGTCGACTCCCCGGATCGCCTCCAGGTTGACCCACGACGAGTCGGTGGCCGGGGGCCGCCAGTCGGGGGACAGGGCGTGCCCCGGGTCGGGCCCAAACGCTCCCGCATGCCACGCCCCGAACCGCCCGATCCGTCCCGTCGCCGCGGCGTCCACCTCTCCGTCCTCCCGAAATATCAGCGTGTCACCGGCCGGAAAGATGGCCCTCACGAGGGCGCCTCCCGCGGCCCGGACACGGAGACGGTACCCTTCGTCCCGCCGGACCCAGAGATCCCCCGACGGATCGAAGGACCCGGAATCGATCCACACCGACGTGGGCGGCGGGGCGAACGACTCCGCCACCCGGGCGGTGAACGTCCCGCGAATCGTATCCGCCGCGGTCCATGCCATGAAGTCGAACCGCGCCATGGGCCCGGCCGGCCGGGGCAACCAGGCCAACCAGGCGCCGGTGGGAAACACCTCGACCACCCGGCCGTTGACCCGCAAACGGGCATCCCCGCGCCCCAGGGACCCAAATACGAACACCGAGTCTACCAAGGGCATCGCATAGGAGGAATCGGCGAACACCGTGGCTCCGTCCCCGATGGCGACATCCCGTACCTGGGGCGGCGGGTACACCACGCGAAGTCGGAGGGGGCCCTCCGCGAGTGGTGGCCGGGGAATGGGCGGCGGGGCGAGGGGCGCGGCGACGCACCCGACTCCCACCAGAGCCGCCATGAATATGAATCGCTTCATTGGCGCTTGCATGGACGCGGAAGCTACACTAGCGCAAGAAGCTACGCGAATTCGCCGTTGGCGGACGCGGCTTTCTCCCCACATTATATAGGTTGACCGGTCGAGAGGGGTGGGGTCCGCGACGGGGGGGAACGGTCCGAGACGATGCTTCGAGAGGAGCTGGCTTATTCCTGACACGTCACCATGAGCGCTCTCTTCGGGTCAGCCCCTAAAGAGGGGACGGACGCGGCATCCACGTGCCCCATCTGTACGACGAACGTCACGCCGGGGCTGCCCTATTGTCCCGGGTGCGGCTCGCGACTGGACCAACTCGAAAGCGCCGCCGCCTGCCCCAGGTGCTCGGCACCGGTGGGACCCGTTGCCAAGTTCTGCGCCCAGTGCGGGTACGGCCTGGAACCCGGGGTGGTGGCGGAGCGCCGGACCTCGGCCCTGAGCGTGCCGGTTCTGGACTCCGGCGTGCAACTCCTGCGATTCGACGAAGGTGGCCAGCAACTCAGCTCCCATCCCCTGGCGGGTGACAAGACCACCATCGGTCGGCAAGGCGCGGACATCGATTTCCCGGAAGATCCGTATCTCTCACCCCGCCATGCCGAGCTCAACTTCCGAGACGGCCGGCTGTTCCTCCGCGACCTGGGGAGCCGCAACGGCACCTGGCATTTCATCGAGGCACCCCACAAGCTGCGTGACGGCGACCTGGTGCTCGTGGGATCGCAGATTCTCCAGTACCGGCGCCTCGGTTATCCCGGGCCCAATCCCCCGGAAGCGGATGCAACCAGGCGTCTCGGGAGCCTCACGCCGAGCGCCGACATTGCGACCCTCAGCCAGCTACGAGGCGACGGCAGCGTGCGGGACGTCATCCACCTGTCTCCCGGTCGCAACGTGACCATCGGTCGCGACGAAGGCGAATGGATCTTCTCGTACGATCCCTCGATGAGCGGCCTGCACGCGCAGATTCATTCGGACGATGCGGACTTCGTTCTGGAGGACGCGGGGAGCCGAAACGGGGTCGCCGTCAACGTGCGGGGCGAAGTCGAGCTCAAACAGGATTCTCGCATTCTGTTGGGTGACAAGATGCTCCGGGTGGACATCCCGTGAAGGTTTGCACGATCTGCGGAACCGAGTATCCGGACGATCAGAGCTTCTGTCCCGCCGACGGGTCCGCCCTCAAGTCGACGGGCGGGGTGGCCGACATGGTGGGCAGCATCGTGGCCGACCAGTATCGCATCCTCAAGAAGCTGGGCGAGGGCGGCATGGGCGCGGTCTACCTGGCCGAGCACGTCAAGATGGGCCGGAAGACCGCGATCAAGGTGATCTCCCGGTCCCTGGCCGAAGACCCCGACGCCATCGCCCGGTTCAATCGGGAGGCGGCGAACGCCGCAAAGATCAACCACCCCAATGTCTGTGCCGTATACGACTTCGGCGATACGCCCGACGGGGTCATCTACCTCGCCATGGAGTTCATCGAAGGGGAGTCCCTCACCGACCTGGTGAACCGGGAGGGCGCCCTCCCGCCGCGGCGGGCGGCCCGCATCGTCAGCCAGACGGCCGAAGCCCTGGATGCGGCCCACGCGTTCGGCATCGTCCACCGGGACCTGAAACCCGACAACATCATGATCACCAAGTCTCGGGACGGCGCCGACTTCGCCAAGGTCGTGGACTTCGGGATCGCCAAGGCCGCGGGCGGGGACGAGAAACAGAACGTCACCAAGACCGGCCTCGTCGTGGGCACGCCGGAATACATGAGCCCCGAGCAGCTCTCCGGTGACAAGGTGGACGGCCGCAGCGACATCTACTCGCTGGCGCTGGTGGCCTTCCGCATGCTCACCGGCTCGTTGCCCTTCCCTGCCGAGACGGCGCAAGAGGTGATGATCATGCGTCTCACCAACGAGCCGCAGCGGCTGGATGAGGCGGCCCCCGGCGTGGACTTCCCCCCGGCCCTGCAGCAGGTGTTGGATCAGGGACTCAAACGGATGCCCCAGGACCGGTATGCCAGTGCCGCCAGATTCGGCGCGGACCTGGTGAAGGCCGTGAGCGGCATGCCGGAGGTCGCGCCGGCCGTGGACGTGGACGGCGCCACCCAGCTCCTCGATTCATCGGAGATCACCGACCAGGTTGGCGGTCTCGGCGGGGTGACGGAGGCCATGCCCGGCACGAGGGCCGCGGCGCACGGTCAGCCGGCACCCACGCCGGACACGCCTATGCCCCCGACGGCGATGGCGCCGGTTGGGGCCGCGGAGGAGGGGAAGCAGAGGAAGAAGCCTCCGGTGGCCGCCATCGCCGCAGTGGTGGGGGCCGTGGTGATCGGGGGTGGCGGGGCCGTGATGGTCATGGGGGGCGGGGATTCCGAGGCGGCACCCGGGGATTCCCTAGGTCAAATAGCCCGAGATCCTGTGACCCAGAACACAGAAACGGTCTCTGACACAGGCGAAGGTTCGCGGCCAGGGGACGCCGTTGTCCCACCGAGCGAACAGCGCCAAGCCCAGCGAGATAGGGGCGTTCCGGCGGACAGCGGACAAGAGGTGACGGGGACCCGGACCGATGACCCCGAGACCACCACACCGGCACGGGCCAACCCGGCGTGGATGTCCCTGGCCGGTGCTGAGGACCACCTCGTCGACCTCGTCATCCGGCTGGAAGGAGCGTCGCCGCAGACGGTGGAGATGGCCCGCGATACCGCAGTCTTCTATTACGATGCAGAAGGCCTCGACGACGTGAACAGGGCCCTCGCCGCCTACGTGGCGGCTACGGCGTCCGATCAACTCGGTGATCGGGCGACAGCATTAGATTGGATCCGGCTGTCGGTCACGCTGAATCCAGACGACAACGCCGCTCAAACCCTTCTGCAAGCGCTCGAGCGCGGGGGAAGCCAGTGAGCCTCTTCGGGGGGAGTAAGAATTCCGTAACGGTATCCGTGTTCGCGCGGACCGATGTCGGTCAACAACGCGAGCACAACGAGGACGCCTTCCTGGTGGCGGATCTCACCCAGCAGAATGCCTCGCTCCTGCCGGAGGTGCGTGAACACGCCCTCGGGCCGAAGGGCACCCTCCTCATGGTGGCGGACGGCATGGGAGGCGCGGCGGCCGGTGAGGTGGCGAGTGAGATGGCCACAGACTGCGTGTACGAGCACCTCACGGAGCACTGGGTCACCGACAAGGAGAATACGCCCCAGCAGTTTGCGTTCCGGCTCCGGGAGGCCGTCGAGGGCGCCAATACGAAAATCCACGAGCACGCCAAGCAAAATCCCGACCGGCGAGGCATGGGGACCACGACGACGGCGGTGGGGATTCTCGAGGACTACCTCTACCTCACGCAGGTGGGGGACTCCAGAGCATACCTCGTGCGCCAGGGGCGGACCACGCAGCTCACGAAAGACCAGTCGCTGATGCAGCGTCTCGTCGACGCCGGCGAGCTGACCGAGGAAGAGGCGGAACAGAGCGAGCGTAAGAACATCATCCTGCAGGCGTTGGGGCCCGACCCCCGGGTGCGGGTCGACCTCACACATCAGGAGATCCGTAAGGGCGACATCGTGGTGGTATGCTCCGACGGCCTCTCCGGCCAGGTGACGGCGGACGAGATCGCCGACGCGGTCACCAAGAACCAGGATCTCGTGGCCGCCTGCGGCGCCCTCATCGATTTGGCGAACGAGCGCGGTGGGCCCGACAACATCACGGCCGTGGTGGCCCGCGTGGACGGGGACGGCCTCAGGAAGCCCGGCGACGGCGAATCGGTGGGCCGGGAGGTGTACCCCCTGCTGGACAGCGAGTCGACGACGGAGCCGGTGCCCGTCTACAAGGGCGATCCTCCCGCCCGAAGCGACGCCAAGCAAATGGTGATCGCGGCGGTATCGTCGGCGGCCATCCTCACTGCGGCGCTTTTTGCCGCCGCGTAATCCGTCGGGGCGGGCCCTGTGAAGCCACAGCTCACGGTTGTCACCGGCACCCCCGCCGGAAGCACGTTTGTCTTTTCCCACACCCACATCACCATCGGCCGGCATCCCGATTCCGACATCACCTTCGATGCCCATGGAGACATCGAGGTCTCCATCCGCCACGCGGCCATCGTCAAGCACGACGACCAATGGGTGGTGCGGGACCTGGCGAGCCGCAACGGCACCTGGGTCAACGGACACAAGATCACCGCCGACGCGACGCTCTCCGACACCGACCAGATTCGTTTGGGAGCGGGCGGGCCCCTGATCGAATGCCGCCTGGTGGCGGATCACGTGGCCGACACCCCCAGACAGCCGTTGGAAGCCACCCCGGCCGAGCAGCAGACGCCCCTCGCCAGTCCCGCTTCCCAGCCCAAGCAGAGCACGACACACCGCGTGCGCGTCGAGGTGGCCCGCCAGACCCGCCGCCTCCGGCGAACCTCCGGGATCCTGTTCCTCGCCCTGATTGTGGTGGCCGCCGGGTTGCTGTTTGTGAACCGCCAGCAACGGTTGGCGCAGGAGCAGGAAGTCGCGGCGCTCCAGACGCAGATTGACAGTGTGCTGCTGAATGCCCGGGAGACCGTTGCCGCACTCGAAGAGGAGATGGGCGAGCTGGCGGGCACGCTGGAAACTTCCCGGACGGAGATTCAGGCCCTCCAGCGGAACCTCACGGATGCCAGGGAAGCCGGCAACGCGGAGCGGATCGAGACGTTGAGCGCCGAGTTGCAGGACGCTCTCACGGCCCTGGCGCTGCAGCAGCATGCGGCCAGCATCGACTTTCCGACCGTCGCCCGGGACAACGAGCAGGCCGTGGCCATGGTGTTCGCCGACTTCGGCGGCGGGCGGGTGGAAACGAGTACGGCGTTCGCGGTACGCGGCGATGGCACCCTGATCACCACGCGCCACTCGGTGGCCGGCCCCAGCGGGGACCGACCCGCGCTCCGGGTCGGGGTGCGGTTCGCCAACTCACGGCAGACGTTCCGGGCCCGGATCGCCGCGGTGGGCGAGGGAGAGAGTGCCGACGTGGCGGTGATCGCCGTGGAGCTCCGGGGAGAGGTTCCCACCATCCAGGGATTCAATCTCCGGACCGACACGGTGCCGGTCGGGGCGGCGGTGGCGGTAATCGGATTCCCCGGGGGCATGGAGAGCCCCCAGCTCGTGCGTCCCGACGGTACCTACGCCACGGCGACCCTCACCGCCGGGACGGTGAGCAAGAACCTCCCGGACCTCATTCAGATCAACGGGTACGGAACCCACGGCGCCAGCGGGAGCCCGATCTTCGACGCCAACGGCCAGGTCATCGGCGTTCTCAGCGCCGGAGAAGTGGGATCCGGGGGGCGGATCGTGTATGCGGTGCCCGCCGGCGTTGCTCGGGAGCTACTCGACTCCCTGAGGTGATCCTGTTTTGGTCTCGTGGTCTGTTCGACCCAGTTTCATTGATGAGTGACTACTCACAATGATTTCGTAAACCACGTATTCACAATTCAATCCCCTCCCACCACCGGAGGCGGTTCCCCCACCACGTCCCGAACGACTCCTTGGGCCTCCGCGAGCAACCTCTCCCCTTCGGCGGCGCTGACACCCCGGAGGGCCATCACGATGGCCAGCTTCACACTCCCGCCGGCCGCCTCGATAGCGGAGCGGGCCTCCTTGCGGGTGGTTCCGGCCGCCTCCATGACCACCCGTTCCCCACGGTCCACGAGCTTCTCGCTCAACGCCATCAAGTCCACCATGAGATTTCCGTAGGCCTTCCCCAGCCTGACCATCGCACCGGTGGAGATCGCATTGAGGACCATCTTGGTGGCCGTTCCGGCCTTGAGCCTAGTGGAGCCGGTGAGGGCTTCGGGACCCGTCTCCACACAGATCACCACATCACATATGTCGGCTAGATCGATCGGCGCCTCGGAGCAGGTCACCAGCCCGGTGGATGCCCCCAGCTCCACCGCCCGGCTGAGCGCCGCCCGGACGTAGGGGGTCGTCCCGCTCGCCGCGATCCCAACCACCAGGTCGGCAGGACCCACCCCACCCTCGTCCATCGCGGCAGCCCCCACCTCCACGTCATC
>JBDHHA010000022.1:0-38225 GCA_039589615.1 Gemmatimonadota bacterium
GTCCGTGCGCCCAATGGCGTTTCGTTGGGCCAGTGTTGCCGCGCCATCTTTTCGTTGATGAGCATGGCATGCGGACCATCGGCTCTTACATCGGCCCGGGTGAGGGTCCTACCTGCCAGGAGTGGGATGCCCATGGTTTCCAGGTAACCCGGGACGACGAAATGATTTCGTGTGGTAAGATTGCCACTCTCTTCTGAAGATCTTCCCTCGATGCGGATGCTGGTCCCAGACACAATCCCCGGAAAAGGAAGCCCATTCACGGCGCCGGCCCGCTCCACCCCAGGAATGGCCTGAATCCTCTCAACGACCTGCATGAGGACCTCCCGGCGGTTTTCCGAATCATGGTCGACACAGAGCTTCCATCGAATCCGGGATCGACGCGCGCGAGATTCAACAGGCTGCGGAACAGGAGGCCTCCGGTAACGAGGAGGACCATGGTCAGGGCCAGTTCTGCTCCGATCAAGCCACGTTGATAGCGCCCTCGACCACCGGCGTTGCCTCGACCTCCCAGCCCTTGGGCAGGGCGCAGGCCGTCCCCATGAAGCATGAGCGCCGGGACCAGCCCGAACACCACGCCCGCCCCCACTCCCGCGAGAACCGAGAACAACAGTACGCCGTGGTTCATCCCCACCTCCTCCAACCGAGGGAGGGGAGGAGCCAGGCTGAGCAGGCTTGGAATCCCCACGACCGCCAGGGCGATTCCCAGCGCGCTGCCGAGCATGCCGAGGAGCACGCTCTCCGTCAGGAGCTGGCGCGCGATCCTGAATCTCCCGGCACCCAACGCCATTCGGGTCGCCATCTCACGCGTCCGCCCCACGGCCTCGCTCATGAGCAGCGCCGCGATGTTCGCACACGCAATGACGAGGAGCATCGCCGCGGCAGCCAGAAGCAGACGAAGCGACGAGCGGTGGCCGCCGATGATCTCCTCCTTGGGATGTGTCAAGCGAAACCCGAGTTGGTCGGCGGTCCGGTCTCCCCGGACAAGGGCGTCGAGCTCGGCCCGAACCTGCTCGAGGGTGGCGCCTTGGGCCAGTCGGCCCACCGTCTCATTGTCGTGGCTCCCGTCAACTCTGTCGAACCGGAGTGGGACCCAGAGTGCACGATGTCCACCGTCCAGTGTCGAGTTGAAAAGTCTGAAGAGAGTGCTACGAAGGCGGAATCCAGCGGGCAGGACGCCGATCACCTCGAAAGGCTCCTGGTTCAGATCAATGGCTTTCCCCACGATGTCGGGATCGGAGCCGAACCGGGAAGTCCACAGGGAATGACTCAGGACCGTCAACCGCGCCGTTCCAGGCCCTTCTTCTCCTGGCAAGAAGACCCGTCCGAGGAGGGGACGAACTCCAAGCATGGGGAATAAGCCCGGGCTCGCCTCTGCTGCCTGCAATCGTTCCGGGGTGCCCGGACTCGTGAGAACCATCATCCGGTTCTTGTGCGCGGCGACGTGCGAGAAGACCTGTGTGTTCTCACGGAGCGTGTGGAACTCGTTCCAGGTGAGCCCAAGCTTATCCCAGGCCTCATCCAGCACTTCATGGTTCCTCCAGTGCGGATAGGTCTGCCAGATGTTCACCAGCTCCCCCGGCTCCTCGTACGGCATGTCCTCGAGGAGTACCCCGTCCACCAGGCTGAACACGATGGTGGAGGCACCGATTCCCAGCCCCAGGGTGGCCACGACGAGTGTGGTGAAGAGCGGCCGTTTCTTGAGTGTGCGCAGGCCGAAGCGAATGTCCTTTCCGATGGATGAGATCTCTCGCAACCGGCGTTTTGGTCGCGGGGACGGTTTCGGGTGCTTTCGCGTGTGCATGGTGAGGGCGCGGAACGCCGCGCGTAGTGTCTCTTGGCGGCGCCACCGGTCGGCGGCGGCTGTGCCGTCGGTCTCGACCTTGTGGCGGTAGAATTCCTCCATCTCACTCTGGAAGACGCGGGCTTCGGTGTTCCCCAACCGACGGCGCAGGATCCAGCCGAGCAGCCTGTTCATCGGGCCTCGTCCAGTTCTTGGGTGAATCCGTCCCACAGGTTGACCAGGGCCCGGCGCATCTCACGGAGCTTCTCCAAGCCGGCCGGCGTCAGCTCGAAGTAGCGCCGGACACGACCCTTTTCCTCCAACTGGTCCTCGAGACGGGAGTCGAGGAGACCCTTCTCCTCCAAACGGCGCATGGCGATGAAGACGGCTGATTGGGCGACCTCCCGGCTGGTGCGCTCCTCGATCTCCAGGACCACCGAGACCGAGTAGGCCTCTCCCTTCAGGCGAAACGCGGCGATCAGGACCTGGTGCTCGAGGTCGCCGAGGGCGGATCTCGTCATACATCGCCTCCCGAGTGGTGGAGTTCACTATAGTTGCTAGTCTATTGGATGCCGGAATCGCCAAGAAGGTTGGACAGGAAGGGTGCGGCGAAATCCTTCAGTCGAGGTAGGTGCCCTCACCGACCTCGAAGTCCACCGTTTTCACTTCAACGTTTGACTCGGGAGCCCACGCGCCGAAGCACATCACGGCGGGTGCGACGACGAGCAGCCTCGTGTTGTCAACCCGGTGCGTCTTGTTCGTGCAAACAAAAAGGCACAACGCGAGTACGTAGAGGGCTTCGAGGACCAGAAAACCGCATCCCACGAGGACGATCGCTGTGACGGCAACGGTGATCATCCTCGTGGTGTGCAACGCATCCGCGATCACTTGCTCGGGCATGTCGCGAGATCCTTCGCCGGCTACCTCTGGCCAGCCGCCTCACCCAGCAGATCCTCTATTACCCAATACTCCCAGCCGCCAGCCGACCGTGTGAACGCGATCCACCGCCCGTCGGGAGACCAGCTTTTCAACAGGGTTTCTCCTTGTTCCTTGGGCAGTGAGAGGACCTCGTGCTTGGCACCTGTCTCGAGCGAAAGCACTACCAGTGATCCTTGCTCGAAGCTTGCGTCAAGTTCCTGGTACGCGATGAACTGTCCGCTCTGGTCCCAGACCGCCTTTGGGATCAACCGAGCACTAGCAACCTTGCGCGGCTCGGAACCGTCAGTGGAGACGATCCATAACGTCTCCTGGGGCTCTTGGAACGCTTCATTCAGGCGTATACGGTGGAAGAGGATCTGCGTGCCGTCGGGAGAGAAGAGCGGCTGGCCCCACCGCCCCTGGAGCGAGCCGTCGGGGCTCTGGCGGCCTGTCCCCGATGCCAAGACGCGGCCGCTCAGGCTCCCGGGCTCGGAGAGAACGATCTGCTGCCCCTCTGCGCTCGGCCGGATGAATACCATGCTTTCGCCGTCTGGGGACAGATGGATATGGTGTCCCGATTCCATCCGGGGGAACAGCTCTCGCATCCTTCCATCGGCCGGATTCAACGCGAAGACCGTTTTTCTCTTGTCCCGCATCTTGCGAGCGTCCGAGACGAAGAGGATCTCCGTGCCGTCGCCCGACCACCACAGATTGGCGACCAAGATCTCTGAGGTGATGGGGAAGGCCGTGAGCGTTTGATGCTCAGTCGAGTACACCTGTATGACGTCGCCCCAACCGGCGAGGGCGATCCGCTCCATGTCGGGAGACCACGAGAGCTGGAGCAACCCGATGTCGTTCACTGGCATGGGGATAGGCTCCGGCGAGCCGCGGGGTCGTCCGTTCGCCGGATCAACGGGAATCCGGTATGGCCTGAGGACAGTGTTGTCGGAGGCGTAGTAGAAGCCCTTCGCCGTCCAGGCTAAAGGCCCCTCGAGTGGCTCGCTCCGAACGAGGCGCGGGGGTCCGTCCACACGGCCGTCGGCCATTGCAATCGCCCAGGCGCCACTCGTGTTCTGGTAGACCAGGGTTTTCCCATCCGGTGACCAAAGCGGAGACCTGTCCACTTGGGGATCCGTCGTAACATGGTACCGCTCACGACTCCCGATGATCATCACGTAGATGTCCTGGTTGCCGTCCGCGAAATCCGTGAACGCCACGTAGCGGGCGTCAGGCGAGAATGCGGCGGCACCACCCCCTTGGTTCACCCGCTCGGCGAGCGTGATACGCTCGCCGGTGTCCAGCGAAACGAGCACCATGGAGTTGGTCCGATCGGACGCGGTGAGCACGCCCGCCAGGTATGCCCCGTCGGACGACCAATCGAGGGGCCTCAGCCCCAACCCTTCCAACGCGGCCGGTGTCGACACCACGCGCGTCTCCACATCGAGGATCTTGGCTTGGGATTCGTAAGGCCCCGTCGATTGGCCAAACGCAATGCGCGTCCCGTCCCCCGACCAGACCAGGCCAAACGTCCATGCATCCACCACGCGCACGGTGTCTTCCGACTCGAGATCCCGGATGTAGAGCCCTCCCCCACAGAGGTTGGAGTAGGCGACCCGCGTATCGTCCGGTGAGGGCCGCATGTCCCAAACGCCGCACGTCGCATCCGAGAGGGACGACACGAGCTGACGAGCCACCTGGCCAGCGGCCACCTGCGGCTCACGCTGTTGCAGCCCCGCCAGCCTGTTGCGCGCTTCGGCTACCATATCAGCCTGGTCCGCGTACTCGCGAAGCACGCGCCGGTACGCGTCCGCTGCCTCTTGGTTTCCCATCAGCTCGTGCGCGCGTCCCAATCGCACGAGGGCGCGAGCCACCAATGGACGATCGCTGGGAAAGTCTCTGACGATCCGTTCGTAGAGCTGAATGGCCTCTTGGATCTGCCCGTTCGACCGCTCTTTGACGAGTGCTTGCTGAAACAGGTCGTGTCCGCTCTGCGCCCAACCTGGCTCTGCGCCGAGCGTCAGGAACAGTGCGAGAAAAAAGATTTTGGACGTGCGCTTCATGACTGCCTCCAGACCATGGATTCGTGATCTCCGCCTCAACCTAGAACACTCCATGGAGCGAGGTGTCACGGATTCCTCGCAGCGATGTAAGATTTCTGTCTGGCTCGTGTCCATCGATCTCACCACACCAGCCTGTACCCCACCCCATGCACCGTGAGGAGGTGCTGCGGCTCGGCGGTGTTTTCTTCGATCTTGGCCCGGAGCGACGCGATGTGGTTGTCCACCGTGCGAGTAGTGGGATAGTTGTGGTAGTCCCAAACCTCGTTCAGCAGCTCGTCCCGCGTAACGACCTCGCCGGCGCGGGCGGCGAGAAGCTGCAGCGTGCCGAATTCCTTCCGGGTCAGCTTGAGTGGCGTGTCACCCTTGCGTGCCTCGTATCGCTTGAAATCGACGACGAGGTCGGCAAACCGCAACTCGTCCGGTAGTGGTTGCGGCGGTTTGGCTCGACGCAGCAGGGCGCGCACGCGTGCGAGTAGCTCACGGATCGAGAAGGGCTTCGTGACGTAGTCGTCGGCGCCGAGATCCAGCCCGAGCACGCGATCCGACTCCTCCCCACGAGCGGTCAACATGAGAATCGGTGTCGAGACGCCTTCTTCCCGCACCTTGCGACACACCTCGTAGCCTCCCAGCTTCGGCAGCATCAGGTCGAGGATGACAAGGTCGGGCTGTTGTTCGCGGATGAGTCGATAGCCGGTCTCGCCATCCCGGGCGGTGACGACGTCATATGACTCCGCCTGCAAGTTGTCGGAGAGCCCGCGGAGAATCGCTGGGTCGTCTTCGACGACGAGGATTCGACTCACGCGTGATCCTCCAGCGGTAGGTGAATGGAGAAGGTGCTCCCGTTACCCACCGCACTGGCGATGGTTAGGTGCCCGCCGTGGGCGCGCGCCGTGTGCTCCACGATCGTGAGCCCGAGCCCGGTGCCAGGGATACGCTCGTTTTCAGCCGAGCGGACGCGGTAGAATTTCTCGGTGAGCCGCGCTTGAACCTCGGCGGGAATACCCACCCCGTGGTCGGTCACGTCGATTACGGCATATCCATCTTCGGTTCGCAAGCGCAGGTCGATGTCACGGCTTTCGCCTGAATACTTCACAGCGTTGGTGAGAAGATTGAGAATAGCTTGCTCCACGGCGTCCGCATCGACCGACATGGGCGGCATGCCGTTCCGAATGTCGATGTTGAGCTGGAAGCGTTCCTGTGTTAACTGGTACTCCACCGCTCGCGCCGCCCGGTTCGCGACATCGGTAAGCGACGTCTGCTCGCGCCGGTAGACCTTTTGGTCCTGTTCGATCTTGGAAAGGTCCAGCACGTTATTGAGCAGGCGTGTGAGCCGTTCACTCTCGCCTACAATGGTGTCCAAGTACTCAGCCTGCATGTTCGGCTCGGGGCGTTCTCTAATCCGGAGCGTCTCGGCGAACATGCGGATCGACGTGAGCGGAGTCTTGAGTTCGTGGGAGACGCTCGAGACGAAATCCGATCGGAGCCGTGCCAGGCGCAACTCCCGCTGCACGTCACGCCATAGCAAGTAACCCCCGAAGAGGGCGATGCTAAGCACCAGCACCAGAGCGGCGAGATAGAAGGATCTCCGCAAACCTACTTCTCGTGCGAGTGCCGCCTCGCGAGGCTCCAGGAACGCGACCTTGAGGTCCGGCAGGCTCGGGCCTAGCGGTTCACCTCCTGCGTCTGCGCCCACCCGGAGCTCGGCCGCTTGCGCCGCGGGGCCGTGCAAGGCATCGGATTCGCTCACGAATCGAAACAGCGCGCTCACACTCACTGCAATCACAGCCTCCGCGTCCGTCCCGGCCGATGATGCCGTGGTGACAAGCCACTCGCCGTCCCCCAGCGCCACCCACGGCGACGGCGCGCTCCCCGCCTCGCTCTCCCGGTAACGCAGGCGCAGCATCGGGAATTCGCGTTGAATCTGGAGGGCGTGTTCCACCCGGTGGATTTCTCTGGCTAGTTGTTCCAGCATGTGCGAGGCAGCGTCGTGCACAGCAGCGTCCGAGCCCTCTTCCATCAACCGAGCCAGGAGATCACGCAGCAAGTACAACGCGGTCGGTGGCCGCCAAAGAGGCGAGTCGACTTCTTGGCGCAGTCGGCGCTCGACGACATCTAGGTCGGTTCCGGCGTCGATCAAGCTTCCAGCGGCGTACAACGCAAACGGCACCCCGTAGTCATCGACGATGTCCAGCGGCGACTCGAGCAGGAATCGGTATTCCTCTCGCGCCGCCCCGTTGCGTCCAGCGCCGGACAAGGCCCGGGCCAAGAGAAGCCGTCCGTGGGACACTTGCGTTCCATTTTGTGCTTCCCGAATGGCCTCGCGATAGGCGTCGATCGCCCTCGTGAAGTCGCGCTGTCCAAGTTCGGCGCGTTCACCCCCCCCGATGGTCTCGGCGAAGGCCGGCTCGGCCAACGAAACGCGGGCGGCTTTGGCCCGTGCGTCGGTTTCCCATGGCAACACCACGCGACCGTCTTCAACCGGAGCCACGAGCCTGACCGCGGAATCGTCGTAGGAGCGCAAGAATGGCCCATCCGTGGTTGCCCGGGCGCTCAAGGCCTCGACTTTGATGCGTTCGAGCTCACTGATGAGTGCCTGGCGGACGTCGGCGATGGCGCGGCGCCGGTCCACCGCTAAGCGGGACCCGGCCAATTCCCGCTCCTGGCCGATCATCCGGACGCCGAGGGCCACCAGCACTGCGGACGGAAAGACGACCGCGGCGATGAAGAGGGCAATCTGCCGCCGGTGATGGAGCACAGCCATGTTATGCCACGATGCTCGGAGTAGTCCTATTTAATAAGGAAAACCCTTCCGACAAATGTCACGTCGATGTCACGAAACGGCAAATTGGTTGTCTCGTCGAATCAGCTTCGCGTCTTACTGGGATGTTGTCGGCAACGCCCTGATGCGCTCCAGCAGCGCGGCACGGTCCACCACACGTCCGCCGCGAATCACCCGCCAGATCTGTTGCGTGTTGCGGATGTCCGCCAACGGGTCGGCGTCGAGGATGACCAGATCGGCGAGCTTGCCGACCTCAATGGTGCCGATCTCCGCCTCCGCACCCAGAACACGGGCGGCCGTCGACGTACCGGCTGTGATCGCTTCTAGAGGGGAGAGACCGCCCTCGACCAGGCCTTCCAACTCGATGTGCAACGCGGTCGGTAGGTAGTTGTCGGACCCCGTCGCGATGAGCACCCCCGATTCATGATACCGCGCCGTTTGCGCGCGATCGATCCGGTACCGGCGTTGAGCCATGGGTCCCAGCACCACACTGAATTGTGGATCGTATGCGAGACGCAAGAAGTCACCGAGGAACGGCGCGATATCCGGGCGATCGCGAATCGTCGGATCATCGAAGACTTGGAGAAAGGAAAGCCATACGCCCGTCGTGGTCACGACCCATGTGCCGGCTTCCGTCCTCATTTGCGCATAGTCGTTGTAGATACCTCCCTCGTCACGATAGCAGGAACCGGCATGCTCCTGTCCGTCGATGCCGGCGGCCACGGCGGGAAGAACGCTGGCGCAATGGCCGCTGACGCGCATTCCGCGACGGTGCGCCTCGCTAATCGTCGTAACCAAGGGCGCCCAGTCGGAGTAACCCAGGTGCTTGACATAGTCCGCGCCGAAGGCCCGGGCGATGGCGACCGCCCTGGCGATTTGAGCATCGTCGTCTACCAACTGAATCCCCCCATCTCCGAGCCCCTCGCCGGAGGGCACAAAGACATAGCCCCCTAAGATCACACGGGTACCCGGCCAACGCCCCGAGTCGACCGCGTCGCGAAGTGCCGCCGTCTGCGCCATTAACGATCCCGCGTCGCGCACCGTCGTGACGCCGTGGTACAACGCGCCGGCGACCTGACGGATGGCGTCGGTATACTCGCCGATGAGATGCCGGTGCAGATCGATGAGCCCTGGAATGACGGTTCGCCCGGCGGCGTCGATCATTTCCGCGGCCTGGACGCCCTCCAGCGTGCCGGTGGGGGCGATCCCGGCGATCCGTCCGTTCTCTACGAGGATATCACGCGGTTGTGCCGGCGGAGCACTCGTTCCGTCAATGACGCGGGCGTTGCGGATCAACAGTGGCGGCGAAGCCGGTGGTACCTCGTACGTCACCGGCCAGCCGATAGTCGCAACCTGGCCGTCACGTCCACGGAGGCGCAATCCGTCGTGCGACACATATAGGATTGCGCCGTTGGCCGCTGCACTGACGTAGAGCGCTGGCTCGTCCGATATCGGCGTTGGCTCGCCGATCATTCCCGAATCGTTGTCGAACGCTGCCCTCCACAACCGGTTCCCGTGTGCATAGACTACTGCGTCTGTGGTGGGCCAGTGCAAGAAGGTCGCTGCCGTTGGGATGCGTTCGAGCGATCGCGCCTCGCCTTCCACCGACCCCAGGAGCGCCGTCGTTGTCGAGCTGTAGACGAGCATGGCTCTCGAGTCGGGGCGCCAAGCGATCTGCACATCGTGCCAACCCTCGAGAGGCGCGGCGAGTTCGGCGGTCTCGGAAAGCTCCTCCGCGACGCCGTCGGCCGCGAGAATCAGACGAATGGGACCCGGGATGCAAACGCCCGGGGGGCGGCACTCCCGTCCGTGCATGAACGCAACGTGCCGCCCATCCGGCGACCACGTCGGATACTCCTCGGCACCGGGCAACGCCGTGAGCTGGCGGGTCGTACCGGTCTGCACATTCGTGGTGAAGAGATCGCCCGTGGTAAAGACCACCTCTGTGCCATCCCCCGACCACGAGAGGTGGTGCGCGCCTGCCGGAACGTTGGTGACGGCGCGAGGCGAACCGTCCACCGGCCACGCCCACAACTTTCCCAGCGCGAGCATAGCGATGCGCGTGCCATCGGGGGACAGCGCGAGGCCGTTGAACCCCCGAGCCGGTTGCTCCGTTCCCGGTTCCGCGAAGCGCACCGGCGGGAGCACCACTTGCTCCCTTTCGAACTGCACGCGCGCGGTAAACGGAATCTCAACTGGAGCGCCACGGTCAGGGCTGACGCGCCACAACCTCCCTTCGGCCGAGTAGATGATCGAAGTGTTATCGGGAGTCCAGCGGGCGGTACGGATCACCATGTCAGCATGGTCGGTGAGCTGCACCGCCGGCCCACCTGCGATCGGATGGACCCAGAGTTGCCACCTATCCACCGAGTCCGGGGCGAAGTACGCGATGCGCGTTCCGTCCGGTGAGTACGTGGGCGCAACCGCCCGCACTCCCTCCGCAGTCACGGGGGTTGCGGTTCCCCCCGCTGCCGCAACTTCCCAGACCCGGGCGTTGGCCCCAACACCGAACCTGAACTTGAGACCTCCCGCTGTGCCGAAGGCGATCCGTTCCCCGTCCGGTGACCATGCGAGAGCACCGACGCCCCGCAGGGCATTTCCGCTTGGGGAATCGATGGGGATTCTTGCTGTCGCGCCGGTCGCGATATCCTGGCGGTAGAGGGTGTCCCGCAGCGCATAGGCGACCTCGTTGCCGACGGGCGACCAGGCGGGGGCCAGACCGGCCCACGGTTCGATGTTGATCCCGGGTGTGATGTGTCGTGGCTCGCCTCCTTCTCGCGGCACCAACCAGAGACCTTTCCCTCCCGGCCGGTCCGACTGAAAGACGATCCGTTGCCCGTCCGGCGAAAACGCCGGATCTACATCTTCCGCCGTATCCCGCACCGCATCGGTGAGCGGCCGCGCGCGTCCGCCTTCGGCCGGCATCAGCCACAACTGTCCCAAGAGATCGAAGGCGATGGTTTCGCCATCGGGAGAGATGTCGAAGGCTAGGTTTGTGCCCTCGCTGACCTCGAAGTCGACTGTTGTCGTGCGCTTGGAGGTCTGAGTGACACACGCGGTCAGGGAAGTGAGAGTCAACGCGAGGGCGCTGAAGCCACGCCTTCGGAACGGATTGGTCATCTGGCTCGGTCTCTTCATCGGATCCCGTCTACGGCGGCAATCTCTCGTTCCAGCCAGCCCAGGAGCTTCTCGCGATCCACAACCTGACCGCCTTTGATCACCATCCAGATCCTTCGGGTGTTGCGGATGTCTTCGAGCGGATCGGCATCGAGGATGAGGAAGTCCGCGAGCTTGCCTTCTTCGATCGTGCCGATGACGTCCGATGCGCCGAGGATCTCGGCCCCGTTGCGGGTGGCCGCGACGATCGCCTCCATGGGGGAGAATCCGGAATGAACCAACTCTTCCAACTCGCTGTGAGACTCCCATGGTGCCCACGCCAGCGACGGCACGTCGGTACCGACGCCGATGGTGAGCCCCACCTCGTGCATCTTGCGGGTGTTGGCGCGGACCCCGAATCGTCCTGTGCGGGCGACGCCAGTCCCGGGCGCTCGCGTTTTGCCCAGGGCTCTCCTCCGAGCAGACGGGCTGAGGAAGGGCGCCGTCTCGGGTCCGTCGATGGCAGTGGACTCGTACCCACCGAACGCAGCCGCCCACGCCGAGGCATCGGGGACGACCCAAATATCCGCCGCGGCAAGGAGACGGATCCTGTCACCCTGGTACGCATCCCAGGGAAGATCGAACGCGTGCTCACTCCCATCGATTCCTGCCGCAAGCAACGGGAGGCGAAACACGTGGTGGCCGCTGATCGGCAGGCCCAGCCGGTGAGCGCCGTCGATGAGTCGAACCGCGGTGTTCAGGTTGTAGACCTCCCGCATCTTCACGTGGCCGGCACCGAAGGCGCGGGCGAGCAGCAGTCCCCGTTCCCCGGCCTCGGGACTGACCACCCTCTGTGTCAACGATGACGTCCATCCACTTTGGAAGTCGGTGGCATGGCTGGGATGGAGACTGAGGCCCGAGAAGACGATCCGTGGGCCGGCGAGGGCTCCGGACTCGATCATCTCTCGGCGCCCGGCCGTCCATGCAATGGGGGAGCCGGGATCGCGCATGGTCGTGATGCCGTGGTACAGCAAGCCGGGGAGTAACTCGGGGTTCCAGATGTGCTCGTGGAGGGCGATCAAACCCGGCATGACGACACGACCGCCGACGTCGATGACACGTGACGTGCCGCCTTCCCCTGACTCACCCGCCGGGCGGATGCGCGAGATCCTCCCGCCCTCCACGAAGATGTCGCTCGGACCGGATGGCAGAGCACTGGTCCCGTCGAGGATCAGGGCGTTCCGGACGAGGAGGGGCTCCGGCGCGTCGGCTACCCGGTAGTCGAGGGGCCATCCGAGGTGAGTGGTGCTTCCGTCGGGCCGGCGCACCGTGAGACCGTCCTCGGACACGTAGAGCACGCTTCCGTCACGAGCGACGCTGGGATACAGGGCGGGATCCTCAATCAGCTGACGCGGCTCGCCGAACGCATCGGCATCCGCTTCCGGCGGCGCCGTCCACAACGTGTTCTCGTGGACAAACAGAATGGAACCGTCCGCTTGCCAGCGGAGAAACGCCGGCGTGACGGGTGGTAGTCTGACCTGACGTGGCTCGCCTTGCGGCGCTGGTCCACCGGGCAAGACATACCTCGTGCAACCGTCGACGACGCCGCACAGGTGTACCGACCTCGAATCCGAACTCCATTGTGGGCTCTCCTCGACCTCGGATATGTGGTATGCCGTCCACCCGGGAGGAACGGGGCCAAAATCTCGCGTGTTGCCAGCCAGCGCCACCGGCGGACCATGCGCGGGGATGACACGGACTCGCTCGTCCTCGCCGGCGTGCACGAAGGCGATGTGCTCTCCATCGGGTGAATAGCTGGGCCGCACGTCGCGCCCTGGGAGGGCAGTGAGGCGCCGGGTCTCGCCAGTCGCCAGGTCCGTGGCGAACAGATCGTCTTCGCCCTTCGCTCCCGCGCTCCAGGCAACCTCGGTTCCGTCCGGCGACCAGGAGAGACCGACCGCGGTGGCCGGAACGTCCGTCACCGGTCGTGCATCGTCACCGATCTCGAGGTGCCACAGGCGGCCCAGCGCGAGGATCGCGATTTCCCGTCCGGAAGGAGAGATCGCCAGGCCCATGAAGCCCCGGGCGGATCGCTCGCTCCCCGGAGCGGGAAAACGAAGCGGCCGGAGTCGTGCGCCCCGGCGTTCGAAGCTCAGCTTTGCAGCAAAGGGTATGCGCTGCGGTGGCTCGGCACTCGCCGCCTCGACCTTCCACAGCGTTCCGTCCGCCGGGTAGTAGAGAGATCTGGCGTCCGATGACCAACGCAAACGTTTGTGACCGACGTATCGGTGACTCGCTACGGTATATGCGACGTCGTCGTTGCGCTCCAGCACCCGTAGCTCGAATGGTCGGCCGCGGCCCTCCTGCATGAAAAACGCGATTCGCTCGCCGTCGGGAGAATACGCGGGGGCCCAGGCCCGGATGCCTTCGGGTGTGAGGGGCGTGGCCTCGCCGCCCTGAGCGTCCATTTCCCAGATCTGCCCCCATCCTATCCACAAGTCCGCCCTCACGAATGCGATGCGGTCACCGTCGGGAGACCACGTTGCCTGTTTGGCGCCTGGGGATGAAATCGCCTCGCTCGTGAGTACGCTGTCGGTTGTCGCGCGCAGATCGTAGACATGAATCCGGTTTTCCCGGCTGAAGGCGATCCGCCACCCGTCCGGCGACCACGCCGGCCAGAGGTCGTTCCCCTGGGTGAGCCGGCGGGGTTCCCCGCCTTCGGCCGCCATCAGCCAAAGCCCCTTGCCGCCGGGCCGGTCGGAGTGGAACACGATCCGCTCTCCGTCCGGCGAGAATGCAGGATGGTGGTCCTCTGCCGTGTCACGGACCGCTTGAGTCAGGGGGTGCGCCACTCCCCCCTCGATCGGTAACGACCACAGCTGCCCCAGGAGGTCGATGACGATCGTTTCGCCGTCGGGGGAGATGTCGAAATCCAGGACGGTGCTTTCGCTCACCTCGACGTCCACCCTCGTCACGTTGACGCTCGAGTCGCGAGCGCACCCCGCACCGAGGAGCAAGATGAGTGGGAAGACGACGTGAACCAGTCGGAGTCGTTTCATGGTATTCCCTCTGCGCTCCTGCGATCTACCGCAGCCGCACTTCGTCGATCTGAAAGGCGAACTCGCCCGGTTCCTCACCGCCCGCGAAGAGAAAGCCGCTTACTGCGCTGGGGTCGATACCGGTGAACGCCGAGAGTCGAATCCTGCGCGGAGAGGTGGGAAGCAGCGCCCGCACGCTATTCCTTATTTATTGTCTCCCAGCGGAGCTGTGGAGTTTGGCCAAGGTATGTCCTTGACAATGGAGCCGTCAACTAGGACGCCAACGGCCGTCAGCGCGGCAAAGCGAGCCGCGATCGGGGGCTTCGTATCTGGGTTGGGTGACGCGACAGCGGGGGTTGTTGCTGGAGGAGCAGTGAGGTTGAGGGGGATCACTCCGACCGCAGCGCCACCATCGGATCCACGCGGCTCGCCCGCCGCATCGGCACATAGCAGGCGAGAAGCGCCACGATCCCCAACAATACCCCGCCGGCCGCGAATGACAACGGATCCAATGGAGTCACGCCAAACAAGAAACTTTCCATGAAGCGCGTGAGGCCGAACGCGCCACCGAGTCCGACTGCCGACCCCACGACGATGAGCTGTACACCCTGTCGTCCGACGAGCTTCACGATGTCTTCCTGCCGCGCACCCAATGACATGCGAATGCCAATCTCGTGCGTACGTTGGCCCACAGCGTAGGCCATCACTCCGAAGAGCCCCACCGCCGCCAGCAACAAAGCCATTGCCGCGGACGACCCGATCAGCGACATGCGAAACCGCTGTTGGACTGCGGCGTCCGACACGCGTTGTTTCATGGTCTCAAAACTGGCCACGTTCTCAGTCGGGTCCAGTGCCTCGATTTCGTGCCTAATCGCGCCGATAAGCGCCAGTGGATCCGAGCGGGTGCGGACAAGCATTTCTGCCCCGTTCACGATTCGATAGATCTGTGGATGGGGTTCCTGATCCAGCCCCATCGATTTGACGTCGGACACGACCCCCACGATGCTGTTCAGGTAAGGGATGGGCCAATTGCGGTCCCACTCTCCAGTCTCGTAGGCTCCCTCATCCACGGTTTGCGGATCCATGGTCCCCCTGTAAAGCCCTTTTCCGATCGCCGCGTTCGCATCAGCCCAGTACCGCTGCGCCATCGTTTCGTTGATGATGACCGGCAGCGTGAACTCCCGGCGATGCCGTCGCAACTCCTCGGGCCGACTGGCAGTCTCAGGCCGACTTCTGATCCCCGACAAGCGGGATTGAGCCCGCCCAAGTAGTTCCACATCATCCCGCGCGAACGTGCGTCCTGCCAGCACGCGTATGCCCATCGTCTCGATGCAGCCCGGCCACGCCCAAACCTCCTCAACAGTGAGCCGCTCCTCGGGCGGTGGGGCCGCACGATCAGCCAAGGTGTAATCGAATCCAGTCAAGGGAACTCCCCCTCCCAGGGGAGCGCATCCCCACCCAACAGCCGCAACCCCGGGCAACGTCCGGATGCGGTCCTCGACCTGGCCGCGGAAGACGTTGAGTTGTTCACCGCGCTTATCGAATGGTGAGTTGCCGAACGAGAACAAGAGCAAATTGTCTGGGTTGAACCCGAGGTCGACGCTTGTGAGGTTCCGGTAGGTTCTCACAAGCAATCCTCCCCCGGTCACGAGCGCCAGTGCCAACGCGACCTCGGAGACCACCAGGACGCGCAATACGCCTAGCCGAAACGTACGGGCACCATGTGTACCGGCCTTGAGGAACGTCGAGATGTCGGACCTCGATCCTTTCGTGGCGGGCAGTAGCCCGAAGACAATGGCCACGAAGGTGGAAGCGGCTGAGAGGAAGACGAGCGCCCGCATGTCCACACTCGCACTGTCGAGGCGGTACACTTCTCCAGGAACGAGATTGACCAGTGCGCGCGTGCCCCAAAAAGCCAACGGCAAGCCCGCCAATCCTCCAAGCGCACCCAACACCAAGCTTTCCGCAAGAAGCTGACGAAAGAGTCGGCTGCGCCCCGCTCCTAGCGACGAACGCACCGCTAACTCGCGCCCGCGCGTCGCGCCTCTGGCCAGTAGCAGATTTGCCACGTTCACGCACGCTATGAGAAGTACCAATCCCGAGGCCCCCCACAAAAGGTAGAGCGCAGCCCCGTAGTTCTGACTTGCGAAGCTCGGCAGCGGGACCAGCTTCGTGGTGTAGCCGCCATTCTTCCCCGGAAACGCGGCCGCTATCCCGGCCGCGATGCCATCCATGTTCGCCTGAGCTTGCTGCAGCGTCGTATTGTCCTTCAGCCGGCCGAGCATGGCGATGGGCCCGGGTCCGCGGTTAGTCCCGGTCGGGCGGAGCAGTGTCAGGGCTACCGGTTCGGGGTTGGGACCGTACCGCGAGCGCGATTGTAGGGGTGGAAGACGAAACTCCGGAGGGAGGATGCCCACCACGGTTGATGCCGTTTCACTCCCTCGCCAGCTTTTCAGACGAAGAAGGTCACCGATGACATTCGGATCGCGGTCGAAGTGCCGGAGCCAAAAGTCATAGGTCAGGATCGCCAAGGGGGTAGGATCGTCGAGGTCTTCAGGCACGAACCCTCGTCCAAGTAACGGTTCGATACCCAGCAACGGCAAGAGGTCGGGAGTGACACTCGAGGTATAGACGGTCTCGACGGTGGTCTCGGTCTCCAGGTAGCGCATCCACCAATTCACGCCCGCGAATTGTTGGAAGACTACGTTGTTGTCCCGGTAATCCCTGTAGGTGGCCGGCGACGTCCCCATTAATCCGAACTCTGGGTAATCGTCCCTGATCTGGACTACGCGGTCCGGATTCGGCAGCGCCAGAGGGCGGAGAATCACGGCGTCCACCACACTGAAGATCGCCGTGGTCGCTCCGATTCCCAATCCCAACGTCAACACGGCCACCGCTGTGAAGCCGGGATTCCTGCGCAGCGTACGAAACCCAAAGCGCACATCCCGCAGCAGTGCATCCATGAACTCGCCCCTCGCCGTGTTTCGCGCGTGCTGCGATTGAATACCGTTGCAGCGCCGCCGAATCGATCGCAGGTTGCCGAATCGGCGTTGCGCCTCAGAGTGCGCGGTGTCGGGATCGAGGCCGGCCTCGACGAGCTCCGCCGCTTTCATTTCTATATGGGATTGCAGCTCGTCCTCGACGTCCCGCCGAACGTCGCGATTGGGGAGGCGAAGGAGCCGTTTGAAGTCAGCCATCAGGCGCATAGTGATTTTGCTACTCCGCCCGCAGCGCTTCCATCGGATCCGCCCGGGCCGCCCACCGCGCCGGGATCAGGCAGGCGAGAACGGTCACGACCACCATGACGATCGCCAGGCTCAGGAAGACGAACAGTTCGGTGGGACTGACTTCGTAAAGCCAAGCCGACAGCAGCCGCGTGGCGGCCATCGCTCCCGCGATGCCCACCAGGGTCCCAAGGACGGCAACGCGCGATCCCTCGCTGACGATCATCCTGACGACCTCGCCGGCACGGGCACCGAGAGCCATGCGGACGCCGACCTCATGCACCCGCTGGCTGACCTGGAACGTCATGATGCCGTAGACACCGACTAGCGCCAGCACCAGGGAGATGGCCGAAAAACTCCCCATGAGGAGCGTGTAGAAGCGTCTATTGGCGAGCGCCCGCGCGACGTAATCCTTCATACTCTCGACGGACACAATCGGCGCCTCGGGATCGTAGCGGGGAAAGATCTCCCTCATCGCCGTCGTCATCGCGCGGCGGTCTCCGTTGTGTCGAACCACGAACTCAATCGGCATACGTGCTCCGACCTGTGAACGGTTATAACCAGGCGTTTGCTGGTAGGAGAAATACATGGTCGGGAATCCCAAGAAGCCTTGGTCGAAAAGACTGCCGCCATAGGGGACCTGCAACACCCTCCCGACTACGCCGACGATCTCGATGGGCCGCCAGGTACTCCCATCTCGGACCAGGAGCTGCGTGCCTACGGCGTTCCCCTCCAACTGAAATTCTTCGACGAACCCCTGGTCCACGATGGCAACGCCGGGCGCGGTTTCGTCATCCGACCAGGAGAACTCACGACCGTAGAGCAACGGGATTTCCATTGTGCGAAAGTAGTCGGGAGAGGCTTCCTGCATGGTCGCCGATCCATTGACGAGGACGCCGTCCACCTCTCGGGCTCCGACCGGCTCGGTCCCCACGACGTGCACGCGTCCGCCGGAGCGGATCGTCAGGGGCAGCACGTTGACTGCTCCTGCCGCGTCGACAGAGGGCAATGCCTCGAGGCGTCCGACGAAATCTCGGACGAGGCGGGCACGTTCGGGCCGGATCGAGAATACGGTGCCGCGGCCGTTTGGTGCCCTGCTCTCGACGACGTATTTGGCCTGCGACAAGTTCACGCGCATTGTTTCGATGTTTTCGGGATTGAAGCCCAACGGGATGTCCTTCAATCGAGAAGCCGCGGTCGTGAGTAACCCTGCGCCGATCAAGAGAATGAGTGCCAGTGCGACCTGTCCGGCCATCAGTAGCTGCCGGCCGGGGAACCGCTGTCGTTGCTCGGCCAACCGCCCACCGAATTGCAGCGCCGGTCCGGGATCGACCTGGGACGTACGCACCGTTGGGACCAGCCCGCACACAATGGTGGTTACCAGACATGTCAGGAGCGCCACCGCCAACACCCCGCCATCCATCTGGACGCGAGACAGTAGCGGGATAGAGTTAGGACCGAGCTGCTCGGCTGATGCCACCACCGTCAGCACACCAATAATCCCACGAGTCAACAGGAGGGCACCCGCTCCTCCCAGCGATGTCAGGAGCAGGCTTTCAGTCAAGACCTGGCGGGCCAGGCGCGAACGGTTTGCGCCAAGCGCCGCCCGTAACGCCATCTCCCTCTGGCGCACCGTTGCATGCGCGAGCAGCAGATTGGCCACGTTGACGCAGGCGATCAGCAAGACGAAGACAACCGCTCCCATCAACGCAAGGAGCGACAGCCTTACTTTCTTCACCAACTCATCTTGAAAGTTCTCCACGGCGACGGAAGCCCCTGCAGTTCGCGGGTATTCGGTGCCGAGCGCCGCGGCGATCGCGCGCATCTCGACCTGCGCCTGCTGCAGTGTCACCTCCGGCCGCAGTCGCGCCACCGCCATTAGTGAAAACGACCGGCGGTCGGTTGCGGCGTTCGGCCCCAACGGCTGCGACAGCCAAACGTCCGGTCCCGAACCCAACAGCCGGTGCGCGAACGACAGATCGCGAGGGGTGACCCCAACCAGCGTATAGGGCGTGTCGTTTAGTCGGATCGTGCCGCCAATGAGATTGAGATCGCCGCCGAACGCCCGCTGCCATAGGCCGTAGCTCATCATCGCAACGCCGGGGGCACCGGGGGATTCGTCATAGGGACGGAACGTGCGGCCGTGAGCGGCCTCCACGCCAAGGATATCGAAGAAGTTGGCCGAGACGCGGAAGGTCTTGATGTGTAGCGGCTCGGCGCCGCCCGTGAGGTTGGCCCCGCTTCCAAGGGCGTTCACGGCTGCCACACCGGTGAAAACGCGGTTTCGCTCCCGCCAGTCCAGGAAGGTGGCGGGGTGAACGCCAAAAAATAATTCGGGCCTCGTGGGATCTATCTGATGTAGCTCGACGAGTTGATGGGGCTCGTCGTACGGAAGCGGGCGCAACAGCACCGCGTCTACAACGGAGAAGACCGCCGTGGTGGCGCCAATGCCGATTGCCAGCGTCAACACCGCGGCGGCAGTGAACCCGGGATTCTTGCGCAACAGCCGCGTGCCGATCCGGAGATCCTGCCACAGTGCATCCATGACCTCACCCCTCGCCGTGTTTCGCACGTGCTCCGATTGAATGCCATTACAGCGCCGCCGGATGGATCGCAGGTTGCCGAACCGGTGGCGCGCCTCGACTTGTGCGGCGTCGGGATCCAAACCGGCCTCGACGAGATCGCGCACCTTCATTTCTATATGGGACTGCAGTTCGTCCTCGACGTCCCGGCGCACGTCGGCATTCGGAAGACGAAGCAGGCGTTTGAAGCCGGACATCAGGCGCATGGCAATCGTGCTACTCCGCCCGCAATGCCATCATCGGATCCACCCGCGTGGCGCGGCGCGCCGGCACGTAACTGGCGATCAACGCAACGACGACCAGCCCGACACCCACCGCCACGAACGTCACCGGATCGGTGGCCGCCACGCCGTAGAGCTGGCTCGCGATCAACCGTGTGAGCCAAAGTGCCGCCACGAGTCCGATCGCAAGGCCGGCAAGGCTTAGACACAACCCTTCGCGCAACACCAGGTGAAACACGGTAGATGCTTTCGCGCCCAGCGCCCGTCGTATCCCGAACTCGTGCGTGCGCCGGGCCACCGAGTAGGACGCGACGCCGTAGATCCCGCTCGCCACCAGCGCTAGGGCCAGCGCTCCGAGAACGGCCATCAGCAACATCGCAAAGCGCTGCCGTGCCAGCGAATTGCCCATGGCCTGTTCCATCGTGACGAATGTTATCGGCACATCGGCGTCGAGCGTCGACACCACCGAGCGCACGGCCGGGATCAAGGTGGCAGGCTTGGTCGCGGTCCGGATGACCAGGTCCGGGAATGCGTAGGCCCATTGAAGAAAAGGCAAGTAGAGCGAAGCCGCCTCCTCGTCGCTATCTAGCCTTTCCTGCCGGACGTCACCCACAATGCCGACGACCTTCGCCGTGCCGATCCATTTGCCGATGGGATCATCACCGGGAAAGTCGCGCTCGGCCATGGATTCGCTGATGATCGCCGTCAAAGACCCGTCCTTCCACCACTCTCCAACCCACTCTTCGCGCCGCTCCTCTGCGGTGAAGGCACGACCCCTCAACAGGGGAATCCCCATGGTGCGGAAATAATCTACCGTCACCAAGAAGCCGGAGTAATCCCCGGTTTCGGTTGGTTGACCTGCGGCGACCCCTTCGATCGGATTGCAACAGTTGCTGCCCTTCACTCCCGCGAACGGCAACGGAGACGCGCCCGCCACGGAGAGCACCCCGGGCAGTGCCGCTGTCTCAGCGATGAGCTGCTCGGCGAACCTGGTTCGATCGATCCGTCGGGGATACCTTGCGCGCGGCAAGATCGGGTGCGCAACGAGCAGGTTCGAGGCTTCGAATCCCGGATCGACCTGCTGCAGGAGCGCGAAACTGCGGATCAGGAGTCCCGCGCCCACCAGCAGTAACAACGACAACGCCATCTGGACCATCACCAACACGCCGTGTGGCCGCACGCGACGCCCCATCACGGCGGCGGGACGCTCACCGCCGCTCCTGGTGCCGGCCGTGGCCTTGAGGGCTTCCACCGAACCGAGGCTCGATGCCCGCACGGCGGGAAACAGACTACAGATCATTACCGACAGGAGAGTCACAGCGAGGGCGTAGCCCAGCGCGTCGCCATTCATCGCCACCTGCTGTATCCGCGGCAATTCTTCGGGCGCGAAGGCGAGCAACAGCTGGATTCCCCAGTGAGCAGCAACGAGCCCCATAGCGGTCCCGGCGACTCCCAAGATCAAGCCTTCGGTCAGGAGTTGACGGATAAGCCGCCGCCGCCCGGCGCCGAGTGCTCGGCGCAGCGCCATCTCCCGCTGCCGTTCGATTCCCCTCGACAGGAGCATCGCCGCCACGTTCGTGCTCGCGATCAACAGCACCAGACCAACGGCGCCCATCAACAACAACAACGCCGGCCGCACTTCGCCTACGACGAAGTCGAGCACGCTTTCGACGCGGATCCCCGATTCTTCGTTGGACTCCGGATACTCTGTGGCGAGCTGGGCGGCGATCGTCTCGAGCTCCTGCCGTACTTGTTCAATCGTCACACCCGGCTTGAGGCGTCCGGTGGCGTAAGGCATGAGGCGCTGGCCGCGGTCCTGACGAGCCTGAGGGCTCAGCGCCAACGGTATCCACACGTCGGTGGTGGGTACGCTTGCCCCCTCCCTCTCTTTCTTCACCGGTAACGGGAACTCGAAGTCCGGCGGCATGACACCGACGACCGTGTAGCCCCGATCGCTCAACAGCATCTGTCGGCCGATCAGGTCCGGGTCGGCACCGAAATGCCGTCTCCAGAATCCATGGCTCAGGATGACCACGGCGTCATTCCCCGGCTGATCTTCCTCCGGCCGGAACGTCCGACCGTGGAGCGGCTCAACACCGAGCAGCGTGAACAAATTGGCGCTGACCCTGATCGTTGGAATCGCCACCGGTTCGTCTGGGCCGCTCAGGACCAGGTCGTTGCCTTCGAGGCCACTGCCGGCCTCACCTCCGAGACGGTGCACGCCGATCAGCTCGAACAGCGAGTTCCGCTGCTGCCATTCCGTGACGTTGCCCGCGGAAACCCAAAACACGGGATGTTCGGGCAGCCAGGTCTCCCGCACGACGACAAGCCGATCGGGATCCTCAAACGGCAGCGGACGCAGCAACACGGCGTCGACCACCGTGAACATTGCCGTGTTGGCCCCGATGGCGAAGGCCAACGTCAACACCGCAACCACGGTGAAGCCGGGATTCTTTCGCAAGGTGCGGGTGCCGATGCGGACATCCTGCCACAGCGAGTCCACAAACTCACCGCTGGCGGTGTTGCGCGCATGCTGCGATTGAATGCCGTTACAGCGCCGCCGGATCGATCGCAGGTTGCCAAACCGGCGATGCGCCTCGCCGCGCGCGGCCTCGGCGTCCATTCCGGCCTCCACGAGTTCCGCCGCCTTCATTTCTATATGGGATTGCAGCTCGTCGTCGACGTCTCGGCGAACGTCGGGATTGGGTAGGCGGAGCAGGCGTTTGAAGCCGGACATTAGTCGCATGGCCTCAGGCCTCCGTCACGTCCAACACCGTCGAGACCGCCAGCGACGACCGTTTCCACCGTGCGACCTCGGCCTGGAGCTTGCGTTTGCCCAGCGGTGTGTGCGTATAGAACTTCGCCCGCCGTCCCGTGTCGTTGACGCCCCACTCGGCCCGGAGCCACTTCTCCCGCTCGAGCTTGTGCAGTGCGGGATACAGCACCCCCTCTTCCACGCGCAGCGTGTCATCGCTGGCTTGGAGAATCCACTTGCTGATGGCGTAGCCGTGGAGGGGGCCCCAGGTGAGGGCCTTGAGAATGAGCACGTTCAACGTGCCGGGGATGAGGTTGTCTTGGGAACTGCCCATCGGAATGGTCTCCCCACGATACCTATGAAACCTAGGTATCATGCGGGACCAAGCTTGTCAAGCCTTTCAGGGGCTGGGCGAGTGCCTGCCACCGCCACTAGTATATCAGGTATTGACATGTCAAGTGTTGATATATAGACTGGTGTCCAACATGGATAAAACCAGCCCCCAACCCACCCGCGACGAACTCCTCGAGTACCTCCCGCTGACGCCGGCGGTGTTCCACATATTGCTGTCCCTGTCGGCGGGAGAGCAGCACGGCTATGCCATCATGAAGGACGTGGCGGAGCAAACCGATGGCGAATTCAAGCTCGGGCCGGGAAAGCTCTACTACTCGATTCAGCGATTGCAGGACGAGGGTCTGATCGAGGAACTCGAGCCGCCGCCCGGCCACAAGCCCGAGCGTGGGCGCCGCACCTATCGGTTGGCCGGCCTTGGACGCGCTCTTCTCAAAGCCGAAGCACGACGGCTCAGCAAGGCCGTACGACTGGAACGGACCAGGCGTTTGCTGCGCGATGTGGACGCAGAAGGGGACACTGGCTGATGAGCCGGCTGTACCGGGTTCTCCTCCTCGCCTACCCGAGACCATTCCGGAACCGTTTCGGCGACGCGATGCTTGCGGCGTTCGAGGACGACCTCAGGGAAGCGCGTACCCGGTCGGGCGCGGGCACGGCGCTCTGGTTGGTGTGGCGCGCCATCGGCGACACGGTGGGCACCGTCGTGGAGATGCGCTGGGCGAGATGGCGGGGCCTCCCCGGCGCTCCGATCAGCCGGCGGGAGACGAGGCGCGCGTGGCGGTTCCGTAAGGCTCGGCAGTCGGGTTCGCCGAAGTCCGGCGGGGGGAAGCGCCATTACTACCTCGACACTTTGCTGATGGACCTCAAGTTCGGGCTGCGAAGTCTGCGCAGAAACCCGGGCTTCGCCGCAGTCGCGATCTTGACGCTCTCCCTCGGCATCGGGGCCAGCGCCGCGCGTCGGGATGCTGTGCCGATACCTCCCTTGAACTGGTTGCATATCATCCCTGTGCCGCCGCCCACCGCTCCTTCGGTTACTGGCCCGCCTGACGCGGAGTTCAACGCGCCGAAGGCATGCGTCTTGTCCACGTGAAAGCCGTTGATGTCGTTGAGCATGCCGTCGTAGGTTTCGGCCACCACGGGGAGACCCCACCAGATGTCTGCGCCGAGAGGATCCGTGATGCGCTCGTCTCGCATCCACCCGATCACGGCATCTCGCACCACACCAACACTGTGGGTATTGGTGATCATGACCGGGCCCTCGAGAAATCCCGATTCCTCCACCCAGGTCGTGCCCGTCATCTCCCCGTTGCCGTTCAGCGTGTACCAGCCGGCGAACACCGGTGAAAATCGCTTGCCCCGCGGCAGGATCGCGGTCACGCCTGTACGTATCGGACCCATTCCCACTTGCAGCGTTCCGTCACCTTCAATGAGCGTGACATGCCCGACAGTCACCCCGGCGACGTCGGTGATCGCGTTCAGCGGCCCCGGCGTACCCTGGAACGGCACGCCAAGATCTCGGGCGCGGGGCTTGCTCTGCCCCTGAGCATTGGTCAAGACACCCGCCGCCAAGAGAACGGCGCCGAAGATCCACCTAGTACGTCTTGGCATGTCAGTCACCTCGTGCCAGGTTGCGAAGGTGCGGCAAGATCTCATCAGAGTAGTACGGTTCCTGAGTTCCCCAAAAAATGTAGTCCAACCGGAGGCGATCTCGCGCGAACCTGTATAGCTCGCCAACCGTCACCCGCTCGCCCGTGGTGGGATTCCTGTCCTCGAGGTTTCCCCACTGTACGGCGACGCCGGCCACGGTGTTTGGGCTGCGGGCCGCTATGAGCGCATAGCTGTGAATCCGCTGCCATCTGCGGTACGGCAGAAGATCAGGTCCGCCGACGCCCGCCCCAATCCTGTCCGCGTGTTCGTACACGCCCCGGAGGTACCCATGGTCATTTTCCGGAAGCCACTCCCCAGGCATGAAGTTGGCGTACTGGATCACGTGGGACCGCGGGAAAGCCTCCCGGGCCGCAGTCATGAGGATCTTCGTGCCCTCGAAGTAGCTCTCGTAGGTGAAACCTGGAGGGTGAAGTTCACCGCTCTCGCCGAATCCGACGGACGTTTCGGGGAGGCTCAACCCTGCAATCCGCCCATCGAGTTCCCGAGCGAGTACCTGGAGTAGCTTGATAAAGCGAGCGCGCACCGCGGGATCCCAGCGCCGCGCCACCCATCCTTCGGCGATCGGGACCGTCTCGTCGTCCTCCTCGAAGGAATACTGGCGTGCCACACCGCCACCGAACGCCGGGTCATTGCGGAGATAGTCGGGGACGTTGACGATCGCCTCTTCAAAGGAAACATCTTGGAGCTGGACGAACAGCGCTTTGCCATGTTCTTCAAGGAACGCGAGGTCTTGAAGAATTGGCTGCAGATCGTACCGATCGCGATCAGGCTCCAACTCTGGCCACCTGTACTTCAACTGGGCACCGACGATCGATTCTGACTCGAGGAAGCCGGCTTCCGAAATCCGGGAGCGTTCCACTCCGAAGTAGATGAAATTCTCGGGGGCATTCACGTCGTAGGTTGGCTGCGCGGCGCCGCAGGCGAGAGCGGCACCCAGCACGAGAAGCGCGCAAACGAGGTCCTTCTTCGGCTCTTTCACATCAGACCGTCATCAAGAAGCCGCCATCGGGCGTGAGCGTTGCACCCGTGATGTAGCTCGCATCGTCGGAACAGAGAAACAGGATCGAGGCAGCTATTTCTTCGGGACGTCCGGCACGTTGCTGGTGTACACTCCCTTGAAGAACGTTGTCGACCGGCTCGTCACCGATCATGTCGCGCAACCGGTGATGCATGGGCGTATCGATCATGCCGGGGCAAACGATGTTGACCCGGATACCCTGCGGTGCCAACTCCGCCGACGCACTCGTCGTCAGCCCGACCTGACCATGTTTAGACGCTACGTAGGCTGCGCCTCCGCCGAACCCAAGAAAGGAGTTGACAGAGCCCACGTTGACGATCGCCCCACCACGCCCTCCTTCGAGCATCGCACCGGCTTCGTACTTCATACACAGGAAGGTCCCCTTCAGGTTGGCATCGAGGACATTGTCCCACAGGTCCTCGGTCATCGCCGTGATCGGCGCAAGCCCACCCTCGGTCCCCGCGTTGTTCACGCCGAAGTCAAGGCGCCCGAACGTACTGACCGTGTGGTCGACAATCTGCTCCACATCACGACCCACCGACACATCGGTTTTCCGATAGGTCGCCTCTCCTCCGTCCGCCTCGATCTCGGTAGCAAGGTCGGCCAATAGGTCCTCTCGTCGTGCCGCGAGGACCACTTTGGCGCCTTTGGCTGCGAAGGCCTTGGCGGTCGCCCGTCCGATCCCGCTACTCGCTCCTGTGATCAGAGCGACCTTGTCGTCCATCTGTGCCACGGTTGGCCTCCGTTGGATTAGACGTTCTTGGGTGCCGCCTAACGGTCGCGCCGGTCATGTGATATGAGAAATCGGCCCGGTACGGTTTTCCTCACGATCCCTTGTCGAACACGACCCGCCATTGACCATCAGGGTCTTTGCGCCAGATGGAGTTGAATCGACCGGCCATCTCTCCGGATGCCGCGCGCACGGGGCCGGAGCTGAGCGCCAGGCGGCCAGACTCCAGGACCTCGACGACATCGGGATGCCACGAGAAAGGCGCGACCGAATCCTCGAAGAAGGCGGCCCAGGCCTGGCCGATCGCGTCCCTCCCGCGTAGCGCCTCGTTACCGTTGAAGAAGATCGCCTCGGGCGACACGAATGAGAGGAATGCGTCGAAGTCCCGATCGGCCATCGTCTTCGCGAATGCGATCTCGCGGGCTTCGACTTCGGACGCCGGTCCCTCGACCTGCCCGGCTGCCGGATGGGCCGTCATCGCGCTGCCAACCAAGAGCATTAGACCCACTGCGACACCATCTGGCCAAGAAATACTCATCGTCCTTCCCTTTCATGATGCCCACGTTCGGTCGAAGCGCCGTGGGGCTTCTTCAGTTAGCCGTCTCCCACTCCTCTTCCGTTGCTGGCTGCTTCTGGTACTCCATCACCATCAGCCAAGCCCCGTCTCGCCGTACCAGCAGCCCTTCGAAATGGACCATGGAGACCGTCTCATTCCCAGCCTCCGGTTTGAACGTATACCGGAAGATCCCGGTCTCGTGCGCCGTCGTCTCGTCGTGAAGCCGCTGGGTGAATCGGAACGTGACGCTGGCCTGGGCCTTTCCCTCACGAGTGTCGACGAAACCCTGCTCCCATCCCGCGAGGGCCTGCCGAATTGGGTAGCTGGTTCCCGATCCCAAGTTGACCAGGACCGCTTCGGGATGATAGAGCCGGCCGTAGCCCTCGAAATCGCCTTCCTCGACAGTCCGGGCCACCTCGGCCCAGTAGTTGTCGAGCTCGGCGATGATCTGAGCTTCGACAACTGAAGGGGAGAGAAGGACCAGACCGAGAATCGAGAGCCGAATCAAAGTTGACTTCATGGGAGCCACCGAACGTTGTGAGGAAGTCGCTGATCTGCTGTGGTGCGGTCTAACTCGTGTAGACAGAATTGCATAACGAACCGGAGAAGGCTAGCGAATGAGATCCAGCTTCTTCACATAGTGTCGGTCCACGTCGTCGAGCCACCGACCGTACACCGCCGCGTCCTCCCATACCAAGGGGGTAAACCGTGCAGGCAAGTCAAACGCACCCAGGTAGCGGCCCGATGCGTCGAAGACGTCCCAACTGGTGGACCCCAGCCGACGTGACTGCTCCTCGGAGAGGTCCACACTCGTCATCTCGCTCAACGTCTGGATCTGCTGGACGAGCGTCGTTCCGTCCGGACCCTCCATGATCTGATTGAACGCCGGAAATGTCGCGCCGTATTCGAGTCGGTCTATGAAACGCCCCACCGCGTCCGGCGCCGTACCGCGGAGGGTCAACCCCTCCCTCATGAGCACCGCAAAGTGATCCCTGTCAGCTGCTGTTACCTCAATGCGCGGTGATACCTTGGAAACGACCGTGTGAAGCGCGCCGTCACGCCCCCGGAGCTCGATTCGGTATTCCTGGGTCATCGCGGTGCGCAAGGTCCCGCTCGGCCCCAGGTCCCACGACGGCTCGGTCTCGAAGTAGGTGAATTGCGGTCTCGCTCCCACCATCCTCACGGTCTTGGCCAGGGGAAGGATCAGGAGCTGTTGCTCCTCACCGTCATTCCCGATGCGCACCAGCGGGTCTCCCGCGGCCAGATCGGGGTCTTCGTTGCCCCCCATGGCTCTGCGCTGGACCACGACCTCTCCGCTCCCGTCATCGTCCCAGCGGACCGGGAATCCGCTGGCGTACGACGCCGGCATCGACCCAAGGAACTCCCCAGTGGGGCCCAACGAGTTGATGCGGCTGTTCCCCATATCGGGGACGACCAACCGCTCGTCGCCTACGAGGAACACCCCCGCGGCGGCACGGCTGAACTCGCCGGGGCCGGCCCCTCGGCGGCCGATAGTGCGGAGATGGACTCCCGCTTGGTCGAAGGCGCGCACGTCGGCGGCCATGTTGTCGAGTACGAAGATCGACCCATCCGGGCCCACCGCGATGCTGGTAACCCTTCCGAACTGATAGGGGAGATCCATGGTATCGGCCCCGATCGTGAGGGCCTCGCTGACCCGCCACTCATCGCCCGCAGCCCACATCCCCTCCGCCGGGTTCTCAACCAATCGGATGCCGGCGCTGTCCCGAACAGTACCTCCCCATTCGGCCGCGTCGTCCGACGCCGTGCAGGCCGACAGGCTGAGACCAAGTGCCAGAAGGAGAAGCGGCCCGAATTGACCGGGTTTCGCGGGGCCGCTCGTCGGATTGGGTAGTCTCTTCATTTGAATACGGACCGATCGGGGTGGATGATGATGTCTCTGCACATTAAGCGGCTGCGACGTCCTCACCAAGAGGGTACCGCGAGGCACCAGCATCGGCTCGACCATCTATGGTTTCTTGGCGACAACTGCAAATTCCTTGGATTCCGCGTCGAAGGGCGAGCCGGCTACATCTGAGTAGATCTCCTCAACCGAAAACCCGGACTCCACAAACTCTCTCTTCAGGGCTTCGGAGCTGAAATACTGCAGCCAGTTATAGACCGTTCGCGTGTGTGCTGCTTCGATAAGCGTATACTTGTCGAGCACCACCTTTTCTTCTTCGTATTTGAACGTATTGAGAAATCCATAGTACTTATTTGGCGACCAGAAACCATTCAGGAGGTTGGCCTCGCACGTTGCTGCTTCCTCCCGCTGTTCAAAGGCCTTCAACGAATACACATCGAGGAGAACCGAACCGCCCGGCTCCAGTAATGTGTGGAACCTGCTCAACATCCTCTGTCTCTGGGTGGGACTGAGGGCACAGAAGTCGCACATGATCATCAGGATGAGGTGAAAGCGCTCGTCTGTTTCAAAATCCAAGTAGTTCTGATTTACATAGTGGATTGGCAGCCCCTCCCCAGTTGCGACCTCCTGAGCATACTGAATCGATCTCTTGGAGAAGTCTATCCCCGTCACATCCGCCCGCCTTTGCGCCAATCTCGTCGCATACAATCCCGGGCCGCAGCCGAAGTCGGCTATCTTCGTCCCCGCTCCGACGTTGAAATGGGAAGAGATCCAATCGACTGAGCGGTTGATGAAATCCGCATTCCGGGAAGAAAGATCAACGGACTCGTTCAAGTGGAACGCAAGCATCTGCTCTGATGTGTGCTCGTCCGTCCACAGGTCACTTGCCGTATAGAATTCGAACGGATTGGGGCGTGTGTGTATTCTCTCGAGCTCCTCAAACATTTCTTCTCCGACTCTTTGCCCAGGAGGCAAAGGAGTGGGCACGAAGGCGCGGACCTGCTCGCCCCCGGCGCTCGTGTTCAGGAAGACCCATTAGCCGGAATCGTCATTGAGACGTAGTGGTGAGAACTTATCAACGAGGCCGGCCGGTCGCAAAACACCTGGGAGCCCGGTGGAGGCGTTGAGGGAGGAGTACCACGCCCCGTCCGGCATGCGCCGCGACAGGGAAAACGTAGGTCGTCTAACCGGTTCTAGCTGGCGGCTACCACGACCCGTCGGTTATAACGTCGGCAAACTCATTGTCCTCAATGGCATTCCAGACGTTGAAGAGGAATGTGCCGGCAGGGCGCAGTACCCGTCGGATCTCTCGATATGCGGCCACACGATCGGGAAAGACCATGACGCCAAACTGGCACACGACAAGGTCGAACGATTTGCCGGAGTACGGGAGCGCCATCACGTCGGCCTGATGCCACGTTACCGGCCGGGTTGTACCCACCAGCTCGCCGTGTGCCACCATCGCATCGTTCAGGTCGGTCGCGCAGATCGCGCACGCCGACGGCAGGGCTGCGGCGAGAGCCCGCGTGGCCACCCCGGTACCGCACGCGACTTCAAGGACCGAACTGGGTCCAAGCGCTTGTGCCCGAGCCGCGAGATCGTCCGCGTAGGGCGCCGCCCGCAGGTGCCTCTCAACGGCCGCCCGCCAGCTCCCCCACGGCGTCTGCCAGCATCCGCACTTTGCCGCTGTCACGCGCCCGGCCCGCCTCGCCCCGCAGGGCTGACGCGAGCGCCGTCAGGGTCTGCTGCCTGGCTGAGCCCGAAGCTCCTTCCGCGGTGGCCAGCTCCTGCCGCACCGACGCGATCCGCACCGCCGGCAGACCGTTCGACCGCTCGAGCTGGTCCACGTAGGCCCCGGCCAGCGCGAACGTGGCGGGCCAGACGAACTGGGGTTGTTCTTGGGCATTCAGGTAGTCGAGCTGCACCGACTTGGCCGCGTCGATCTCGTTTTGCGAGAGGTACGCGCTCGGCGCGAGGTCGAAGATGTCGAGTCCCCGGGCGATCTCGGAGTTGACGATCACGCCGTTGTACCAGTAGACCGACCAGCTTCCCGCCATGCGCATGCGGGTCGAGTCTATGGGACCCCGGTCGTGGTAGGCGATCTCCACCGGGTTCGCCGCATCGGTCCAGTCGAAGATCGAGATGCCGCCCTGGTACCACCCCTGTACCATCACGTCGCGTCCCGGAATGGGAAGCAGCGATCCGTTGTGGGCGACGCAATTCTCCAACGGCGTCTGCGGCGCGGGCAGCTTGTAGTAGCTCTGGAACCGCATCTCGTGGTTCTCGATGGTGAAGATGGCGTTGGCGCCCCACTCTTTGGGATCGCTGGCGCGGCACTTGGGCGCGCCGCCGCCGCCCCACTCGTCGGTGAACAGGATTTTGGAGCCGTCGTTGTTGAACGTCGCCGAATGCCAGTAGGCGAAGTTCGAGTCACTCACCGCGCCGACGCGCGTGGGGTTGATAGGGTCGCTGATGTCGAGCAGGAGGCCGTAGCCCTCGCAGGCGCCGCCCGCCATCCCGATCGCCGGGTACAGCGTGATGTCGTGGCACTGGGTGGGGCCGGGAGCGGGGCCGTCGCCTGCGTCCTGGCTGCCGATCAACGCCGCGACGAGTTCCGGGAGATACTCGCGCAGCGCGGCGCTGTCGGCGCCCGTAGGCGCGCCGCTGCCGCCCCGAGCCGTGACGATGCTGTCGAGATACGCCGCCGTGACCTGGTCGGGCACCATGAGCGCTTGGCCCTGGATCTCGACAATGAACGCCCCAGCCGCCCGGGCCTCCTCCATCGCGGTGATGTCGTCGGGCGCCATGCCGTGGGTCGGGGGGGCCACGAGGTCCTGGAAGATCCGGGGCGAGCTCACGATGGCCGCCTGCTCGGGGTAGGCAAGGGGCACCCGGATCACCTCGATCCGGAAGAGCGCCGTGTTCGGGTCCTCGCTCGGCCCCAGGCCGGAGCAGCCGGGCAGCTCTTCGGCGGGGCGCACCGGTGCGGAGCCGGAGACGTAGACGTAGACGTTCTCGTCGTCATCCGGGTGTTTCAATACCGAGTGGGTGTGGGACCCGCGGCACGTCTGCACGTTGGCGATGTACTGGGGGTTCCGGATGTCGCTGATGTCGAAGATCCGAATCCCACGCAAACGGTCATGGCTCACCGCCTGCTGCACGCCCTCGGTGCCGCAGTCGAGGCGGCCACCCAGTCCCTCGCCCGACACGAAGAGCAGGTTCTGATAGACCGAGACGTCGCTCTGGGACGCCGGGCAGAGGTAGTCCACCACCAGCGACGGCGAGCGGGGGTTCGAGATATCCCAGACGATGATGCCGTTGTAATTACCCTGGATGGCGTGGTTGCCTCTGAAGGCGAGGTCCGAGTTGGTGACGCCGACGAACGCCTCGGGCGGCGGCGTCTGCGACAGCATGCTCAGGTTCCACACCGCCTCTTCGGCGTCGAAAAGCCCGGGTCGGAGCCCGATGCGGGGATCGGGGCTGGGTGGTGCCGGCATCGCCATGGCGGTCTGGGGTGCCGGAGCGGCGGGCTCCATCGCAACCGGTGCGCCATAGGAGGAGCAGGCGGCCAGGCCGAGCAATCCCGCGGCTAAGGGGAACAGTAAGAGATGGCTGCCGGCCGTACGGGGGCCGGGTCGGGATCCTAATGCGCTGCGGGTCATGACGGATTCCTTGGAATTGGTTGACTGCCTGGCAATTACGGGCGGCGGCCCGCGTCTGATATCTCCTCGAGCATCAGCTCCATCCGAGCGATCTCGGTGAGCTGGTCCACCTGAATGTCGGAGGCGAGCTTGAACACCACGTCGTCCAGCCCGGCGCCGTCGGTGCCGAACAACTCGTGCACCATCGTGACGGCACCCTGGTGGTGCTGAATCATGTATCGCAGGAAGAGCCGGTCGAATTCACGGCCCCGGGCCTCATCCAACTCCTGTATCTGGTCCGGCGTGAGCATGCCCGGCATGTGCATGGCGTATTCCGGGCCGTGCACCATCATGGTGGTCCCCGTGATCTCCACTTCGGGGACGGTCTGCCCCCGGTCGCGGAGCCACTGCTGCATCACGTCGATCTCGTCTTGCTGGGCGTTGATGATGCGGGCGCACAGGGTCTGCACCGAGGGGCTCGCGCCGTGGGTCGGGGCGAGGGCCGCCATCACCAGAGCCTGCCCGTGGTGACCGATCATGCCGGTCATGAAGTGGACGTCGGCCGCGGTGAAGCGCGTGAGGGCACTGTCCGTTCGGGCCCGGTAGATCGCCTCCAGCTCCGCGGTGGAGGCGGCAGGCTGGGGGGTGGTGTCCGTTCCCGACCCTGCGGTGCCGCTACAGGCCGAGGTGGCGAGGACGGCGAGGAGGGCCGCGGTGGTGGCGCGGACGCGTGGACGTTCCATGGGCTGCAACATGGATTATGGACCTCCGGTGGCTGCGGGCACAAAGATACACTGTGTCCGGCCACGTGGAAGCCCGTCCGCCAGTCACTCCGATCGCAGCGCCACCATCGGATCGATCCCCCTCGCCTTGCGAGCTGGTAACCACGTCGCAAACAAGCCGACACCGATGACGAGCAGCGTCACCCCGCCAAAGACAATTGGGTCGCGAGCCTGAACACCGACGAGAAAGACCCCCAACACTCTGGACACACCCGCGGCGGCGGCGAGTCCAATGGCCATCCCAAGGCCGATCTGAAACAAACCCTGCCGGAGGACGAGTCGCATGACGTCTCGCCCTCTCGCACCCAGCGCAATCCGCACGCCCATTTCCTGAATGCGGCGGTTTACCGAGAAGGAGAGCACTCCGTAGAGACCCACCAATGACATCGCCATCGTGATGACACCGAACAGAATGAACAATACTCCGAAGATGCCGAAAAACTGGGTCAGCTGTTGGTGTGTGAAATCGAGACTCTCCACATTGTAGATCGGGAGATCGGCGTCGAGGGCGCGCACCGCACGGCGTACTTCGGGCGTCAGCGCCATGGGATCTCCGCCCGCCGTCGAGGCGATCATGCTGATGAACCGCTGGTCTCGCTGGGCGAGTGGCAGGTAATAGCCCGCGGAATCGGTTGTCGATATCAGGCCGCTCATGTCGAGGTCAGGCGCGACACCCACGATCGTGATCCACGGTGCATCGCTCGAGTTTCCCTCCCTGAACCGGCGTCCCAGCGGTGATTCACCGGCGAAATGCCGGTCGGCGAACCATTGGTTGACGATGGCCACACGGGGTCGCTCGAATACGTCGTCGGCCGTGAAATCTCTGCCCTGCAGCAACGAGACACCCAGCACCCCGAACAGGCCTGGTGATACGATCGCCCGGTGGAGCGTCGGCAGGTCCTGATCGTCCTGATACTCCTCGCCGTCCAACGCAACGCGGATGGAGGACGACCCGGAACCTGGGAGGTTCGAGACCAGCGCGGCGTGCGCGATCTGGGGATGGCTCTCGAGCCTGGATTGCAGGTCGACAAAAAACCGGCTCCGAGCCGCCGAATCGGGATAGGTGGCGGGGAACAATCCCACCCGGGCAGTAAAGACGTTGGCTGCGTTGTACGAGAACGTGGTGTCGCTGACGTTGACCATGCTCCGCGCCATCAGCCCCGACCCAACCAGCAGCGCACAGGAAAGCGCGACCTCACCGACCACCAAAGCACGGCTCACCTTGCCGAGGTGGAAGCTGGAGGATCCGCGTGACTCGTCCTTGAGAGCGACGTTGACGTCGGATCTGGCGATTTGGTACGCGGGCAAGGCCCCCGCAAACACGCTGACCACGACGGATGTTCCTGCGACGAACAGCAGGGCCGGCAAGTCGAGCATGAACTCGATCCAGAAGGGGCGAAACTGCCGGGTGAAGGCGTCGAAGCTCTCAATCGCGCCGACGGCAAGGAGGGCGCCCAAGACGGCCGCGCCGACTGCCAGCAGCATGGCCTCGGCAAAAAACGGAAGTACGACCCGCATGCGACTTCCGCCCAGCGCCGTTCGCACCGCAGCTTCCTTGACTCGCAGCGTCGCACGCGCGAGCAAGAGGTTTGCTACGTTGGCACAGGCCACCACAAGCACGAAGATCACCGACACCAGCATCACGATGAACACGCTGCCGAACGACATGGGCGTTTGGTCCAGTTCCCATGACACGAATCGAATCCCGATGCCCTCGTTGGTCTCGGGGTATTGCACGGCTAAGCCGTCGGCGATCGACGCCAACTCCAACTCGGCTTGCTCGAGCGTCACCCCGTCGTTGAGCCGTCCCATCACCGTAAGGGACCGCTGACCACGCTCCACCTGCGATGGGATGGTGCGCATGGGGACCCAGATGTCCTGACCGTTCGGGAAGCCGAACCCCTCCGGCATCACGCCGACGATGGTTGCCTGCTCGCCGTTGGCTTTGATGACCACGCCGAGCACGTCCGCATCACCGCCGAACCGATTATGCCACACGTCGTACGCCAAGACGGCCGTGAACGGTGCGCCGGGTTGCTCGTCTCCCTCGACGAACCCACGCCCCAGTACGGGCCGCACGCGCAGCACGTCGAACATGTTGGGTGTGACGAATGCGCCACTGAAACGTTCAGGATCTTCGCCCGACCCGCTGACGTTCACCGTCCCTGAATACCAGCCAGCCAATCCATCGAACGAGCGCTGTTGCTCGCGCCAGTCGTAGAGATCGTGCACCGGGACCGAGCGCTGGTTGACGTCGCGCTCGAGATTGGTCTGGAAGACCATGGTGAGCCGGTCGGCCTCGGGCACGTCCAACCCACGAAGCCACACACCGTACACGATGCTGAACATGAACGTCGACAGTCCGATGCCGATGCTGAGGACGAGAACCGAGATGACGGCCGACGACGGTTGTTTGGCTAGACTTCGAAATCCGAAGACTAGATCTTTGAACAGAACTCCCATTTCGGGTCTCCGTCCCTTCCTGGCAATGGCCTTGGTGGTCGAAGGCACTGCGGCGGTGTTGTCGCGAGAAGGTGTCTTGTGGACGTGACGCGCAGCAGCACGCGCTCGGCGGAGATCCCGAACAAGGTCCCCCACGAACGCCCGGGACAGGGAAGCGCACTCGCGCCAGTACCAGAGCCTGCCCCGCACGCGCCCCAGTCCATTATCGACGCGCTCGGCATACTCTTCATCTAGGTCGCCCAACACCGTGTCGTGCTGGTCGCGGGGGACGGCGAGTGACAACAAAAACCGCGACAAGCGGGGTGGCACGCGGCGACTCATTGGTCGGTGAACAACGCGTCGAGCCCGGCGCGCATCTGCCCGATGATGCGCGTGGACGTGCGCAGGGCCTCTAGTCCATGTTCGTTCACGGTGTAGAAGCGCTTGCTCTTGCCGCCGCGAGTGGGCGTCGGCGGCCCGAGGGTGGAATCCAGATAGCCCTTCTTTTCGAGCCGGGCGAGGGCGGTGTAGATGGCCCCGCGAGTGAGGCGCTTGCCGGTCCGATCCTCGATTTCGTCCCGCACGGGGACCCCGTAGGTCTCCCCCAATCGGAGGATGGCCAGCAGGATCAGTGTCTCCAATTCACCCAGGGCGCTCATGCTACGTCCTCTGTGTAATGCATACACTGTCTACGTTATCGGCGCCCAGAAGTTTCACGGAAGGAGGGAAGGCGTCGTAAAGCGTTGTGGTGTAAAGGGTTGGAGAAGGGGGGGTCAAACGCCGCTGCGCGTCAGGATGCCTTCGGAATCTGTGGAACACCAGCAGACGCCCCGGCAGCTTCCCACGTCATCAGCAATCGCGTGCCAGGTCGTCGGGAATCGGTGTGCCCGCACGGCAGCCTGTGATGCCGTTGCTCAATACGACATTCGGTGCCACGCGAAACCTCGGCGGTTCTCAAGAGAGTTCTGGATGGGCGCGACCACGCCTAGGTCGCCATCAGAAAGAAAGAGGACCGGCAAGTACTCTCCTCCCGGGTCGCGCAAAGGAGACTCTGGTGTCGATCTCCAACTGTCGGGTTGGAACGGATCGGCGCTCCGTACCGAGGGTTGGGCAGTTCCTCTCGCGTTGATGGAGGCAACGTGAGCCCGAAGGTTGTCGCCACTACCGGAGAACCACGTCGCCGCCAACTCTCCAGGTCCACGCCCTGCCAGAAACGGGTAGTACAGCGGTTCCTCGCCCGTGACGATCGTCCAGGATTCCCAGGTCTTCCCTTGATCTCTGGAACGGCCCAACCAGAGGTCTGAGCCCTCACTCCACAAGTGATACAACGCTCCATCGGCATCCCAGGCGATCGGCTCCACCCAGCGGGGCAAGAGGTCTAGATCCGATGGATCGGAACCCCAGGTGCGGTTCCCGGGTGGCGTCAGCTTCTCCCAGATCCGGCCTCCGTCCATACTCACGGCAATGAGATCCACACCCTCATCGAAACGGTTCCCGGATGCCGACCGCGGCGTGATGCGCACGGCGATCTCCCCGCTTGGCCCCACGGCTAGATGACTGGAGCCCCCCTGGGGATGGACACGGGGTCGCTCCGTCCACGTGTGTCCGGCGTCCGTGCTCACCGCATGGCTCACACCCTGGCCGTCATTCCAGATCACATGCACGACCCCGTCCGGCGCCACTTCAATCCAGGGCCGGTCGTCGAACCGATCCTGCGACAAGTACGTCCACGTCCAGGTCTCGCCGACATCCGGACTCACACCCACCGCTACGTGTGTGCCCTCAGCTCTGGTCCGGTCAAACCCCATGGTCAGGAAGTACAGTGTTCCGTCCGGAGCAACAGCCAGGTCGACATCCGAATTGCCTATAGCTCCTTGGGCTGGGGTTCCGACGTCGACCGCCCCCCAGGTCATACCGGCATCGACGCTCATGAACAGCTTCGGCGGCTGCCGGGACTCTTCGATATCCTGAGTGAACCCGGCTACGAACAACGCGCCTTCCGGGTGTTCGACCACCATTGGCTCCCGAACAGCAACGCGGGCGAGATGCTCAATGGGCGCTGACAGAGTCAGCGGTGTCAACGCCGGCGGACTATCCTCCGCACAGCCGAGAATCAGAGAGACAAGAAGTGCCGCTGCACCGTGACGGGCGACTCCCGGAAGGGTTCTAGGCGATCCGTAGGACCGCTGGACACTCAGGGACGCGGGCAATCGAAAGGTCATGGCTACGCTCCCTTGACACACCACTTCTTAATGGTGTCAGGTGGCGGTTTGCGCAAGATTGCCCGCTGCAAGACGTAACCCTGGATCAGGCGCACGTCGCCTTCGTCGAGCAAATCATCGAAACGCGGCATTCCGAGCGGCGCTCGTACGCCTCCGAGCACTATGCTGATCATTTGCGCATGGACCTCAGCGGTCGTACGACGCAGATCGGGAATGATGCCGCCACTCACAGCGTTCAATCCGTGACAGGCGACGCAATGGTCCGAGTACAACTCCTCTCCCTCCTCGACTTCAGCCGGAGTGGCGACGAGTCCGAAGGTAGGCATGGCGATTGGAGGCAGCGGAGGCATCGGCGCAGGTAGCGTGGCGCCCCCGTCCAGCGCGAATACGAGGAGGCGACCCGGTCCGACGCTTCCCTCGCCGAGCCCCGCGTTGAAGAGCACTTCTGGGCCGCCCAAGCCCGCGAGCACCGCGATGTAC
>JBDHHA010000023.1:0-36849 GCA_039589615.1 Gemmatimonadota bacterium
GATCGATGGATCGGCGCCGAAGCGACTGGACCAAGCCGCGTAGCTGAGAATGACCAATCGTTCGTTGCCCGGCTGTTCGTCATCGTCGGCAAAGGCGCGCCCCATGTAGGCCGGTGCGCCGAGCACGCGGAACAGGGCGGGCGAGACTTCGACGCTGGTGATGCGAATCGGCTCATCGCCCGACGTGAACGTGTACCCTCGGTACCGGTACGCAGCAATCGACTCGAGGGTCGTCGAGCGCTCACGCCAGTCGATGTACGTGGCCGCCGACGTTGGTTCTTGCTCGAGGCCCAGTCCGCGGTTGCTCTCCCACAGCACCACGAGTCGCTCGGGATCCCCATAGTCGAGGGGCGTGAGCAGAATGCCGTGCAACGCGCTGAAGATGGCGGTATTGACGCCGACACCGAGTGCGAGCGTCAAGACGACGACAGCGGTGAATCCTGGTTGCGCGGACAGCGAGCGCACCGCCTCGCGAAGGTCGCGCCACATTACGCGTTCTCCATCAGTGGGATCTTGAAGTGGTTGTGGGTGGCGGAATGGGGAATCTGAGGACTTGCCACTGCGCGCGCCGCATCGGCCAGTACCCCGAAGTTCTGTTGAATTACCGGGTGACGTTCGATCTCAGGTAGCGTCGTCATCGCCACTGTCTCAATCCCCTCGCCCCTATTGAAGTATAGTCAGAATTGACCATTGCGCTGCACTATAGTCAGAATTGACTATTATGTCAAGCGCGACTGACGGTACGCGATTCCCAGCAAACGGCATCAGTCATCGTGCCCACCTTGTCTGCGGTTCCTAGGAAGCGGCTGAGGCGGTGGCGTGCTCCGCGAGCAAACCGTCGAGGGGTGGGCTGGGGGTTGTTAGGACGGTTTGTGAGTGGAGGATGCCACGCCGATCCAAGGCGTAGCCGGCCTAGCCCTTGGTCAATTCCCTGTACGTCCGCAGGTGCCGCACCGCGGCCAGGTCGTCTCCGGCCTGCTCGTACAGCTTCCCGATGTTGAAGTGAGCCTCTGCGTAGTTCGGGTCCACGGCGATCGCCTGGGCATACGCGGTGAACGCTTCCTGGAGTCGGCCTTCATCCTCGAGGGCAATACCGAGGTTGTAGGCCGCCGTGGCGTGGTCCGGCGCCGCGGTGAGGACGATGCGGTAGTGCTCGATGGCCTCGGCGGGTTGTCCGAGGGCGTGCAGCAGGCGGGCGAGATTGATCCGGGCGTCGTGATGTGTCGGATTGAGCGCCACCGCGCGGCGGTACGCCTGCCGCGCTTCGGCGGGGCGGTGTGGCTCCAACACGCAGCCGCGCTCGAACCACGAGTCGGCGGTTTCCCGGTCGGCCTTCGTCTGATCGACCCGGTTGGGGTAGATGAGTGTGATGTGCGTGCGTTTTCCCGGGAAATCGAGCACGATCTGCCCGGACTCCGCATTCCACACCGATGTTCCGTCGTGGGCGATGATGCCGTCACCCGACACCATGAGACGAACCTCGGAGAGGGGTCGGTCGGTTGGATGGACGCGCCGGAGCTCACGCAGGGCCCGATGCACCCGATATCGAGGGAGGTCGGCGGACAAGAGCTGTGTGGTGGTGCGGAGAAACGTCAGGTCTTGAAAAGAAAAGCGGTAGTGGTTCTGCGGCGTCCGTTCCGGAGACAAGAAACCTGCCCTCGCGAAGCGCCTCACCTGATCGACTGAGAGGCCGACCAACTCGGAGACTTCGCGGGACGTGTACACTAAGGCAGTGGTCTCGCGTGGACGTTACGGGGCACGGGCTATGCGCTACTCCCTCCGACCTTGCGACTCTTCTTCTCGGTTGACTTGCCCAAGTCCTTCGAACCCGCCAGGCTCGCCTTGAGCGCTGCCATGAGATCGATGATCTGGCCCTTGGGCTCCTCGGACTCGATCTGTGTGATATCCTCGCCGTCGATCTTCTTTTGGATCAGCGCGAGCGTTCGGTCCCGAACCTCGTCGGTGTACTTGTCGGCTTGGAACTCCTCCGAGGTGGCCTGGGATATCAATTGGATCGCCAACTCGAGCTCGGTGTCCTTTACCTCGGCCTCGCCGAGGGGGACCTCGGTGAACGGTTTCAACTCGTCGTGATAGAACAGCTGCTCCATGACGAGGCCGTCGTCCATGGGCCGGATCACCACGAGATACTGCTTGCCGCGGGCGGCGTATTTTGCCACCGCCGATTGACCCGTCTTCTTGAGCGCAGCGCTGAGCAGCTTGTAGGCTCGGTCGCCGCCCTTGTCGGGACCGAGGTAGTACACCTTGTCGAGGTAGGTTCGCTCGACCTGCTCGAAGGGTACAAATTCAGTAATATCGATGGAGTGCGACGCTTTCTCGTCCAGCGTCTTGAGCTCCTCGGGCGTGAACAGGACGAACTTGCCCTTGGTGAATTCGTATCCCTTCACCATCTCCTCCCGGGGCACGACCTCGCCGGTTTCGGGAGTGACGTATTGCTGCTTGAGACGTGTGCCGTGTTTTTTGGAGACGAGATTGAACGAGACCTTTTTGGAGGTCTCAGCGGAGGAATAGAGCTTCACTGGAACCGACACCAGCCCAAAGCTAATGGTGGCGGTACTGATAGGGCGCGCACTCATGGCCGCTATGATACAACGTAAAGTCAATGGCCGCAACAGATAAGCCCACTGGGGACCAGCTCCGGGCCTACCGCGACAAGCGGGCGCCGGGGAGTACGCCGGAGCCGTTCGGGAGCGGCCGGGGTACCGGTGGACGTCTCTTCGTGGTGCAGAAGCACTTCGCCAGCCATCTCCACTACGACTTCCGTTTGGAGCACGACGGCGTGCTGAAGTCGTGGGCGGTACCCAAAGGGCCCTCCTTCGACCAGCAGGACAAGCGCCTCGCGGTTCAGACTGAGGACCACCCCATCGAGTACGCCGACTTCGAGGGCACCATCCCGGAGGGGAACTACGGCGCGGGGGCGGTGATTGTGTGGGACCGGGGCCTGTGGATTCCGAAGAGCGATTTCAACGAGGGAATGGAGAAGGGGAAGTTGCTCTTCGAGTTGCGGGGCTACAAGCTGCGCGGCGAGTGGACGCTCGTCCGGATCAAGAAGGGCAACGGCCGAGAGTGGTTGATGATCAAGGAGCGCGACGGCTGGATGACCACGGAGGGCGAGCAGCCGTTTGGGGAGCACTCGGTGTTCTCCGGGCTCACCGTCGAGGAACTGAAGGCTGGGAGGGATCTGGGTGCCGAAGCGCGAGAGCGGTTGGCCGACCTGGGAGCCAAAACGCGACCCGTCAAGGTGCGCGACGTGGGGCTGATGCTTGCGCAGACACGGGATGATGCGTTCACCGATCCCACCTGGCTCTTCGAGTTGAAGTACGACGGGTACCGCCTTCTCGGCTCTCGGGAAGGCGGTGCGCGCCAATCCGTCCTCCTGTCCCGGAACGGGCACGACCTTACCGCGGTCTTTCCCGAAATCGCACACGCTGTCGAGACGCTCCCGTACGAGGATTTCGTGTTGGACGGGGAGGTGGTGGTCCACGACGACGAGGGGCGTCCGAGTTTTCAACGACTGCAGAAGCGCGGCCGTCTCACCCAGCGTTACGACATCCGGCGCGCCACGGTGGAGCTGCCGGCCACGCTCTATGCGTTCGATCTGCTGGCGCTGGAGGGGTTCGATTTGCGCGCCCTCACGCTGGTGGAGCGCAAGGCCATGTTGCAGTGGATGCTTCCTGCGGTGGGCCCCATCAAATTCGCCGATCACATCGAAGGCCGCGGCGAGGCGTTCTTTGAGCAGGTGCGGGAGATGCAGCTCGAGGGCATTGTCGCCAAGAAATCCGATTCACGGTACCGCGCCGGTCGCTCATCAGCGTGGATCAAGATTCGCTCGGATCGGAACGATGATTTCGTGATCGTGGGGTTCAGCGAGCCCAAGGGCAGCGGCAACGGCTTCGGCGCGCTGCACCTCGCCTCCTACAGCGGCGGCGAGTTGACCTACGCCGGACGGGTGGGAACGGGGTTCACCACCAAGCAGCGGGATGAGATCCGCGAGACGTTGGAGACGATCGGGCGGGAGACCCCGGTGTGCTCCGGTCCCACGCCGAAGGGCGACGAGCACCATTGGGTCGATGGGGAATTGGTGGTGGAAGTGCGGTACAAGGAGTGGACCGAGGAGGAGTTGCTCAGGCATCCGGTCTTCCTCCGCTTCCGCGACGACAAGCCGCCGCACGAGTGCGTCCGTCAGGACACGGAATTCGACCTCCGGCCGCCGGAAGCGCCAGAAGAGTCCACCGTGCAGCGCGTGGTGCCCTTCTCGAACCTCGACAAGGTGTTCTGGGAGGAGGAGGGGCATACCAAAGGGGATCTCATTGATTATTACCGCGGCGTGGCGGAATGGCTGCTACCGTATGTGCGGGACCGCCCTGTCGTCATGACCAGGTATCCCGACGGCATCGGTGGGAAGTCCTTCTTTCAGAAGGATGCCCCGGAGTGGGTGCCCGAGTGGGTGCGCACCGAGAAGGTCTGGAGTCCCGATTCCGAGAAGGAAACCAACTACTTCATCGGTGACGACGTCGAGACCCTCCTCTACATCGCGAACATGGGGTCGATCCCGCTGCACGTGTGGTCGAGCCGGCTCTCATCGTTGGAGCAACCCGACTGGTGCATTCTCGACTTGGATCCGAAGGAAGCGCCGTTCGAGCACGTGGTGCAGGTCGCCAACGCGATTCGCGCGTTGTGCGAGGACCTCGAGCTGCCGTGTTTCGTGAAGACGAGTGGGTCGTCAGGCCTGCACGTGCTGCTGCCGCTGGGACGGCAATACACTTACGACCAATCGAAGGTGTTGGGGGAATTGTTGGCGCGTGTCACCGCGTCGGATCTCCCGGACATCGCCACCACGGCCCGAGCCCTCTCGGCGCGTCAGGGACGGGTGTATATCGATTTCGGGCAGAACGGACACGGCAAACTGCTGGTGTCGCCACTCTGCGTCCGGCCGTTGCCGGGGGCGCCGGTATCCATGCCGCTGCGATGGAGTGAGGTGACGAAAAAACTGGACATTCGGAAATACACCATCCAGAACGCCGTCAGCCGGCTGCGACGCCTGAAGGAGGATCCGTTGCACGGTGTGCTTACGGAGAAGCCCGATTTGCCCGCAGTGCTGGAGCGCTTAGCCAGGTACTGTCAACTTGAGTGAAACCTCGTGCTGAGGGCGCGATCCATCAAACCGGAAACCCATTCCTCAACAACGAAAGCTCAGGCAGAATCGATGGTACAGCCACGCGCCGTGACCGATGACCTCAGGAGGAAACCGGCAGCTATGATAGCAGTTCGCATTCGTATTCATCAACGGAGTCTGAGGCGGCCTGGCTCAAGTTGACAATGCCGTTCCGAGCCATGCGACAACGCCGGGGAAGAGCTCTCGCGTCGAGCCGATCCGGCTCAAGAGACGTCCTCCATCAACCCCTGTGCTTCCCCGTGCCGCACCACCTCGGCCAGTCGACACAACTCCTGCCGAGCTGCCTCTCGCCCCTCTGTGGTGAGGGCATAATACCGGCGGGGTGGCCCGCCTGGAGGCGGGGCATCCTCGATTCCTCCCTCCACCTCCACCAGCCACCCAGCCCTCAGGAGGCGATGGATGCCCTCGTAGAGGGTTCCGGCGCCCAGGGTCACCGTGCCACCGGTCCGATCCTCCACCGCCGCCTTGATGCCGTACCCATGGAGGGGGCCCTCAGCCAGAGCCATCAGGATTTGAAGGGTCTTTGGCGTCACGGTCAAGCCTCTCTCCTGAGAGAAACGGCCGGATTGAGTCCAGCGACCCGCAAGGCGGGAAAGAAGGCCGACGTGATTACGGTGACTCCGATCACGAGGGCGACCACGGTGTAAGTGGGGACGTCCAACGGTTCGATGCCAAAAAGGAAGCCACCCAGGTACTTGGCGCCCAATCCTCCTCCGAGCAAGCCGAGGGTTACTCCGGCGATAGCTGCACAAAAGGTCCCTGTGAGGATCCCCCTGAGCACTCGACCCCGATCTGCCCCAAGGGCCATGCGAATCCCGATCTCATGGGTCCGTCGAGTCGCCGCGTAGGAGGTGGTCCCGTACACTCCCGCCAGGGCCAGGATGAGCGCGAAAAGGGCGAAGCCCACCGCCAGGAGAGCATAGAAGCGTGGCTCAACTACCGAGTTCTGGACCAAACTCGTGAGGGTTGTGACCTCTGGGACAGGAAGGCTCCGATCGAGCCGACGGACCAGATCTCTCAGGGGCGCGGCCAGTTGGGTGGGGTTTCCCTCCGCCCGCACGAGAAGACTCATCCCCACACCTAGATCCGGTAGGTGGTCCACAGGGAAAAAGATGGTCGGCTCGGCACCCGAGCCCGGTCTGCTGCGAACGTCCCCAACCACACCGACCACCCTGTAGATCCGCCTCTCTCTCCCCCCGGTCTCCTCCACCGTTCGTCCAATAGCGCTTGCAACATGAGGCCAATACGATCCGACGAAGGCCCGGTTCACCACCACAACCGGCTCGCCGCCCTCACCGTCCTCTTCCTGAAGAGGCCGCCCCTCCAGGATCGGGATTCGCATGATGGGGAAGAACCCTTCCGAAATCGCGTTGATGTTTACTGAGACTCCATGATCTCCGAACGAAGGGTCTAAGTCCTGAGGGGTGAAGGGTCCGCTCCAACCATGACCGAGAATGGGGATAGCGTAGGCAAGGGCTGCGGAGGACACTCCCGAAATCTCCCTCCCCTCATCCAACAACTGTCGGAAGAACGGGCCCGGATTCTCTCTGTTCAGGTCCGATCCACGCATTTCCACCCGCATAGTGGCCAGCCCATCCGGCTGGAAGCCGAGATCAACCCGGGTCAGGTGAAAGAAGGAGTTGGCCAGAAGCCCGGCCCCAAGCGCCAGGACCACTGCCAGGGAAACTTCTCCAACCACCAGGAACCTGAGAGTGGCGGCGGCGGCTCTGCTGTCTGTTCGACCCGGACCGCTCTTTCCCAGGATCCCGGCCAAGTCCACGCGGGAGGACGTAAGTGCCGGAAGCAAACCGAAGAGGACGCTCGACACCAGCGAGAGGATGAGGACAAAAGCGAGGACTTCCCCGTCCACCGTCACCGTGGGAAGGAGCGGGATCCCGTCCGGAGCCATGGCCTTGAACCATCGAACAAGGGCCACAGCCAGACCCACGCCCCCTCCTCCCGCCAGAACGGCGAGAAAAAGGCTTTCCGAAAGAAGCTGTCGGATCATGCGCTCGCGGCGGGCACCCAGAACCGACCGAATGGCCATCTCCGGTCGCCTCGCCGAAGCCCGCGCCATGAGGAGGCTGGCCACATTCACGCAGGTCAGAAGAAGAAGAAGGACCAAACCTCCCTGGGCCAGGAGGATTGCCGATCCCGTGTCTCCGAGGACCCGGGATCTGAGAGTTTCCACGCGTCCATCCGAACGCAAGGCTGCCGGCGTTTCAGCAGGACGGCGTTCTGCCAGGACTCGGCTTACCTCCTCCTGAATCGTGGCGGGGGTGGCTCCTGGCCTGACCAGCCCGATGACATCGAGATGAAGGATGGGAGAGAGCTCCCGTTGTGCGAGGCCCAGGGGTGTCCAAAGGGCGGCGGTGCGTCCCCTGATTCCAGGCGGGGGAAGGAACTCGGGAGAGAGGACCCCCACTACTTCAACCGGTTCCCCACTGAGGTCCAGAACGCTGCCCAGAACGTTCGGATCCCCGCCGAACCGATTCTCGAAAACAGTGGATGAAAGGACCGCCACCTTTGTGGCACCTGCTTCATGGTCCGAAGGTTGGAGGGTGCGACCCAGAAAGGCACGGGCGCCCAGAAGGTCCAGGTATCCGGTGCTCACGGTACCGACCCACACCTCGGCTGGATCTCCGATCCCCCTGAGCACCCGGGTGGCGCTGGATACGGCAGCCAGGGCCTCCAATTGGGAGATCCCCTGCCTCATGGCAAGGAAGGTCGCCTCGGACAGAGGGGCCATCCACTCTGGGTTCCGCGGGGGCCGCGCCCCAACCTGGACCAGCCGCTCAGGATGCGGATAGGGCAGATCCTCCAGGAGCACTCCGTCTACGACGGCGAAGGCGGCGGCGGAAGAGCCGATCCCTAGAGCCAGGAGAAAGACCGCCGCAAGCTGAAACCGTGCGTTTCGGAGGAAGATCCTCTGCCCCTGCACAACGTCATCTAGGAGGGTGCCGGAGAAGCCTAGGCGGTTGTCCTGCGAAGTGAGTTCATCCCACCGAAGACGAAGAGCAGCTCCGAGGTTGTCGCAGATGAGACTGGTCCAGAATCGGATGCGCCATGCAAACCCCGCCCGGTTTCGGGCTCTGTGTCGATCCCGGTAGATAGTCCCCCGAAGCTCTGCGGCGAAATCTCTCCTGAAACCCCTGGGGTAGAACCGCAGCAAAACCTCGATGATCAACCGTCCCATGATGACACAATCCTTCTTCTCTGACTCAGCGACACTATATCGGTCACCGATAGTGCTGATAATATGGACGCGCAGTGGGTCGGAGGCAAGAAGGGGAGAAGCGGCGTTGGCGCATGGCTGGGTACATGCAATCAGCGCCAAGTTGACAATACGTCTGTGAGAATCCCACGCTGTGAGCTGATGCTGCAAACCGCAGGTGTCGACACGCATCGCCCGCAAATTCCATCCATCATCTGCCGCGACGACTTGCCATTTCAATCCGCTCCTGCTAGTATAGTATCAAACGAATAGTACTATCTTATTGATACAATTACACCTTCACGCTGTCAGGTGCCATGAACTCCGAGAACAACACCACTCCAGAGACCCACCTTCCGCTCCATCCCCTGGAGTTCCAGGTGCTGCTTAGGCTCACCGAAGGTTCGGCGCACGCCTACGCGGTGGTGTGCTCTATCGAGAAGCAACAGCCTGAGGGGAAGCGGATCCTGCCAACGAACATGTACCGCCGAATCTGGCGTCTGGTATCCAGTGGCCTCGTTGAGGAAGTCCCAGGCGTAGATGGCGATCCCGCGCGTCCTCGGAAACATCTTGGCATCACGCTCCTGGGACGCCGCGTAGCTGTGGCCGAAGCGACACGCCTCCGCAGCCTCCTGCTCCATGCAGAGGACGTCGGCGTGAGGCCCGAAGGCGGAGCCAGGCGATGAAGGACAAACCAGGCAGCGCCTGGGAGGCCCGATTGTTCCGCATGTGGCTGCGGCTTCTACCTACGCGTTTCGGGCCGGACGTTAACGCGAACATCGTCTCACTTTTCGAGGACCGCCTCGATGAGTGTGGTTCACGTACTCTTGCACGTGTGGGTCTGCTCGTTCGGAGCCTTGCGGATGCTCTATGGCACGGCCTCGGAGGCTGGCTGGATGGGAAGAAGCACACGAAGACGACGCAACCAACAGTGAATACACCGAGAGGGCTGGGTGTGGAATCGATGCTGCACGACATCCGGTTTGCAGTCCGTTCGCTTCGCAAGCGGGCTCTGTTCACGACGATCGCAGTCGGGGCGCTGGGGCTGGGGATCGGAGGGACAACGGCCATGTTCAGCATCGTGGACGGGGTCCTGATAAGGGACCTACGCTACCGAGATCCAGGAAAGCTCGTCAATATCTGGATGGCCTTTCCGAGTTGGCGTGGTCAGGAGGAGTCGCTCAATAATTACTGGGATGCTATCGACGTCCGAGCGGTGGATTACCTGAACATCCGCGACCACGCGTCCACCCTCAGCTCCGTTGCAGCCTTCTGGGAGGCGTGGGGTGAAGGTGAGGCGGCGGTAACCGGCGAAGGCCAACCGGAGGCCCTCTCAGTTTTCGAGGCCAGTGCCAACCTGTTCGAGACCCTCGGCGTGCAGCCGGTCTTGGGACGCGTCTTCTTCCCGGAGGAGGTGACTCCCGAGGGCGACCCAGCAAGGGTGGCAATCTTGAGTTTTGAAATCTGGAAGCGACGCTTCGCGGGCAGTCGGGATGTCTTGGGTCAGCAGATCCTCCTAAACGGCATCTCCTTCGAGATCGTGGGCGTGCTACCCGAGGGCTTTCGCCTGGCCAGCAAGCCTTTTGAAAAACTGCCGAACGCCGAGGCCGTGGACGACGGCCTGAGGGACATTTGGGTCCCACTCGGTATTACAGGTTGTTTCTACAACTGCGCGCATTTTCTTCAGCTGGTCGGGCGATTGGCACAGCGTGCTTCGGTAGATCAGGCTCGGGCGGAAGTCCAGACGCTCCTCGCGGAGAGCGGCTTCGAACAGATCGCCAGGGTGGTACCAACCAAGGAGATCATCACCCGCGGTTTCGGTACCCCCCTTTCGCTTCTGCTCGGGGCAGCTGCTGTCCTGATGCTCATTGCCTGCGCTAACGTCACGGGTCTGCTCATTGGGGAGGCGCCGGGACGACAACACGAGCTGACTGTGCGGTCGGCGCTTGGTGCGTCCCGGGGCCAAGTCGTTAGTCTGCTCCTGACCGAAAGTGTTCTCCTCAGCCTGATGGGCGCGGCGCTCGGTGTCGTCCTGGCATGGCTGGGCACAGATGCGGTTCTGGCTATCGCCCCTGCGTTGCCGCGCCCGGAGGAGATAGGCATAAGCGGTCGCATCCTTCTCTTCGCCACCGCGGTCGGGATAGGTACCGGTTTGCTCTTTGGAGTTGTGCCTGCGCTGTCACAAACGAAGGCGTCCGTGGGCTCGACGCTTCGGGTCCGCAACCGTAGCGGGAGCGCTCGATTGCTGCAAACAACGGTGGTGTCCGCGCAGATCGGCCTAACGGTCGTGCTGCTCGTGGCCGGCGGTCTGTTCGTTCGGAGTTTCGTTCGGATCATGTCTGTGGACCCGGGCTTTGATCCGGATGGGCTTGTGACCCAGCGAGTGACATTGTTCCAGCGTATCTCCCGGCAGCAACGAGAGTTACTTGTCGGGGAGATCCTACGCGTGACGAGAGATGTCCCTGGAGTACGGGCCGTGAGCGTTACGACCGATCTTCCGTTTCCTGGCCGCGGCACCAACGTCGGGCTCAGCTTCCAGCGAAACGGCGAACAAGTCGGGACAACTGTATTGTTCAGAGCCACTGATCCAACCTATGTCGAGACGATGGGTATCCCTCTGTTACGCGGCCGGCTCCTCTCCGATGCCGATGAAGGGGACGCTCCCGGTGCCATGCTGGTGAGTGAGTCCCTTGCGGAGCGGAACTGGCCGAATGAATCTCCGCTTGGTGTACGGATCAGCTTCCAGGGCCTGGACTATACCATCGTTGGCGTTGTCGGGGACGTTCGTCAAGAGGCACTGGGAATCGAAGTGCAGCCGGTGTTTTATGTGCCAGTCGCTCAGGCCATAGCAAGGACTCACGATCTCGACCTGACAATGGTGGTAAAAATGTCTTCTGACCCCGTTGTCACACTTGCGGTCGTGCGCAACGCCATCTGGTCGGTCAATCCGGACATCGTTTTGCACGAAGCAAATACAATGGCTGGCCTCGTTCGTACCTCCGAGGCTGACGAACGCTTCCGCGCACTGCTCATGTGGACGTTTGCTACGATCGCCGGTGTTCTCGCAGCGGTGGGAATCTTCGGTATGACCGCGAGGGCAGTGTCGGCACGTGCACGTGAGATGGGGATTCGGTCGGCACTGGGCGCGGACGGAAGGGGATTGATCCGGCTCGTACTCAAGGACGGCCTGCTAAGTGCGACGCTCGGCTTGGTGCTCGGCCTTGTGGTGGCGTCGTGGGCCTCCAGCCTCATCGCACACCTGCTTTACGAGATCGAAGCTCGAGATCCCTGGACATACCTGGGCGCCGTGGTTCTCTCGATCACGACCTGCACACTCGCTGCTTACCTGCCCGCGCGGCGGGTCACCAAGATCGATCCTATGGAGGTACTGGCCGAGGAGTGAGGGCAGTCACCCCTTTCACACTCCCTCCTTCGACGCTGCCAAGGGTCTTGGACTCGGCCGCGCATTGCGAACGTGGCTCGACTCGGAAAGGCGCGCATCATAGGCGTGTGATCGGCATGAGCGGCAGGCGGCCAAGCTGATCGTCCTACGGCGGGCTACTCGCCGGTGAGCCAGGTCCACTTGCTGGGCTCCTGGCCCAGCATGGCCAGCTCGTAGACCGGGGGTAGGGTGGTCTCGATGCAACGGACCACCGTGCAGGTGGTGCGCCAGCAATAGTCCAGCAGGTCGATTTCCTCCTCGTACGTGAACTGCTCCGGCCGCGACGCGTCGGGGTTGTCCGGGATCTCCATCCGCATCTCCCACATGTCGGCCTCGTTGAGCACGGGCCGAGACTCGCCGCCGTGGTCCGTGATGGGGTGGTGCGCGGCGCTGCAGTCACGGTACTGCAGGAGTCGCACACCAACCTCGTACCACACCTCTTCCAGCGGTGCCACGAGCAGTCGCATGTCCGTGTCGGACGACGTCATCACCTTGTCGAGGGCTTCCGGCAAGAGTGCAGGCCTCGCCTTGTCGTTGCGCCACACGAGAATGCCGCTGGCCTCCAGGCTGGAACACAGTGCGGTGAAGATCGCCTCTCCGTGGAGCAGGGCCGAATCCCGCAACTGGTGCTGCGACTGGGCCCGGGCGTGCTCGGGTACACTCCAGCGATGCTCGTTCTGGAGAACGGCCAGCCCTCCGTAGGCCTCGGCCAGGTAGCCGAGGTGCGCCACGGCGCAGTACAGGTGGTGCTCGACCATGTACTTGTAAATGCGCCGCTTGGGATCCTCCACGTACCCCTTCAGGTATCGAGCCCGGCTCACGGGCTTGCCGTTGGGGTCGATCACCCGGCGCGGCTGGAAGAACGGCACATTGAGCTGGGTATCGCAGATGATGGGCTGGACGCCCAGTGCTCCCTCGACGTCCTCCGGGTTGTCCACGTGCTGGAGGCGTTCGGAAGAGGGAATCAGCCAGCCGTGCTCCGACCGCAGGAGTTGAACGCCGCGCTCGTAGATGATGCGCACCAGGTCGTGGGTTGGGAACGGATCGGCCATCGGTGTCTTGGTTGAGGTTTCCCCTGTCCGGGCCAGGCGGGTCTCGATCCCGCGGCCTAACCCTAGTCACCCATCCTACCCCCTACAACCTCCGACAGCCGCCCATGTTCCCCTGGCCACGGAACCTTCCCCTTGACAGTCTAAGGGAAAGGGCGTAGTCTCTCCATTAGATAATCAAGGGAACCGAGGCCGGTTCAAACAAAAAGGCACCGGCCCGCGTCCAAGCATGCAGTCATCTAGACAGTCTAGGGAGATGCACATGTCGCCAGGGAATCCGGAACGCCTCCATGGGACGCTGGAGTTGCTGGTGCTCAAGCTCCTGGAGCCGGAGGCCATGAACGGGTACGCCATCGGGGTTCGCATCCAGGAACTCACCGATGGGGCCGTGATCGTGGAAGAGGGGTCGCTCTATCCGGCCCTGTACCGCATGCAGCGGCGGGGGTGGCTCAAGGCCGAGTGGGGCAAATCGGAGAACAACCGCCGCGCCAAGTTCTACCGATTGAGCCGAGCAGGGAAGAGACAGCTCGACAAAGAAACGGCCGAGTGGGGCAGCTTCGCGGCGGCCGTGGGAAAGATTCTCGGCTCGGGATGATGAACAAGCTCTTTGGCCTGTGGGCCGCATTTCGCCGACAAACCATTCAGCAGGACATCGATAGCGAGCTCGCCTATCACGTCGAGATGCGAGCGCGTGATCTGGAGGCAACCGGCATGGGCGCGGCGGCGGCGCGCCGCGAGGCGGAGCGTCGCTTTGGCAACCACGAACGAATCCGCGCGGAGTGTCGCGAAGTGATGATGGTCGACGCGGAGCGCCAAGGAGACAGCGTCATGGCACAATTCGTACAGGACCTGCGGTACGCCGTTCGGACCATTCTCAAGAATCCCGGGTTCGCCGCGACGGTGATCCTCACGTTGGGGCTCGGCATCGGCGCCAACACGGCCATCTTCAGCGTCGTGGACGGAGTGCTGCTGCGACCGCTACCGTACGCCGACTCGGACCGGATTGTCTACGTGGCACAGAACGACCGGCTCCGAGGGACCCAACACGAGTGGTTCTCGGGTCCCGATTTCTTCGACGTGCTCGAGCGGAACGTGGTGTTCGAGTCGATGGCGGCGTGGCGGATGCCCCAGGCCACACTCACGAGTCCCGAAGGGGAGCCGCAACGCATCCGTGCCGCCAGCACGTCTCATACCCTCTTTTCCATTCTCGGCGTGGGTCCGGCGCTGGGTAGGGTGTACGATGCCGACGACGACCGGCCCGGTGCGGACCCCGTCCTGGTGTTGAGCCACCAGATCTGGGTGAGTCGCTTCGGCGCCGATGAGGGTGTTCTCGGGAGGCTCGTCGCCATCGAAGGAACGTCGTACGAGGTGATCGGGGTCATGCCGCCGGGCCTCGCCTTTCCCTCTGCCGGCACGGAGGTGTGGATGCCCTTGCAGATCAGCGCCGCGAGGACGCCGCCCAGGGGGAACCACTTCTATCGCGTCATCGCGAAACTGGATGTAAACGTCAACATCGACGCCGCCAACGGCAACCTCACCGCTATCGCCGCCGATCTCGAAGAGGAGTACGCCGACGACAACCTGGGCCGCGGCATGTGGGCTCAGGGATTGCTCGAGGCGACGGTGGGAAGCATCCGGCCCGCGCTGCTCATGCTTCTCGGCGCCGTGGGCCTCGTCCTGGCTATAGCATGCGTCAACGTGGCGAGCCTCCTCTTCGCCCGGTCCACGGTGCGCCAGCGCGAGGTGGCGATTCGGGGCGCCCTGGGCGCCGGGCGTAATCGACTGATCCGGCAGTTCCTGACCGAGAGTCTCGTCCTGTCCGTGGTGGGCGGGACAGCGGGGCTCTTCGTGGCATTCGGCGGCGTGCGGGGATTGGTGGCGCTGGGACCGGCCGCGTTGCCGCGCCTCGCCAACATCGGTATCGACGGCCGGGTCTTGCTGTTTGCCACGCTGGTGTCGGCAGGAACCGGCATCCTGTTCGGCATTCTCCCGGCGCTGCAGGCGGCCAAGGCCGACCTCCAGTCTTCCCTCAAAGAGGGGGGGCGGACGCCGGCCCAGAGCGGCGGGCAGGGATTGCGCAGGTTCCTCGTCGTCACCGAAGTGGCCCTGGCGGCGGTCCTGGTAACCGGCGCGGGCCTCCTCATCCAGAGCTTCTGGCGGTTGCAGGCCGTAGACCCGGGGTTTGCCGCGGGAAATGTTCTCGTGGCGAACGTGCAACTCCCCGCGTCCCGGTATCCCCAGGCGTTCGGGAGTACCGACCTCCCGCAGGTGCTCGCATTCCAACGGGAATTGGTGGAACGGGTGGGAGGGCTGCCCGGCGTGGAGTCCGTCGCCCTGGCGGTGCACCATCCGGCCAATCCGGGATGGACTAGCCGGTTCATCATCGATGGCCGGCCCCCGGTCCCGCCGGGAGAGCAGGAAGAAGCACGCATCAATCCGGTTGGCCGAGATTACTTCCGCACCGTGGGGATTCAACTCACCCGCGGCCGCGGCTTCACAGAGGCTGATGTCAACGACGGCCCGCGCGTCGTGGTCATCAACGAGACGTTCGCTCGGAGACATTTTCCCGACCAGAATCCCGTCGGGCAACGTCTGTCGTTTTGGGGCCAATCCCGGGAGATCGTGGGGGTCGTGGCCGATGTGAAGTTCCGGGGACCCGCTCAGGAAACCAGGCAGGGGTGGTACGCGCCCATGGAGCAGATTCCCTTCGGAGCGTTCAGCGTGTTGGTGCGCACCGCCGGCGAGCCCCTCGACATTGCGACCTTGGTGCAACAGCAGGTCATCGCCATCGACCCGGATCTCCCGGTGTTCGGCGTCTCGACCCTGGAGCAGCAGTTCTCGGGGTTCGTCGCTCAACCACGGTTCAACATGCTGTTGTTGGGGATCTTTGCCGGCGTGGCCATGGTGCTGGCGGCGGTGGGGATCTACGGTGTGATCTCATACGGCGTCAACCAACGAACCAAAGAGATCGGTGTGCGCATCTCCCTGGGCGCTACAGCGGGGGATGTGCTGCGCCACGTAGTAGGGCAGGGCCTCGTACTCGCCACTGCCGGTGTCGCCATCGGACTCGGTGCGTCGCTGCTGCTCAGCCGAGCCTTGTCCAGCCTGCTCTTCGGGGTGGGGGCCGTCCATCCACCCACGTTCGTGGCGGTGGCCCTCATCGTGAGTGTGGTGGCGTTTGCCGCCAGCTACCTGCCGGCCCGCCGGGCGAGCAACGTCGATCCCATGCTGGCGCTGCGGAGCGAGTAACCGCAATCCGGGAGGAGCGGTGGTCGTGAAACCCCCACCGCTTCCCTTCCGTTCTTCCCTACCTACCCCGGTTCCTCACCCGTCAACCCCGGTCGAGCGCGTCCGCCATCCCTCCACAGACCGATTACATTCATTGACTGCTCTGAGGAAAGGCAGCCGGTTGATGGCGAAGACGGAAAAACGCAAGCTCAAGCTCTCCAACGTATGGGCCGAGGCCAAGGGGTTGGTGTGGGCACACCGGGCGCGCTTGGCGCTCGGCTTCGGGCTGATGCTGGTCAACCGGTTTGCCGGGTTGGTGCTGCCGTACACGTCGAAGTATCTGATCGACGACGTCGGGCTGAACCAACGCACGGACCTTCTTCTCCCCTTGGCGGTGGCCGTCGGCATCGCCACCCTGTTCCAGGCCAGCTCGTCGTTCGGATTGTCGCAGGTCTTGGGCGTGGCGGCGCAGCGGGCCATCACCGAGATGCGAAAGGTCGTCCAGCAACACGTCACGCGGCTTCCCGTGGCGTATTTCGACTCCACCAAAACCGGCGTGCTCATCTCGCGTATCATGTCGGACGCGGAAGGCATTCGGAACCTGGTCGGCACAGGCCTGGTGCAGTTCACCGGTGGTCTCGTGACGTCGTCGATAGCGCTCGCTTGGCTGTTCTATCTCAACTGGAGCCTCACCCTCATCATGCTGGCGGTGCTGGGCGTGTTCGCCGGCGTGATGGGGTATGCCTTCACGCACCTGCGACCGATTTTTCGCGAGCGAAGCAAGATCAACGCCGAGGTCACGGGACGTCTCACGGAAACCTTGGGTGGCGTACGGATTGTCAAGGCGTACACCGCGGAGCGGCGTGAGGGCTATGCGTTCGCAAAAGGCGCGCACCGGCTGTTTCGCAACGTAGCCAAGGCCATCACCGGTGTATCGGCCATCACCGCGTTTACGACGGTCATCGTGGGTGGCATCGGCGTCGTGGTGATTCTCGTCGGGGGCCAGGCGATTGGGTCAGGCGCAATGACGCCGGGGGAGATTGTGCAGTACATCTTTTTCACCGGCATCATGGTGTCCCCGCTGGTGCAGATCGCGTCTATCAGTACGCAAATCAGCGAAGCCTTTGCCGGCCTCGATCGGATTCGTGAGATCCGGGCGATGTCCACGGAGGACGAGGAGGATCTGGACCGCCAGGCGCTCCCCCGCATCGACGGGCACGTGACGTTTGACGACGTGTGGTTCGAGTACAACGAGGGCATTCCCGTGCTCAAGGGCGTGTCGTTCGAGGCGCCGCCCGGATCGACCACCGCATTGGTGGGCTCCAGCGGATCTGGCAAGAGCACCATCACCAGTCTCGTGATGGCGTTCAACCGGCCCAAGTCGGGGCGCGTGGTGGTGGACGGCCACGATCTCAATGGGATGCGATTGCGCGACTACCGCCACGCCATCGGCGCGGTGATGCAGGAGAACTTCCTGTTCGACGGGACGGTGTCCGAAAACATCAGGTTTGGACAGCCCCACGCGACGGAACAGCAGATCCGCGAGGTGAGCCGGATCGCCCATGCCGACGAGTTCATCAGCGAATTCGACGATGGGTACGACACGATCGTTGGCGAGCGGGGCGTCAAACTCTCCGGCGGCCAGCGGCAACGGATCTCCATCGCCCGGGCGATCCTCGCCGACCCGCGGATTCTCATCCTCGACGAGGCCACGTCGAGCCTCGACAGCGAGAGCGAGGCGATGATTCAGGACGGGCTCAGCCACCTCAGGCACGGCCGCACGACGTTCGTCATCGCGCACCGGCTCTCGACGATTCAGAGCGCCGATCAGATTCTCGTTGTGGAGGATGGACAGATAGTGGAGCGGGGCACGCACGAAAAACTACTGGCCCGCGACGGTCGTTATCGCGAGTTATACTACAAACAGTACAGGATTGAGCGGAACCGGTTCATCAATCCGGGCGAGGACTTTACCCCAGTGCCCGAGCAGGCTGCGCCGTCGTCCCACGCCTCCTCAACGTCACCTCGCAACCTCTGACCCGAGCGCCTGACGAGGTCGCCACCTTACTCCATCGCGCCGGCTCCGTCCAACAACTTGAGGACTGCATCGAGCACCTGCTCCCGCGCTCGATCGACCTCCTGTCGACGCACCATCTCGGTTTCCGTAAAGGAGCGGTGTTCGTGGGTCTTCACCGCATCCTCAAAATCGTGGAGCGCGTCTTTGACGGGCTGGAGGATTTCGGAATCCCTCATACGCTCCTCCGGTTGCTGTACGCTTCTCCCTTTTATATAGGATTACGCCGTTGCTGCAAGGCAATAATTTATGAAGATTCCTTACAGCTGCAGGATTCTCGGCAGCGCCGGATTCAGGTGCATCATCACGTTGTAGGCCGATTCCCCCACCGTTTCCTCGAAGCCGTTGGGCGTGATCTCCGGATGATCGGGGCCTACCAGGGTGGCGACATCGCCTACCGCCACCCGAGCTTCGTCCCCCACTTCGACAATCGAGTGGCTGGCGCTGACGGACCCGATCACCGGATACAGGCGATCCCCGATGAGCACCCGCGCGCCGTTGACGGCTTTGCCCGTGTAGCCGTCGGAATGGCCCACCGGCAGCGTGGCGACCCAGGTGGGACGTTGCGCCACGTACCGCCGTCCGTAGCTCACCCCATCGCCTGGCCGTAGTTGTTCGACGCGGACCACCCGCGCCCGCAGTCTGAACGTCGGATGCAGCGTCGACATCTGCCGTTCCTCCTCGGGGCGGCTGGGGTATCCCCCCCACAACGCGATCCCCGGCCGGACCATGTCCAACCGTGCCTCGGGCAGGTGGAACACGCCGTTGGAGGAAGCGGCGTGGAGCCGGCCCAACTCGACGCCTCGCTGCCGTGCCTCGGCCACCAGGGTGTTGAACCGGTCGAGCTGCTCGTGATCGAACTCGGTGACCTCGGTGAACGCCATGTAGGTTCCCGTGACGCGGAGGTCGTCCCGCGCCGCCAGCTCGCCGATCCAGGGCAGGGCGCGGTGATACGCCATCCCCATCCGACCCATCCCGGTATCGAGGTAGAGGTGGGCGGTGACGGGGCGACCGATCCGCGAGGCCAGCCGGCCCACCCGGGCGGGCGCGTCGTCGGTGTACAGACTGAGGGTGATGTCGTTTGCCACCAGCTCGATGCCCTCGCGGTCGGCGAACATTCCCATGAGCAGGATGGGTTTCCGCACGCCTGACGCCCGCAACTCGAGGGCGGCGCTCGTCTTCACAACGGCGAACCCCGCGATCTCGGACATGGGCTCCAGGATCCGCCCCACCATGGCGAGCCCGAGTCCGTACGCGTTGTTCTTGACGACGGCGAGGATCGGCTTCCCGGCAGAGAGTCGGGCCACCTCCCGGACGTTGTGACGGAGGGCGGATCTGTCGACCTCGATCCAGGGATCGTACCGGTCGGCGGCTTGCGGGGGCGTCACGGTGGCGGTCACCGTGCGGAGGTCACCGAGCCCCAGCGCGGCCGCACCCGCGACAAAGCTTCGGCGGGAGATGCTCATCGTGTGCTCCTTGCTGGCAGGTCGAGATGCCAGGTCCCGGACGTCTATGTAATTTCCCCTACGCTACGCGCGCGGGTTTGTGCCGCCCGAATACCTCAAACCTAACACCAGGTGACGGACCGATGGCGGAATCCGAACTTCCTGAATCCCCACCACGCATCGACGTGGCCCAAGCCCTCCAGCCTGAGATCCAGGATTACCTTCGGCAGTTCGAGGACGCCACGAGCACCGCGCAGCATGTGGTCGAAGGACTCACGGACGAGCAGCTGCAGTGGCAGCCGGGTCCGGACCGGTGGTCCATTGCGGAATGCTTCAGCCACATGAATGTCACGGCGGACAAATACTACCCGCCGATCGACAAGAGCATGCGACTCGCCCGGGAGCGTGGGCTCTTGGGGCAGGGCCCGTACCGCCACGGCTTCTTGATGAACAAGTTCATTCGGATGCTGGAGCCGCCGCCGAGGCGGTCTTTCAAGGCGCCACGGCCGTTTGCGCCCAGAAGCCGCGCCGTGGAAGACGAGATCCCCAACTTCTTTTCCCACCAGGACGCGATCAAGAACCGCGTTCGCGAGGCGAACGGCCTGGACCTCGCCCGGGTCAAGATGGTCTCACCGATTACGAGGTTGTTGCGGATGACCCTCGGTCAGAGCTTCGCGCTGCTCGCCGCCCACGAGCGGAGACATCTGTGGCAGGCGGCGAGAGTGCGAGACGAGATGGAGCGGGAGGAAAGGCAGAAGCGTCAATGAATCGATCGAACCCCAAGGCGTGGGCGGTGGTCACCGTCGCTTCCGCCATCGCCTGGTCGTGTGAGCCGGCGGCCACACCCGAAGAGGGTGAACCCGCCGTCGGCACACGCGGGATGGTCAGCACGGCACACCCTCTGGCCACCGACGCCGGCCTCACCGTCCTCCAACAAGGTGGCAACGCCTTCGACGCGGCGGTGGCGATCGCTGCGGCGCTCAATGTGGTCGAGCCGATGATGTCGGGAATCGGAGGCTACGGCACGATCCTCACCTACAGTGCGGACGAGGGCCGGGTGCGGTTTTTGAATCCCAGCGGTCGCATTCCCGCCGGGACCGATTCCGACGCTTACCGGGCACCCACCCCGGACTACCGGGAGAACCGCCGTGGCGCCAAGGCGGTGTCCACGCCGGGCAACGTGAATGCCTGGCGCGCCATGTCGGAGGAGTACGGCGTATTGCAGTGGGCGCGGTTGTTCGACGAGGCGGTGCGGTTGGCCGAGGAGGGGTTTGTCATCTCCGACCGCACGGCGGGCATGATCGCCCGGGCGTACGAATCGTTTCCCGCCCATGCCCAGACTTTCTTCGGCGTCAACGGCCGTCCTCTGGAGCAGGGAGAGCGGTTGGTTCAGCGGGACCTGGGCTCGTCGCTTCGCCTCATCGCGGATCAGGGGGCCGAGGCCGTCCACGGAGGAGCGTTGGGTCGGGCCATCGATGCGGCCATGCGCCAGGCAGATGGATTCCTCCGGTTGCAGGACCTCATCGACAACGAGGCCGAGTGGTGGGATCCCATCGCCGTTGAGTACCGCGGCTATGAAGTCGTCACCGCTTCGCCGCCGGCGAACTCGTTTCCGGCTTTGGTGCGCCTCGGCATGATGAGCCGGTACGATCTCGCGTCACTGGGGCACAACAGCGTCGACTACCTGCATCGCTTTGCCGAAGTGACGAAGCACGGCTTCTGGACGCGCCTCATGTACGCCGGCGATCCGGATCATCGACCGCCTCCTTTGAGACTCTTGCTGGGGGAGGAGTACTGGGCCGAGCAAGTCGAAAACATCGACCCCGACACGGCAAGCGTGTTCGTGCCGCCGACACAGTTCTCCGACGGGGACGGCAACACGACCCATTTCGTGGTCGCCGATCGGTGGGGCAACATCGTCACGGCCACCCAGACGCTGGGCAACGCGTTCGGCAGTCGCATCATGCCCGAAGGAACCGGCATCTGGCTGAACAACTCCCTCGCGTACTCCACGTTCGAGCCGAAAGGCAATCCCATGGACGCCCACGCGGGACGCCGGAAGCTATCCGGAGATGTCCCGGTGATCGTGCTGCGAGACGGCCGCCCGTGGATCGCCATCGGCACGCCGGGTGGCCACACGATCGGGCAGACCGTCCCGCAGATGCTCATGAACATGATCGACTTCGGCATGAACGTGCAGGAAGCCCTCGACGCCGGACGCATCAGCTTCGTCGAGCCCGACGTCCTCGCCGTGGAGGAGCGGATTCTGCAGGAGATCCGCGAAGCCCTCGCCGCCAGGGGCCACAATGTCCGGTCCAGAGGCTCGTTGGGCAACGCCCATGCCCTGATCATCGAGTACGACGAGAGCGGGAGACCTGTGCGGTTCGCCGGAGCGGCCGATTCCAGGGGGCAGGGTGTTGCCCGGGGGTACTGACGGGGCGCCCGGTTGCGGCACAAGATTCGGATAGATCCCTCGGTTGGGTCCTCGTAACTTCCCGGCGCAATCAACCGGAGGTCGAAGGTGACGGATCAGGAGCGTTGGCAGGCGGTGATGGGACGGGACCCGGCGTACGACGGTGCGTTTGTGTACGCGGTGCGAACCACGCGGGTCTACTGCCGGCCGTCGTGCCGGAGCAAGCGGGCCAAGCGGGCCAACGTGCGGTTCTATGCCATCCCCGAAGCGGCGGAGGCCGCAGGGTTCCGGGCCTGCCGGCGGTGCCGACCCCACCGGCGCGATGCCGCCGATCCCGGCCTCGAGCGCGTCCGCCGCGTGTGTCACGTCATCGACCAACACCCCGACAGAATCCCGCGCCTGGCCGACCTGGCCGCGAGCGTGGGCGTGAGTTCTGCCCACCTGCAGCGATCGTTCAAGCGGGCGGTGGGCATCTCGCCCAGGGAATACGCCGAGGCCAGGAGATTGGGGCGTCTCAAGCGGAATCTCCGAAACGGGCGCAGTGTGTCGGCGGCGCAGTACGAGACCGGCCTCAGCTCCAGCAGTCGTCTCTACGAGCGGGCCCCAGGCCAGCTGGGTATGACCCCGGCCGCGTACCGGCGTGGCGGCAAGGGCGCCAGGATCGCGTACGGGTTCACGCGCAGCCCCCTCGGGGAGCTCTTGGTGGCCGCGACGTCGAGGGGCATCTGCGCGGTCATGTTGGGCGACCGGCGTCGGACGCTGGAACGGGGACTGCAAAGCGAATTTCCCGAGGCCCACATCACGCGGGACGACCAGCGGCTCGATGGGTTCCTCAGCGAGGTGGTGGGGATCGTGCAGGGGCAGGGGAATCGATCGGACCTGCCCCTGGATATCCAGGCGACGGCGTTTCAGTGGCGGGTGTGGAAGCTCCTCCGGGAGATCCCCATGGGCGAGACCCGAACCTACGGCGAGCTGGCTAAGACCCTGGGTGTGCCGGGCGCCGCGCGGGCAGTGGGCCGGGCGTGTGCCACGAATCCGGTGGCCCTGGTCATCCCCTGCCACCGGGTGCTCCGGGGTGACGGAGCGGTGGGAGGGTATCGCTGGGGGGCTGACAAGAAACGGAAGCTGCTCGAAGCAGAAGGAGTGGACGCGGCAAGCTAGGGGGCGCCCTATTGCGTTCTCCTTTCAGGGGTGGACATTCCAGGCGCAAGCCGTCTTGGACCTACGGCCGTCGTTCATCGATGAGTGAGAAGGAGCAATCGTGTTCGAGCTCAAGCCGCTGTCGCAGGAAGCCATCGGAGCCGCCCTCAAGAAGGTGGAGCGGTATCGTCTGCTCGCCGAACCGTGGGAGGCCGAGAGCATCTGCCGGGACATCCTGGCCGTGGACCCCGAGAATCAGGAGGCGCTCCGGGAGCTGATCGGCGCCATCGCCCAGCAGATCGGCAGTGGCGTGGGAGGAGACGTGAGTGAAGCGGTCCGGCTGGTGGACCGGCTCCAGAGCGAGTTCGATCGGGAGTACTACTCGGGTATCGTGATGGAGCGTCGGGCTAAGGAGCTGCTGGCCCACGGGACGCTGGGTGCGGGCCCCGCGGTGTACGACCTCTTGCTCAAAGCGATGGCGCATTACGACCGGGCCCAAGCGGAGAGCCGTCCCGACGACGACGCGGCGATCCTCCGGTGGAACACCTGCGCCCGGATCATCATGCAGAACAATCTCAAGCCCGCACCCGGTCCCCCCTCGGGCCGGCGGAGCTAGCGGCGATCCCGTCGATCAGAACCGATAGGTGTAGTTGATTTTGGTGCTGGCGCCCCGGGACAGGGTGGAGAATTCGAGGTCTCGGAAGCTATCCCCCTCGCTCAGCCAGTTGTTGGTGTAGACGAAGAAGAGGTCGTTCCCGGGCCGGATGATCCACCGGAACCGGGCGAACAGTCCCACGATCTCGCTGTTGTCGTCGTACTGCAGGTTGCCGGTGAAGGACGCCCACGGACTCAGCTGCCAGCCGCCCTCGACGCGACCCAGATTGGTGGAGAAGTCGTCGTCGGGGAGATGGACGTTATTCCGTTCGTAGCGCACGCTGAGGTTGAGGCCGGATGCGGGCCGCAGGGTGAGCCCCCCACTGTAGGACTCCTTCGTGCCGTCCCAGAATTCGCCCCCGGTGACGAAGGCGAAGATCGAGGCCTTGCGCCGGCTGGCGGTGAACACGCTGAGGCGCCAGGAGAGTGTGTTGTATTGCCCGGGTTGAATCGTCGCGTCTCGGATATTGAACGGATCGTCCAGCCGCTCGAACAACTGGGTGAGGGTGAAGTCCGCGCGGTCGCCGCTGTCGAACCTGAGTCCCAGGAGCTTGAAGTCTGTTTTCCGGGTTTCGAGGTCCCAGTCCATGTCCATGAGGTGCTCGTGCCGCACCTCGAACTCCACTTGCCGGAGCCCCAAGACGTCTCCCGGCCGCGGGGCGAACGTGACCGTCGGCTGCAGTCTCCGGAAGCCGTTTCGTCGCGTGAATCCCACGGCGGGGTCGTGCTCCACGTCCAATTCCCGATACGACGAGCTTATGCGCAAAACATCGTTGGGATAGCTGATCCGCACGCCCCGGGCCGTGCGCTCCCAGAAGGTCGATGTGCCGCCGGGGACCGGATCGGAGTTCCACACGAAGAAGGCCTGGAACTGCAGGTTCTTGTCGCCGAGAAAGCGTGAGGTGTACAGATCCAGATCGGCACCAACGGTGTGGCGGTCGGGGAGCCGGACGTCGGACGGGTCGGGTCCCGAGGCCCGCCGCGTATAGATGGCCCCGATGGAGGACTGCTGGAAGAGATTCCGTTTGACCCGGGCCACGGTGAAGTCTTCACTGGGTATGCTGGTGGATATCCCATCGTCCAGGAACTGATCCTCTCCGGTGTGCACCTGGAGAAAACCCACCTCGTATCTTCCCGCTTGGCCTCCCAGGCGCATGCCGTAGGTGATGGGAACCGTCTCCCCCTCGAACAGCCCGATATTGCGACTGAAGAAGGGCTCGACGCCGTTGCTCGGCGCGAAGCTATACACCCCGGATCCCTCCAGGAAGAAGTCCCGGCGCTCCGGGAAGCGAAGGTCGAAGCGCGTGAGGTTGGTCCGCCGCTCGTCCACATCCACTTCGGCGAAGTCGGTGTTGACGGTGAGCGCGGCACGGAGGCTCGGGGTCACGTTGTAGGACATGTCGAACCCCGCGTCGGCGGGGAAGTCCGTGGCGTCCACCGTGGGGTCGTCCAGGTCGGGGTTGTGGCGCCACCCCGCCACCGCGTAGGGCTTGGCCTCCAGGCCGATGCCCTGGGACATGCCCTGGAGTCCGGTGAGGAGCCCGGCGTGGACGGGGCGGGTGAGCTGCTGGTTCCGCCGGTGGCCCGTCCAAAGGGTTTCTTCGTTCTTGCGCCGGATGGTCCGCTGGAAGTTGATCCCCCAGGTGTCACTATTGGGGTCGAAGTTGACCGTACGGAATGGGATCTCGATCTCCACGGACCAGCCGTCGGGCCTCCGGATGGCCCGGGCCTCCCAGATACCGTTCCACGACTTGTTCACGCCGAACCCGCCACCACCGCCGCCACCAAAGCCGCCGCCGCCCCCGCGCCCGCCGCCGCCACCGCCGAGGATGCCGTCGCCCATGAGGCCCGCGGGGTTCACCTCGAAGAAATATCCGGTCCTCCCATCGAGGAAGGTGTCGAGGATGAACTGGAGGCGGTCGTCTGCGAAGAGGCTGCCATCCCGCTCCTTTTGGTATGCCAGGATGCCGTCGGGGTCGCTGTCGTAGAGGATGGCACCCAGATAGAGGTTGTCGCTGTCGTACGCGATGTAGACGGCAGTGGATTCGGTGGGCGCAGCGCCCTCCATGGGGTCACGCTGCGTAAATCCGGATGCCGGTGTCGACTGCAGCCACACCGCCTCATCCACGTGCCCGTCGAGGCGAATGGATTGCCCCACAGGGATGCGAAAGGCCGCCACGGAGCGACGTTCCTCGTCGCCGTTGGAGCCTTGGGCGGCCACATCCGCGGCGGGAAGGCCGGTGCCGAGGAGGGCATACAAGATGAGCGCCGCCGGACGGTTCACGCGCCCGCGGCGCATTACGAAATTCGATATTGGCATCTGCAGAAAGGTAGTCGGTGACAGCCTTTTCAGTCGGTGACGTGTCGCACCTGGGTAACCCTCTGAATACGCGAGGCGCGGGCCCGGTGTTGAAGCGGTTCCGCCCGAAAGACAGTGTCCCCCGGGTGCGGGTGGACTAGAACCGGTGTGTGTAGCTGAGCTTGGTGGTGGCGCCCCGGGAGACCGTGCTGAACTCAAAGTCCCGGAACCGGTCACCTTGGTTGTACCAGTTGTGGGTGTAGACGAAATAGAGGTCGTTGCCGGGGCGGATGATCCAGCGGAACCGTCCGTACAGTCCCACCAGCTCGCTCCCGTCATCGTACTGGACGTTCCCGTTGAAGGCCGCCCAGGGGCTCAGCTGCCAGCCGGCTGACAGCCGGCCCAGATTGGTGGTGAAATCCCCGTCGGGGAGACTGATGTTGTTCCGGTTGACCCGGGACGAGAAGCTGATGCCGGGCATCGGCCGGACCGAGAGGTTGAGGTCGTAACCTGATCGGGTTCCGGACCAGAATTCTCCGCCCGACAGGGTGAAGCTCCCGGACAGTACTCGCTGCGATGCCGTCCGGGTACTCACCCGCCACGACACCATGTTGTACTCACCAGCCGGGATGGGCACACCGCGGATCCAGAACGCGTCTTCCTCTTCCAGTCGCTCGTACAGGTGTGTGATATCGAAGTCCACGCGGTCGCCGCTGTTGAAACGCAACCCCAGGACCTTGAAGTCCGTCTTGCGGGTCTCCGGATCCCAATCCATGTCCATGAGGTGTTCGTAGGCCACCCGGAATTCCAGCTGCCGTAATCCGAGGAAGCCGCGAGGGCGCGGGGCAAAGCTCATGGTGGGTTGGAACCGCCGGAACCCGTTGCGTTGGGTATATCCCACGGCGGGGTCGTACCCCACGTCCAGCTCGCGATAGGAGGTGCTGAAACGCCACACGGAATTGGGGAAGTTGAGCCGCACTCCTCGGGCCGTGCGCTCCCAGAACGTCGAGCTGCCCGGGACGGGGTCCGAATTCCACACGAAGAAGGCCTGGAATTGGAGATTCTTGTCGCCGAGAAACTTGGATGTGTAGAGATCCAGATCGGCGCCCACGGTGTGGCGATCTTCCGGGGCAAAACCCGTCTCGTCCTGGCTCGTAGCCCGGCGCGTGTACAACACCCCCACCGACGACTGGCTGAACAGAGATCGTTTCACCCGGGCGACGGTGAAGTCCTCGCCTTGAATGTCGGTGAAGCTGCCGTCGGAGGAGGTCAGCCGGTCGAATCCGGTTCGGACCTGGAGGAATCCCGTCTCGAAACGGCCCGCCTGGCCTCCGAGCCGGGCGCCGTAGGTGATGGGAACCGGGTTGCCGTCGTACAGACCGATGTTGCGGCTGAAGTAGGGCTCCACACCGTTCATCGTGGCAAAGGTGAACGCGCTGGATCCCTCGAGGAAGAAATCCCGGCGCTCGGGAAATCGCTGGGAAAACCGGGTGAGGTTCACCCGCCGCCGGTCGACATCTACCTCGGCGAAGTCGGTGTTGACCGTGAGAGACGCCCGCATGCTTGGCGTCACGCTGTAGGACATGTCGAAGCCGACGTCGGCGGGGAAATCCGTTGCGTCGGCCGTGGGGTCGCTCCCGGGCTGGTACTGCCACCCTGCGGCGGCATAGGGTTTGGCCTCGAGGCCCATGCCCTGGGACATGCCCTGGAGCCCGGTTAGCAGGCCGGCGTGAATGGGTCGGGTGAGGGACTGGTTTCTCCTGAAGCCGGTCCACACCGTCTCCTCGTTCTTGCGCCGGATCGTCCGCTGAAAGTTGATGCCCCAGGCGTCGCTGGACGGATTGAAATTGAGGGTCCGGAAGGGGATGCGGATCTCCAGCGACCAGCCATCGGGCCGCCGGGCGGTCCGGACATCCCAGATGCCGTCCCACGACATGTTGATGCCCATCATGCCGCCGGCTCCGAGGAGACCGTCGCTCATCAGGGCATTGGGGTTGGTACCGAAGAAATACCCGGTTCGCCCATCGAGGAATGTGTCGATGACCCACATAAAGCGGTCGTCGGTCTCTCGGAGGGCATCGCGCTGTTTCTGCTGCGCTCTTATGCCCGACGGGTCGCTGTCGAAGAGGATGGCCGCGATGTACAGGTTGTCGCTGTCGTACGCCACGTACACCGTGGTGGACTCCGTGGGTGCCACCCCCTCGAGGGGATCGCGCTGAAAGAACGCCCCGGCGGGCGCGGCCCTGCTCCACAAGGGCTCGTCGATGTTGCCATCGAGTCGAATGCCCTCGCCCGCCTCGAGGTGGAGGGCCGGCATGCTCCGCCGCTCGTCGTTGTCACCCGAACTCTGAGCCAGGATGGGTGCCGCCGGCGACCCCAGGGCGATAAGCGCGGCGACGCCCACCGCCCGGACGATGGTGTGGCCGGTGGGTTTGGGTTTGCGTCCTGACGTCTGGATGGTGTTGAGCGGCATCGGGCCTTGGGTGCAGTGGCAGTGGGTCCAACCACTGAGTTACGCGTAAGCTGTCTTGAGCGTTGAGGTTACCAGTCAAACGCGAGCCACCCCACAGCCCTCGAAACCACACAAAACCTCGGTGGTAACCCTTTAAAATAGGCGGGTGTGTGGCCGAGCGGGGGTCCTAAATGAATCTTCAGAGACCTGAAGGAGTAGTAGGCTGGGAACGTCTATCGCCGGCAGGCGCTTGTCACTGACAGCTTAACAAGGAGACGCCATGAGACGGGCTTTGTGGATGATGGCTGTGGTCACCCTCGGAAACGTCGCCCCCGCGGCCGGGCAATTCCCGCCAGATTCCGTGGTCAACCTGAAAGTCCTCGATGAGGACATGACGCCCCGCCAGGTCATCAACGTGATGCGGGGCTTCGCCATGGGACTGGGTGTCCGATGCGAGCACTGTCACGTCGGGGAACCAGGCCAGCCGCTGGGGTCGTTCGATTTCGTGTCCGACGAGAAGCCGACGAAGGAAAAGGCCCGTGACATGCTGCGGATGGTGACGGCCATCAACGGCGAGCACCTGGCCAACCTCACGGCGCGCTCGGATCCCCCCCTCGAAGTGACCTGTGCAACCTGTCACCACGGGCTCAACAAGCCCGTCACGCTGGTGGACGAATTGATGGGGGTGTACGACGAGGGAGGAGTCGATGCGGCGATTGAACGCTACGGGACACTCCGCGAGCGGTACTACGGCAGTTGGACCTACGACTTCACGGAACTCTCACTCAGCTTCCTGGCCCAAGGCATCGCCCAGCGAGATGACTACGACGGCGCGATCGCGATTCTCAACTTGAACCGGGAGCACTTCCCCGAATCGAGCGCCATCTACTTGGGGTTGGCAACGATGTACGAGGAGAAGGGCGACATCGAGTCGGCGATCCAACACGCCGAGAAATCCCTCGAGCTGAACCCGCGCAATCCGGTGGCCCAGAGGTTATTGCGGCAGCTCCGGGGGAACGACTAGCAGGCGAGACGCCACCCTGGGCGACCAGGAGGCACACCACGATGCCCATGATGAGGGGACCATCCTCGCCGCGGTGGTCCTCTTCACGCTTCGGCGCTAAGCTCCTAGACGACAAGACTGAAGAATTCACTGTTGGACTCGGTGACCACTGCCGATCACCAATGGAGAGCCAATCATGAAGCGCAGAGACTTCCTCGTCAGCTCCGCGGGCGCGGCCGCAGCCCTCGCCCTCCCGACGGTGACCTTCACGGGATGCGCGCGGGACGTCCCCAAACGAAGGATCGAGAGGCTCGACGTTCCCGAGGGAGCGCCGAAGATCCTGATCGCCGGAGGCGGCTTCGACACGGCCTTTATCGCCTACATGGCAGGGCTCACCGGGAAGGAGCGGCCCCGCCTCTGTTACCTTCCCACCGCCTCGGCCGACCGTCCTGGGGGTATCGAGCGGTGGCACGACCGCTGCGCGGCACTGGACGTCGAGTCCCACCACCAGGTGAGCTTCATCAGCAGCTACCGCATGGAACAGAGCTGGGAAGACGTTTTCCTGTCCATGGACGGCATCGTGGTCTCCGGCGGGAACACGCTGAACCAGCAGGCCATTTGGAGGGCCCAGGGAATTGACGAGGTCCTACGGGAGGCATGGGACCGCGGGATCGTCCTGGGCGGAGCCAGCGCCGGCTCCCTCTGCTGGTTCGAGGAAGGGACCACGGACTCGAGGCCCAAAGAGCTGACCAAGATCGAGTGCCTCGGATTCCTCGAGGGCAGTCACTCCCCCCACTACGATGGTGAAGCCCAGCGCCGGCCCACCTATCATCGGCTCATCGCCTCTGGGGTCCTCAAGCCGGGGTGGGCCTGTGACAACAACGCCGGGATCTACTTCGAAGGAACAGAGCCCACGCACTTCGTCGCTACGCGAGAGGACGCGGGCGTGTACTACGTGGATCTGGTCGAGGGGGAGGTGGTCGAAACACCCTACGAGACGACGCTCATCGCCTAGCGCTTCGGCGAGCTGCGTCCCTAAGGCGTTTTGCCACAAAAGGTTGTGCGGGTAACAGTGGCGCCGGCCCTGGCCAAATTATCTAGGCATTGTAGGTTGGTCTCAGCCTCTCGACACCCCTGACCGGCAACCACACCACAAGGGATTTGGCGCGCATATGTCATCTACCACTCAGAAAAGAGACTCGGAACGACGTGGGCCCTCTCGGCGCAAGATCGACCGGCGGGGTGGTGTTGCTCCACGATCGGGGGGGGTCGAACGGCGCGAAGAACTCGATCGGCGGGGGCTGTGGCGGCGGGCAACGGACACGCCCCACGTTCCCTCCGAAGAGGAGTACGTCCGGTGGGCCGGGGCGCTGCGCTCTCTCGGCCCCCAAATCACCCGGTGCGTGCAACTCGCCGAATTCATGAACGAGGCAAAGGAACTACTCGTGCGGATCCGCAGCGCCACCAAAATGGAAGATTGGGAACAGGCGTGCGTGCTGGCCGGAAATCTCGAGCGGGCAGGGCTGCGGATCAGCTCGAGCCACGTGAGTCATGACGCGCGGCGCGTGCAACACGAAGTGGCGTCCATGCCGCAGCACGGCTCGGTGGTGCCCGCCCTCGATCGGCTGGATGTTGCGGTCGAGCGCACCCGCAAGCTGATCAACGACGCCTTGGATGCAGAGCTCCCGGAGTAGCGGCCCTACTCGCCGGCGTCAGCGAAACTCGACGATCATGTTCGCGAGGGGCAATTCCCGCCCTCGAGCTTGGGGCGTCACCATCTCGGGTGGCGCACCGAAACCCGTCGTGTGCCCGGCGAGTATGAATTGGTCGAGGACATAGGGGAGGCCCTCTGCGCCCAGCGGCGCTATCGCATCGGCGACGTGAAAGTGCAAATGCGGTTCCGTCGAGTTTCCCGAATTGCCCACTGACCCCAACACCTGCCCCCGGCGAACCCGATCGCCCTGGGCCACGACGAGACTTCCCGGTTGCAGGTGGGCGTAGAACGCGTAGCGGCCGTTGCCGATGTCCAGCACGACATAGTTGCCGCCTACCGTCTCTAACGTGATCGGGACCGCCCGGGAATCGATGCCCGGCACATTCTCCGGGATGGAGTCCTTGACCTCGACGACGATGCCGTCGGCGACGGCCAAGGCATCGGCTCCCCACGCATGATAGTTCGCGTTGTCCGCCCGATCGCCCGTGTAGGTCGCGCCATCGACGAGCTGAACCCAGTCGATGGCAAAGCGCTGGGCGATACGCGCCCGTCCGCCCACGGGGATGAGTGCCCGGCGATGGCCCGTGAGGTTGTCGGGTCCGTTGGCGGCGAACCAATTGGCGCCGCGGAGCGGTGGGCTGATCTCCACCGCCGGCGCCCGCGGCTCCACCCCCTCCACGTCGACCGCGTTTCCGCCTTCAAATGTCAGCCGGTGCAAAAGAGACTGGGGCAGCGATCCCGCGTCGTCGAGGGCGATCCACATGAAGACGACGGCCCGACCCCCGCCGGCGATTTTATATGGATCCGCCACGTCGGGCGCGAGTCCGGGACGTCGGAGGTTGGCGCTCAGGGTCTCGCCACGGTACTCCACCAGGGTCGCCTGGTCCGCGGCGTTCAGGGCGGCGACGCCGGCCAACGCCACCTCCTGCCGTCCGAAGTTGGTCACGTGCAGTTCGTAGACGAGGTGAATCTTCCCGTCGGCCGCAAATGGCGCCGGCGCCATGGGGACGCGAACGTCGATGGGCGCGGCGATTTGTGCCGGCGCCGGACCGCTGCAGGCGAGGAGCACCAGCGTCGCGAGCGCGGATACGCTTCGGGTGTAATTCATGTGACTCTTGGCTGAGGCAACTGCCTTCACTGTCTCATCTCTCACCTAACCACTAGAGAGCAGATACGTCGAACCCGCCCGCGTGTCAAACTCGATGGGGCCACCCGTGAGGACCCTCGGGCTGATCTGTCTCCCCTCGCTCGACAGGACGAGGGCCTCACGAGTTCTGCACCACGGCCGCCCTCTCTTGGAACCTTTCGGGGAACGATACGTATCACTTACTAGCAAAAGTAGTGAGCCCCCGCCTGGCGAGAGAGGGAATCCGATGCCAAGAGACAACCTCGGCGAGTTCGAACATATGGTCCTCCTAGCGATCCTGCGGTTGGAGGAGGAGTCCTACTCAGTTCCTGTTGTGCGGGAGTTGGAGAAGAGAACGGGCCGGGAGGTCGCCCAGTCGGCGGTCTTCATCGCCTTGAAGAGGTTGGAGAAGAAGGGACTGCTCCGTTCTCGCTTCGACGATCACGCTGTGAAAGAAACAGGGCGAGTACGGCGGTATTTCAAGCTCACCCCTGCCGGAGAAAGGAAGCTCCGCGACACCCGGGCGGTACTGACAAGCCTTTGGGAGGGAGTGGCAACTCAACTGGATCGTGCGTGAGAAAATGACGAAGAGAGTCTTTGAGCAGCTTGCACTACGGGTGCTGGGGAAAGCCGATTTCGACGTTCTCCAAAGCGAGATGGAAGAATTGTATCGGGAGCGGATCGACCAAGAGGGGAAAGAAGCGGCAGATCGGTGGCTCCAGCGGGAGAGACAACGGGCCATTAAGGAGCTCATCTCGGTCTGGGGGGAGGGGCTGGATCATGTTGGTCCGTCGCCCCTGAAAAAAAAACTGACCAAACCAACGAGAATTGACACTATGCATAGCATGATTCGAGGCGTCCTCGGGGGATTTAGAAGCCTGTCGCGAACTCCCATGTTCGCCCTCACAATGATCGGCACCATGGCACTAGGAATCGGGGGGATGACGGCGGTTTTTGGCGTGGTCCATGGCGTGATGCTTCAGGCCTTGCCCTATCACGAGCCTTCAGAGTTGGTTCGTCTCTCCAATCGTGCCCAAGGCCGGGATTTGTGGTTCTCGGCGGCCGATTATTTCGCCCTCGAGGAGCAGCGGACTCTGTTCGAGGGCGTAGCGGCCATGGAGTGGCATCGTGCGACCTTCACCTCCGACGAAAACACCGAAGCGATGCTGGTCCACTCCGTTACTCCCGGGTTTTTCCCCCTCCTCGGAATCGACCCGGTCCACGGGCGGACATTCACGGAAGAGGAAGGGCTGCCGGGGACGCAGCCGTCGGCTCTCGTCAGCTGGGGGTTTTGGAACCGGGAGCTGGGAGGTGACCCGGCTGCGGTCGGCGGCTCTATCCGGCTGGACGGTGTAACCGTTCCGGTGGTAGGGGTCCTGCCTAGGAACTCGGGGCCCCTCCTGGAAGACCTTGAAATCCTGCTGCCGCTCAAGCTGGAACCTCCGACCCGGAGGGGCCCTTTCTTTCTGGTGGCCTTCGGACGCCTGGCCGAAGGTGTCGGTGCCGCTGCCGCCACGGCCGAACTCGAGGCCATCCACGAGAGGATGGTTACGCTCTGGCGCGGCTCGCCGGACCAGGGGGCAACATGGGCCATGACGGGCCTGAAGGACTACGTGTTGGGGGATCTGAGACCGCCCCTCCTGGTCCTCCTCGGAGCGGCCCTCTTCGTCCTTATCATGGTGTGCTCCAACGGGGCCAGCCTCACCCTTGCCCGGTTGTGGGACCGGAGGCAGGAGCTGGCGGTACGCGCCGCCCTGGGTGCTTCGAGGCGCAACTTGGCCGGGCACCTGCTTGCAGAGAGCGTCATCATCGCCGTCTTGGGCGCCGGAGCCGGCTTGGCCTTCGCCGGGTTCGGCATCCGGCTGGCTGTCACCGCCGGATCGGCCTTCCTCCCCCGCACAGGCGAACTGGGGTTTTCCGGTCCGGTGCTCCTCTTCTTCGCCCTGACCTCCTTGGGATGCCTCGCCCTATTCGGATTGCTCCCCGCCCTCCAGGGATCCCGTTCCGAAATCGGTCCCGATCTCCGAGGGGGAGGAGCCCGGACCACCCCGGGTGCCTGGAGACGCAGAACCCAGAATCTCCTGGCTGCGACCCAATTTGCCGTAACTGTGCCGGTCCTCATCGGTGCCGGTCTTCTCCTGGTCAGCTTCGTGAAGCTCGCCAGAGTCGATTCTGGCTTCGATGTCGACCGCGTTCTGGCGCTCGATGTAGCCATCCCGGTGGATCAAGTAGCATCCCGGGAAGAACTCACCGCTTTCTGGAAGGATCTCCTCGGGGATCTGAAGGTGATTCCCGGAGTGATGGAAGCCGGCGTGGGGAGAGGCCGCCCACCTTCCCGACCCCCAGTACGCAATAACTTCGTACTGGAGGATCAGCCGGTTGGGGAGGGGCAGTCCCAACCCATCGTACCATGGGTCTTCGCTTCCAGGGAGTATATGGACGCTCTGGGCAGTCGTCTTCTGGCAGGTCGAATGTTCGATCCGGTGCTGGACGAGTCCCAAAGTGTGGCCCTGGTGGATGAGGCGTGGGCTCTCCGTTTCTATGGCAGCACCTCCCGTGCCGTCGGGCGGCGGTTCAGGAGTGGGGGCTGCACCAACTATGGCTGTCCCTGGACCACCGTCATCGGGGTGATGGAAGAGTTGAAGTACTCGGGGCTGAAAGCATCGAATCCGGGCGTCGTGTTCCTCAACGCTCACGCGCATCCCAGCTCCTCCTCGACCCTCCTGATCCGGGCGCAGCCAGATCAGGATCCCTCGACCCTTGTTCCCACGGTTCGAGAGACCGTGCGACGCGCCAACATCCAGGCTGCGATTTCCCGCGTGGCATCAGGGAAAGAACTCCTTGAGGGCAATCTACGGGATCCAAAATATCTCGCGGTCCTGGTAGGCTCCTTCGGCGCGATCTCCTTCCTCCTCGCGATATTGGGCATCTACGGCGTCATGGAGCGTTTCGTCCGGCATCATCGGAGAGAAATCGGGATTCGCCAAGCTCTTGGTGGAAATTCGGGAAGCATCGTTGGGCTGGTGTTGAGGAGAGGGATGACCGTGGTCATTCTCGGGTGCGGGGTGGGATTGGGGGGAGCGGCTGCGCTGACCCGTTTCATGAGGGCGATCCTATTCGAAGTTGGGCCTACCGACCCAATGGTCGTGGGCTCATCGCTTGCAGCAGTGGTAGCGGTGGCGACGCTGGCATGTTGGGGGCCGGCACGCAGCGCGGCCAAGGTGGCACCAAGGGAGGTCTTGGCCGAGGGATAGAGGGACACCTAACCGCCAGAGAGCAGATACGTCGACCCCGCCCGCGTGTCAAACTCGATGAGGCCACCCGTGAGGACCCTCGGGCTGATCTGTCTCCCCTCGCTCGACACGACGAGGGCCTCGTCGCTGCGAATCCGTACGGTGTTTCCGTTCCTCGAATGGATCGTAGCCGTGGCGAGCTTGCCGCTTTCCCATCGGAAGTCCACCTCGAATCCGCCGCGAGCCCGGAACCCTGTGGCGGAGCCCGCCGCCCACGCGTCCGGCAACGCCGGCAAGAAGTGAATCCGGCCACCCTGTGACTGCACCAACATCTCGGCGATTGCCGCCGTGGCGCCGAAGTTACCGTCAACCTGCAACGCCCTGCCGCAGAGCGAGAAGAGATTGGGAAGCGTATCGTCCCCGATCAGTGTCGCGAACTGCGCCAGCGCTCGGGGTCCGTCCAACAGGCGAGCCCAGAGGGCCATCTTCCAGCCCATCGACCAACCGCAACCTCCCGTGCCCCGCAGGTCGATGGTCGTTTCGGCGGCGGCTGCGAAGTCGGGCGTGCTCTCGGGTGTAATTTCGTTTCCCGGAAACAGTCCCCAAAGATGTGACAGGTGCCGGTGCTCCGGCTCGATCTCCTCCCAGTCCTCGATCCACTCCTGTAGTTGGCCGTGTCTGCCGATTTGCAGCGGCGCCAGTTGTTGGCGCTTGGCCCGGACCTCATCACGGAGATCCCCGTCGACGCCCAGCAACTCGGCGGCCTCGGCGTATGCGTCGAACAGGGCTCGGATGATCTGCATGTCCATGGTGGGGCCGGCGCTGATGGTCCGCGCCTTGAGGAACAAGGCCGACACCTCGTCGAAGAACCGCCCGTTGCCTTCCCAGGCCGGAAAGTTCTCGGGAGAGTTGGACGGCGCAGTCACCAGCCAGCCGTATTCCGGGTGTTCGACCAGAATATCGAGCAGGAACTCCACCGATCCTTTCATGATGGAATAGACGTCCCGCAGGTACTGCTCGTCTCCGGAGAACAGGTAGTGGTCCCACAGCTGGGTGACGAGCCAGGCTCCGCCCACCGGCCAGGCCCCCCACGAGGGACCGTCCATCGGCGCGGTGGCCCGCCACAGGTCCGTGTTCTGGTGCAGCACCCATCCCCTGGCTCCCCAGTG
>JBDHHA010000024.1:0-77059 GCA_039589615.1 Gemmatimonadota bacterium
ATGGCTTCCTCGCTGAAATGACTCGGGGGATCACCACCCCAGGACCACCAGGCCGCTGGGCACCTTGGGGTCGAAGTAGGTCGATTTTTGGGGCATGAAGCCGCCCGCATCCGATACGGCGAGCACCTGCTCCACCGTCGTCGGGCTCACCAGGACGGCCCCGGCCGCCCCTTCCGCATAAACTCGCTGGATTGCGTCCTTCGCGGAGGGACTGTAGCTGAGCTTCGCCGCCGTCAGCGACATCGCCCTGATCTGTTCGACAACTAAACTGTCGATCTTCGCCACGTGCAGGTCGGTAACGGTGGACTCCTCGGCGTAGGGCAGGTGCGAAAGCTCGATCCCTTCCTTTAACCTGAGGCCCACGTACTCGGGACCCGGGAGGTACACCACGCACCTCGCCTGTCTATCGGCGGCCCCGAGGTGCGCCTCCGCATCGTGGGTCGACGCCAGAGGCGTCACGTCGAACACCGGCTCCAGACGGCTCATCAGGCCCGACCGGTCCACCTGATCCCCATGGATGATCCGGTGGGTGGGAAGGATTTCGAGCCCCGGATCCCCCACGGGAACGATCAACCCCAATGTCCGATCCGCCTCCGGAACCATCCCGCGATAGGTCTCCGCCGTCTCGTACCGGTGGTGTCCGTCGGCGATGTAGAGGCCGTCCCCACGCGACGCGGCGGCGGTGATGGACTCTCCCGCTTGTCCCGACACCCGCCACAGGGAGACGAGCGCGCCGGCCAGCCGAGTCTCCACCTCGGGTTCTCCCTCCGTCGCCGACCGCAGCTCCTCCAACAGCGCTCCGTCGCTATCACGGGACATCAGCAGCAGCGCCTCGAACATCGCGCGGGTGGCCTTCATCAGAGCGAGGCGGTCTTCCTTGGGACCCCGATGGGTCTTTTCGTGGGGGCGAACCCTGCCGTGGGAGTAGGGTTCCACCGCCACGGCACCTATCACTCCGGTCCGCACCCGGCTTGCGCCGTCGGGAGTGTCGAATTCTTGGCGCACCACGTAGACCGACGGCTCATCGTCCTTGGCGAGCACGCCTTGATCGCGCCAGGATTTGAGAATCGTCGCGGCGTGGGTGTAGCGATCCCCGTTCCCTGCGGGGAGGATCAGCCGGACGATGTTGTGCTGGTTTCGCTCGCGGTAGATTCGTCGCTGTTCCGTGCTGATCACGTCGTAGGGAGGCGCGATCAATTCACCTGTCTTTCCGACGTCGTGGTACCGCTCACCGACGAACGTCGTGACGAGCGGAGGAAGAGATCCGTCAGCCATGCCGACCTTTCACGAGTTCCAAGACTTCGATCTCCGAGTGGGGACGATCCTCACCGCTCGACCACATCCGACGGCCCGGAAGCCGTCCCTGCAGCTCAGCATCGATTTCGGCGATGCGGGCGTCAAGCAATCTAGTGCCCAACTCACGGAACGGTATTCGCCGGATCGTCTCGTCGGCCGCCAGGTAGCGGCGGTTCTCGGCTTCCCGCCCCGCCGCGTGGCGGATTACACCTCCGAAGTGCTGGTCCTGGGAGCCATGGTGTCCGACTCGGACGTCGTGCTGCTGCAACCGGACCAACCCGTGGCCAACGGCGCCAGAATCGGCTGACGGCGGCGGGTGCCGGGCCCCGCTCCCCGCCTACTCCCAGTGCCTGGATGCCTGCACCGCTTCTTCGAGAAACCGGCGATACGAATCCAGCCGCGTGGAGTGGATCTCACCCCTCTCGGCAGCGGCGGCAACGGCGCAACCCGGCTCTTCCACGTGGCGACAGTTGTCGAACCGGCAGAGGGCGACGTGGGCAGCGAATTCGGGGAAGGTTTCTCCCAACTCCCGGGCGTCGATAGCCCAGAGTCCCACATCCCGGAGGCCCGGCGTGTCCACCACGAAGCTGCCGTCGTGGAGTGGGTGCATCTCGGCGGTCGTGGTGGTGTGCCGACCGGTGTGGCTGCGGTGACTCACCTCCCGGGTCCGGAGATGGAGCCCCGGTTGGAGCGCGTTGAGAAGGCTGGATTTCCCTACGCCGGTGGACCCCGTGAAGAGTGAGACGCGCTGGGCCAGTTGCTGTCGCAGCGCCTCGATGCCCTCTCCCCGCTTCACACAGGTGACGAGCACGTCGTAGCCCGCCGCCTCGTACGGCCCGCCGAGGACCGCCGCGTCCTCCACGAGATCCGACTTGTTCACCACCACCACCGCGGGCAATGCGTTGGCCTCGGCCATCACCAGGAACCGGTCCATGAGATGGGGATCCCACCGCGGGCGATCTGCGGCGCCCACAACCACTACCTGGTCTACGTTGGCAGCAATCGCCCGCACGCCTCTGGACTTGCCGGGCGTCCGCCGCTTCAAGAGGGAGCGTCGCTCTGCGACCTCCTCGATGGTCACCGACTCGTCACCGTGCACGTCGATGAGAACCTGGTCCCCCACCAGGACGCGCCGCGTGCCGCCGCGCTTCATGCGGCCCCGAAGCGAGGCGTCCATCGTCGCTCCGTCGCTGAACACCCGGTAGGTCCCGCCGACGATGGAAAGGACGATCCCACGATTCCGCTCTACCAGTCCGGCTGCTCCTTGTGTTGCTCGATGAGGCGCTCGAGGTGTGCTTTGACATCGTGGAGCGACAGGGCGTGGAGCGCGTCCTTCACGTCCGCCCGCCGATCGCCCACGGCCAGGTGCTCGGTTTCCAGATGCCCCACCGGTTGTGCACCGTCCGCCGACCATCGAACGAAGATCAGCGCTGCCGCAAAGGGTTTGTCGGCGGCAGGCTTCTCCTCGACGTAGATGTCTACCGAGTACGATGCACCATCGGACCCTTCGAAGGCAGGCGGTCGCGAGTGCTTCTCGAAGTAACCGCCCAGCGACCCGTCCGGCATCACTTCCTGGAAAACGCCTCCTTCAACGTGCTCATGGTAATGAACGCGAGATTGGCGGGGCGCTCGGCGAGCCTACGCATGAGATAGGGATACCACTGCGTCCCGAATGGAATGTAGACACGCACGTTGTAGCCGTCTTTGCGAAGCTGCTCCTGGAGATCACGCCGCACGCCGTACAACATCTGAAACTCGAATCGGTCCGGCGAGATGTTCTCCTTCTGGACAAACTCCACGGTACGCTTCACCAGTGCTTCGTCGTGTGTGGCGATCCCGGGGTAGTTGCCGTCTCTTACCAGGCGCTCCATCAGCGCGGCATAGGAATCGGAAACCTCCTGCCGCTCCTGGAAGGCGATCTTCTCAGGCTCGGCATACGCCCCCTTGCAAATCCGCACACGGGCCTGCATGTCGACCAGCATGTCGACGTCGGCCGCCGAGCGCCGCATGTAACTCTGGATCACCACCCCGGTGAGGTTGCCGAATTCGGGATGGAGGCGCTCCGTGAAGAGCTTGAGTGTCCCTTCCACATAGGGCGAGCCCTCCATGTCGAGCCGCACGAAGATATCGTGCTGCCGGGCACGCTCCAGCACCTTCGAGACGTTGGCCGCGCAGATCTCGTCGCCCAGGTCGAGACCCATCTGCGTCGGCTTGATCGACACGTTGGCATCGACGCCGGTCTCCGCGATGCGATCCAGTATCTCGATCACCTCGTCCCGGGACCGGGCCGCTTCCTCCTCGTCGGTGACACTCTCCCCGAGGAGGTCGAGGCTCGTGGAAATGCCCTTCTTGTTCAATGCCCTGGCAGCTTGGATCGCTTCATCGAGCTTCTCCCCTGCCACAAACCTGCTCGCGAACTTCCGTGCGAGACCATTCCGTTTCACCAGCTCGAAGATCGCGTTGCGCTCACTGAGCCAGAGTAGTGTGCTTCGTAGCAATGTCGTTGAATCCGCTAATTGTTAGGGTGAAAACGAAGATTGGAATCTGCCATTTGGCGCAGCACCGGAGCCGGCGCAAAGCGCTCTCCATATGCCTGGGCGAGTCGCTCCAGGGTGTCGACGGCGTGCCCGGCGCTCAAGTCGTCGAGTTGCCGCAGGGGCCCTCCAAGAAACGGAGGATACCCGATGCCGAAGATCGCACCGATGTCGCCGTCCCGCGGGGACCTGACGACGCCTTCTTCCACCGCCCGGGCAGCCTCGTTCAACATCGCGAACACGAGGCGCTTTTCGATGTCTGCGTCGGGGACGGGACGGGCGTCGACGTTGAATACGTCGTACACCGACTGGTCGACACCCTTTCTCTTGCCCTTCTCATATCGGTAAAACCCGCGGCCGTTCTTTCGGCCCAGGCGATTGTCGTCGATCATCCGCACCAGGCCGTCGATCGGCGTCAGCCTGTCGCCGAAAGCCTCGTGCATCACCAGTGACGCCTTGTGCGCCACGTCCAGACCGACTTCATCCAGCAAGGTGATCGGGCCAACCGGGAAGCCGAAGCGCTTCATGCTGCGGTCGACGTCCTCGATCGGTACACCCTCCTTCACCATCCGCCCGGCTTCGTTCAGGTAGGGCGAAAGTATGCGGTTGACCCAGAAACCCGGGCGGTCGCGTACCACGATCACCGTCTTGCCCATGCGCCGTCCGATGTCCACCGACGTCACCGTGACCCACGGCTCCGTGTGGTCCGTGACGATGACTTCGAGAAGCGGCATCTTCTCAACCGGTGAGAAGAAGTGCATCCCGATCACGCGGCCGGGTTGGCGCGTCGCCGCCGCGATGCGGGCGATCGGAATGGTACTCGTGTTGGACGCCAGCACACAATCGTCGCGCACCTGGCTCTCCAGGTCGCGAAACACCTGGTGCTTCACGTCGATATCCTCGAACACGGCCTCGATGACGAGGTCCGAACGGCCCAGCCCCGACGGATCGGTGCCGCCGGAGACGAGGGCTTCCAGCCGCCGGTACTCGTACTTGGTGAGTCGTCTTCGCTTGAGCCGGTCCTTGAGGATCTTGCGCGCGGCTCGCACACCTTGGTGCACGCGGTCGAGGTTCGTGTCCCGCAGCCGCAGGTCGACGCCGGCGCGCAGCACGGCGGTCCCGGCGATGCCTGCTCCCATGAAGCCGGCACCCACCACGGTCACGTTCTCGACTTGCTTCACGTCGGGGCTCGGTCCCTCGACGCCGGTATCCTTCTTCATCGCCGTCGTGGCGAAGAAGATCTGGACCAGCTTGCGGGATATCTCACCAACCCCAAGTTCGGCAAAGTGTTTCGCTTCCCGATCCAGCCCGGCGTCGAGCCCGTGCGTGAGCCCGTGCCGGATGGCGTCGAGGGCGGCGAGAGGAGCCGGGTAGTGCCCACCGGTCTTCTTCCACACCTGCTTCTCCGCCGTGGAGAACACCACACGGCGCCCCAGGGGGTTCTTGTCGAGGAGGATCGACGCCAGCCCACCCTTCCGACGCCCTGGCTTCCAGCCGTCCGCGAGCTTCCGCGCCGCTTTCATGGAGGTCTCTTCCAGGATCGCCGGGGGCACCAGCTCGTTCACGAAGCCGAGGCGATACGCCTTCCGGGCCGGAACGACCTTGCCCGCCAGAATGATGTCCAGCGCCGCCCGCGCACCAATGAGCCGGGGAAGGCGTTGGCACCCACCGGCGGCGGGGAGAATCCCGAGTTGGACTTCCGGGAGACCCAGCTGTGTCTTGGGATGATTCGTGGCCACCCGGTAGGCGCACGCGAGGGCCGTTTCCAGCCCGCCGCCCAGACACGCGCCGTGGATGGCGGCCACAACCGGCTTGTCGAGCTGTCCCAACCGATTGACGAGCTGCTGCCCGCCGCGCACCAACTGGAGCGCTTGGTCACTCGACTTCAGTTTCACGAATTCGTCGATGTCGGCGCCGGCGATGAAGTTGTCTTGCTTGCCCGACATCAACACGATCGCCCGAACGTTGGCGTCCCCGCGCAATTGACTGAGGAGCGGGTCCAGCTCGCGACGCACCTCAGCGGTGATCTTGTTGACCGACTCTCCGGGAAGGTCGAAGATGACGCGGGCAATGCCGTCCTGGGTGTCCGTGGCGAAGATCGTCATCAGTTGCGCTCCAGCACCATGGCAAACCCCATGCCACCTTGGGCGCACACGGAGATCAAGCCGAACTGCACGTCTCGCCTCACCATCTCATTCGCCAACGTCAGCGTAATGCGTCCCCCGGTCGCGCCGAACGGGTGCCCGATGGCGAGGGAGCCGCCCAGGACGTTCAGCGTGTCGCGATTCACTCGTCCTACGGCCTCCGACCGGCCCAGCCGTTCCTGGGCGAACTTCGTGGACTCGAAGGCCTGAATGTTCGAGAGTACTTGGGCCGCGAAGGCCTCGTGCATTTCCACCAGCCCCAACTCCCGCCATGTGATCCCGGCACGATCGAGGGCCTTGGGAACAGCATACGCCGGACCCATCAGCAGCTGATCGCCGGGATCCAGCGCGGCCACGGCGTACGACCGGATGAACGCCAGAGGCGGGTAGCCCAGTGACCGGGCGGTGTCCTCGCTCATCAGCAGCACGGCGGACGCACCGTCCGTCAGCGGCGAGGAGTTCGCCGCCGTCACGGTGCCATATTTGCGATCGAACGCCGGCCGCAGCTTGGCCATCTGCTCCAGGGTGCTGTCCGTCCGGATGCCGTTGTCGGTGGAAATCGGGTCGCCCCGGTCGGGCAACAGCGGGGCAATCTCCGCCGTAATGCGGCCGTCCTCTGTTCCCGCCGCCGCCATGCGATGGCTCCGCAGGGCGAAACTGTCCTGGTCCTCGCGACTGATCTTATTCTCCTTCGCCATCTTCTCGGCCGACTGCCCCATCGTCTCCCCGGTCGAGGGCTCGGCGATGGCGGGTGCCACCGGCACGAGGTGCTTGGGCCGGATGCCCGCGATCAGCTTCAGGCGCTGGGACAGGGTCCTTGCCCTGCTCAACGCGACGAGGGTCTCGCTGAAGGCTTTGGAGTGAAGAATCGGAACGTTGGACAGGCTCTCCGCACCTCCGGCGATGACGACGCGGGCATAACCGTTTTGAATCTGGTCGGCGCCGTGGGCGATGGCCGAGTTGGCGGATGCACATGCCCGATTGACGGACGCGGCGGGAATGGACGCGGGAAACTGTGGCAAGAGACTGACTTCTCTTGCGATGTTGGGCGTCAGAACACTCGGAACCACCTGTCCAAAGAACATCTCGTCGACGAGATCGCCATTGAGGTTCAGCCGGTGGATGAGCTCGACGGTGGTGCGCCGTGCGAGGTCCACGGCGGGAATGTCCTTGAGCAACGTTCCGGACTTGCAGAACGGGCTCCTGCAACCTCCCACGACAGCAACCCGTGACCCGGTACGTGAGGAGTTCATCTTCTTAGAAAGGTAGTGGCCCTTGTGGGCGGCGGGCAGGGAGAGCCATCATACGCGACGCACGGCGACAACGCTCGCGAACGCGGCGGAGCGCGAATCCAGCGCTTCGATCACCTCTCGGGCAAATAGCACTTCGAACGGCTCGACCAGGACGATGAGCTCACCACGCTTCAGCAGGTGTTCGGGCGACGTCGGGCCCCATCCGAATTCCAACTGGCCCTCGAGAAAGGTCTCGTAGATAAAGTGACCACCCGGTTTCAACGCCTGCTTGAAACACTCCATCCGGCTCCGGTCGAGGTAGTTGAATCCCAACACCACGTCGAAGGCTTTTTCGGGCAGCGAAACGGTGGAGAGATCGGCCCGCTCCCAGGTAACCGAGACGCCAGAAGCCCCAGCCCTGACGTGTGCCGCCTCCAACCGGTCGGCGTCATCGTCGATTGCGACGACGTCCGCCCCGAGCGCGGCGGCCGCGATGGCGTGGCGACCCTTGCCACACCCAATGTCGAGCACCTGGACACCCGGCTGAATGAGCCGACGATGCCACATGAACCAGGTGCTCGGCCGTTGATCTTGATCCTGAGCTGACGTGCCCGTGGACTCCCCCTTTTCTCAGGCAACCCGTACCGAGAATCTCGCTGCAATGGCGGCGGACCCGGTAGACCTGCTGGTCATAGGCGCCGGAATCAACGGCGCCGGTATCGCTCGGGACGCCGCCATGCGGGGCATCCATACTGCCCTGGTCGACAAGGGCGACTTCGGTGGTGGAACCAGTAGCCGGTCATCCCGACTCATTCACGGCGGACTCCGATACCTCGAAATGGGCCATTTGCGACTGGTCTTCGAGGCCAGCCGGGAGCGGCGGACCCTTCTGCGAATCGCGCCCCATCTCGTATGGCCCAGGTCCTTCCTCTTCCCGGTCCATGCGGGTGGCCGACTCTCCCGCTGGAAGCTGGCCGCCGGCCTCACGCTATACGACATCCTCGCACTATTCCGGAATGTGCGAAGGCATCGGATGCTGGGCAAGCAACGAATTCAGCGTGCCGAGCCCCATCTTCGCAGCCGGGGACTCAAGGGCGGCGGGCGCTACTACGACGCACAATGTGATGACGCGCGGCTCACCCTCGCCAACGTCAGGAGCGCACACGAGCACGGCGCGCTGGTCGCAAACTACGTCATCGTCGACGACTTCGAGCCGGCCGACGGCCGGGTCCGGCGCGTGCGAGCCACCGACCGTGTCACCAACTCAAGTTACACGATTCGGGCGAAGGTCGTGGTCAACGCCACGGGACCCTGGTCCGACGAGCTTCGGGCCAAGGACGGGGGGGGAGAGCCCGTGCTCCGCAGAACCAAGGGGGTCCACCTGGCGGTGCCCCGGAAACGCCTCGCGAACACCGAGGCCATCGCCATGACCTCCCCCATCGACGGGCGCGTGATGTTCGTGATTCCCTGGGGCGACCTATCCTATATCGGCACCACGGACACGGATGACCTCACGGACCCCGATCTCGTTCGCGCCACCTCCGAAGATGTCATCTACCTGCTCCGCTCGGCCAACGCCCTCTTCCCGGAGGCACGACTCCAGCCGGCGGACATCGTCTCTACCTGGGCGGGGATCCGGCCCATGGTGGCGTGTGAAGGGTCGATCGACCCCAGCGCGGTATCCCGGGAGCACCGGGTCCTGGAGAGCGCGTCGGGCGTCGTCTCCGTGGTGGGCGGGAAGCTGACCACCTACCGGGCGGTGGCCGAGGAAACGGTGAACCTCGTGGCCAAGAGGCTTCACGACGTCGACGGCCGGCGGGTGGTGGGCCGGGCCCCCACCGACACCGTCCCCCTTCCCGGGGGCGCCACCCAGGACCTGAACGTGTTGACGGCCGAGATCAGGCGGGAGGGGTTCACTCTCGAAACGGCGGAGCACCTCGTGCGGGCCTACGGAACCGAATCTGCGGCCATCGTGAATTTGGCCCAGTCGGATCCCGATCTCGCTCGACCGATCGTGGGGGGGCATCCCGCCATCCGGGCCGAGTTGGTCCACGCCACGCGCCGGGAAATGGCCATCACGTTGTCGGATCTCCTTATCCGACGGATCCACCTCTTCTTCGAGGTGCTGGGCCACGCCGTCCCCGAAGCCCCGGCCGTCGTGGATCTGGTAGCTCAGGAGTTGGGCTGGGACGGCGGTCGGAAGGCCAGCGAGCTGGCCGCGTATCTCGAGGAGATCCAGGACGCCATGCGGTTCCGGGACGACCTCAGCGTGTAGGTGTAGATTTCGGGTCGAGAGCGGAGGCGGTGCCCGAACGTCGCACGAGACCCCAGACGCTCACCAGGGCCCAGATGGCCTCCAGGAGGATGAAGCCCGCACGACGATCGTGCACCGCCACGACCGTGAGCAGCGCGGCCCCTATGAGGTTGGCCCAGAGATACGGCCCGGAGTGACTCTTCCACCAACCTCTCTGCAGGCTGAAGAATGCAAGAAGGATCAGTCCGGCGCCGGCGAGGGATAGCATTTGCACGAGGACGTTCATAGCACCAAGCCCGATGGTCAGAGTGGTTGGCAGAGACTGGTAATGTCGTTGACGGTCCGGTCGGCGGTAAACCCGCGGCTCGCCCCCGACCTCATCATGCATCTGTGAGTCCGGAGGACCGCAGGTCTCGGGTCAAGGACAGCGCACTGACGTTGGGCTTCGACAGCTGCGGCATCACCGACCTCTCCCCAACGCCCCACGGCGAGGAACTCTCAAGTTGGCTCGAGCGCGGCTTTGCCGGGACCATGGCATACATGGGACGCCAGGCTCCCAAGCGGCGCGCGCCGGCGGTGATCGTCCCCGGGGCCACGCGTGCCGTGGTGGTCACCCGCAATTACTACAACCCCGATCCCTCGCCCGTCGGCGGGCGGGGCGCGGTGGCCAAGTACGCCCGGGGCATTGATTACCATCGGGCCCTCCGAGAGCCTCTGGAGCAGCTTGCCGCGGACGTAATTCGCCTGGGAGGGCCGGGCACCGTTGCCCGGGGATTCGTCGACGCCGGACCGGTGCCCGAGCGGGAGCTTGCCCAGCGTGCGGGACTTGGCTGGATCGGAAAGAACACCATGCTCATCGATCCCCGCCGGGGCTCCTTCTTCTTTATAGCGTCCATCTTCACCGACGCCGATCTTGCCGTGGACCCACTTTTCGAGTCTGACCGCTGCGGCACGTGCCGGCGGTGTCTCGATGCGTGCCCGACAGACGCCTTTCCCAACGAGCGGGAGTTAGACAGCAGGCGCTGCATTTCCTATCTCACCATCGAGTTCCGGGGACAGATCGATCCGCAGCTCGCGTCGCAGATGGGTGGCTGGGTGTTCGGGTGTGATGTTTGCCAGGACGTTTGCCCCTGGAACCAGAAGTTTGCCGCACAGGCGAGGGATTCCCACCTCGGCCAAGACCCCCTTCTCGGGAGCCTCGATCTGGTGGAGCTGGCGGAGATGTCCGACGGGGAGTTCGACTCCCGGTACGGGTGGACGGCGATGGAGCGGGCCGGGGCCGCTGGGATGCGTCGCAACGCCGGGATCGCCCTTGGATCGTCCGGGGAGGGGCCGGAGATCACCACCTGAGGCCCAGCCGGGGGCGTCCGTCGCTCAAAGCCCCGTGGGATGATCGATGAATTCCCACGGCGTGCCGAACTTGGCCTCCACGTGTGCGGCCAGCGCCCTGACGCCAAACGTCTCCGTTGCGTAGTGACCGCCGTAGACCACGTTGATCCCCCACTCCTCGGCATCGAAGTAAGAGTGGTGTGTTCCCTCGCCCGTCACGAACGTGTCGATTCCCGCACCACGGACCTGGTCGATCATCGACCCGCCGCCCCCGGTGACGACGGCAATCCGGCCTACCTGTTCGGGGCCCGTTGGAATGATGTGAGGGGCCCTTCCCAAGACTTTCTCGACTCGGTCGACCAGCGCGTCGCGTGATATCGGCAGTGTACCCGCAATGCCGATTGTCGTCCCGTGGTGGTCTCCAAACGGCTCGCCCCCTACGATCCCGAGTTCCCGAGACAGCACCGCGTTGTTCCCCACCTCGGCGTGGCAGTCCAGAGGAATGTGGGCGCTGTAAATCGCGATGTCGTGGTCCAGGAGTTTCTTCAATCGGCGCCAATGGCGACCCGTCACGGGTTGGGGGTCTCCCCAGAAGAGTCCGTGATGGACCAGCAGCAGGTCCGCGCCCGAGGCAGCCGCCGAGTCGATGGTGGACTGGCAGGCGTCCACCGCCGCGGCCAGTCTCGCCACGTTTCCCGAGTTCTGGACCTGGAGTCCGTTGAGGGCCCCCGGGCCATCCACTACCTGGTCGACCGCCAGGAACCGATCCAAATACGCCGCCAAATCCTCAAGAGAGACTGCCATTTTGCCACCAACCTGTGGAGACACTAACGGGACAGCAACGACACATCATAAGGACATTCTACAAAAGGGGCGCCCTTGGGCGCCCACTTCATTTGATGCTATATCGTTTAAAATCAACCAATTAGAGCCATGTAGCTCACAAAGAGCCCCAACCGGCACATACCTCAGTGGTTCGGGGCGCCTTGGCCTACGGGCGGCTGCCATGCCGGAGCGGTGGCCTCCTCGGATTGGACCGTCGGCTGTTCATCCGGCGTCTCGGTTTGCAGATCGGATTGGTCCGCGCCCGGCGTCCGGTCCAGGGCCTTGGGGTCCTCCATCCGCAGGTGGCCGTTCACCTCTCCACCCTCCTCGAGGAATATCCGCTTGGTAGTGATGTCCCCGTGGATCTGTGAACTCGCCTGAACCTCCACCCGCTCGTCGGCGTATATCGCCCCCCGCACCTCTCCCCCGATGACGGCCTCACGAGTCAGGATGTCGCCATCGACCAGTCCGCCCTTTGCCACCAGCACTTGGCGTTCCGCGCGCACACTGCCCGTGACCGTCCCCTCGACCTTCACTACACCATTGGTGTCCAGCTTGCCGGTGATGGCCATCCCGCCGGCCACGACCGAGAGTCCCGGCTCCCGACCCGCCGATTTTTCCTGTGACACTCTACGATCTTCCTTCCTCGCCATTCTGTGAATCCTCTCCAATCGTCGTCCGTGGATCGAGCTGAAGGTCGCCCCGTCGCTTTTCGAAATGCAAGTGGGGAGCTGTCGATCTGCCGGTGTTGCCCGATAGGGCGATCACCTGGCCGGCGTCCACGCTAGCTCCCGCCGACGCCAGAAGCCGTGATGTATGACCATACATGGTCCGGTATCCGTCCGGATGGTCTATCAGGACGAACAAGCCGTACTCGGGGTGAAAGCTGGCCTCCGCCACCACGCCACCACCGGCCGCTCGGATCGGCGTTCCCCGGGGAACGGCGATGTCGATCCCGGGATGGGGCTCGAGGCGATCAGCGTCTTCGGGAGAAAACCCCCGGGTCACGACGCCGTGGACCAACGAGTCGAGGGGCCAAAACAGCGGCAGCGATGGACCCGGCGGGCCAAACGACGGCGCGGCTTCCGGCACGCGGGCCGCAATCGCCAACAGCACGGGCAGGCCGTCGGGCCGCTCCACGCGGCGCTCCTCGGGTTCGGCAATGATCTCGGCGCCCAACACCGTGCGAATCTGGTTGTATCGGTTCTCCAGCTCCTCCAAAGTCGCAGCGAGCTGTTGCACCTGGTTGTTCTCGTCTGTGAGACGCACGATCTCCGCGTTCAGTCCCGGGACGCGAGCCGCCGTGCGCACGATGGGCGTGTAGAGCACCGCCGCGATGCCCACCAAGACCACGAACACGACGCTCGCCACCGCCAGCGTTTTGAAGAGCCACGCCGGCATCTTGTACACTTGGCCCTCCGGATCGCCTTCCCAATGAATCGAAACCGTCACGGCTCTGCGGTGCTTGCTCATCCGTCGAACGGCTCGCCAAGTATGAGTTCCAGTATCCGCGCCAAATCGTCGTTGGAGTAAAAGTTGATCGTGACGCGACCGCTACCCTTACCACGCATCGCGACGAAGACATCGGTTCCGAGTTTCGTGCGCAGCGCATCTTCGACGCGTCTGATCTGAGCGTCTTGCGGAGAATCGTTGCGCGTATAGCGTGGCCTGCGCTTGCTCGGCTTCTTGCTCCGCGTCAGCGCCTCTGCTTCCCGAACCGACAGTCGATCTGTCACCATGCGCTCAGCCAACGCCGGAACCGTCCGCTGATCGTTCACCTGAAGCAACGCCCGCGCGTGCCCGGTGGAGAGTTTTCCGCCGTGAACGAGGTCTTGCACGGTTTGCGGCAGCCTAAGTAACCGGAGCGCGTTGGCCACGGTCGATCGGTCTCTGCCGACGAGTTCGCCGACCTCCCCTTGTGACACGCCAAATTCATCGATCATGCGTTGGTAGCCGCGAGCCTCGTCGATGGGAGACAGAGCATCCCGCTGGAGGTTTTCCACCAGTGCCAACGTGAGGAGCGTCCGATCGTCGACGTCACGTACCAGCGCGTCGATGGTTTCCCAACCCAACGCTTCTGCTGCGCGGCAACGGCGTTCCCCGGCGATCAACTCGAAGCCCATCTCTCCCGCAGGGCGGACGATGATGGGTTGCAGCAACCCCGCTTGATCCAAGGAGCTCTTGAGCTCGTCGAGGGCTTTCCCATCAAATGCCTGACGAGGCTGATACGGGTTGGGGCGAACAGCGTTGAGGGGCACTTGGGTCAACGAACCGTCAGCGCGAGCCTCTGCAACTGTTGTCGGTCCGAGGAGCGCTTCGAGCCCGCGACCAAGACGACGGCTTGTTTTTTCCATTAGACGGGAATCTCGGAAGGTGCGCCAACAGTCGAGTCTGATTGCGTGCTGGCTTCGCAGGAGCGGAGGAATTCTTGCGCCAGCGCCAGATAACTCTTCGCACCAACCGACTGCACATCGTAAAGCAAGATCGGTTTGCCAAAGCTCGGCGCCTCCGCAATACGCACGTTGCGCGGCACGACAGTATTGAAGACCTTTCCGCCGAAGTACTCCCGCGCCTCGTTCGCAACTTGCTTCGACAGATTGAGTCGTGCGTCGTACATGGTCAGCAACACGCCCTTGATCGCCAATTCCTCATTGAAGTTCTGTTGCACCAGTTTGATGGTGTTCAACAACTGGGAAAGACCTTCGAGGGCGTAGTATTCACATTGAATCGGAATCAACACCGCGTCGGCCGCCGTGAGCATGTTCAGCGTGAGCAAGCCCAAGGACGGCGGACAGTCGATGAGTACGTATTCGTATTCGTCGCGCGTCGACCGCAATGCTTCTCGCATCGCCGTCTCGCGGCCGGGCCGGTTCACCAGTTCAATCTCCGCACCCACGAGATCCTGGGTGGCCGGAATGACATCCAACGCGTGAAAGTTGACCTTCCGACGCATCACGTCTGCCAACGACCTCTCCCCCATCAACGCGTCGTACAGCGACCGCTCCAAGACGTGTCGGTCGATCCCGATTCCGCTGGTGGCATTGGCCTGGGGGTCTGCGTCCACCAGAAGGGTCTTCCGCTCCGCCGCCGCCAACGACGCAGCCAGATTGACTGCCGTCGTGGTTTTGCCGACACCACCCTTTTGGTTCGCGATCGCTAAGACTAGGCCCATTGTTATGTAATTACTTTAATTTCAATTGTTTATGCAATAAAAAGGAGAACGATACCATTCGCCACGGGCCGAATATACGGTACAAGAGTCTGGGAGTAAAGAACTTTTGGGTGGGTTTAGGTCGCTCGAGTCCCGGGAGTTTCACGTGAAACACCGGCGACCAGCCACTGTTTCACGTGAAACATCACCGGTCAGGCAGCCTTCCGGTTGCTCCTGGTAGGACGTGGATTCTGTTCCGGAGACGTCGCGATGCTCAGGCGGCGGGCTTCTTCCTCTTCATGACTTCGAGAACGAGATTCTGCAGGTCGCTGGGGGATACGCCGGGGATCCTTCCGGCCTGGGCGAGGGATTCCGGCAGATGAAAGCCGGCGAGCTCAGCCAGCCTCTTGGCTCCCTCCCGCTCCCTCGCCAGGTAGCCGCCGTACTTCAACTCAACCTGTGCGGACACCCAGGATTCTTCTGCGGCCTGCGGTATCGGCCCGTCAGACCGCTCAAAAAGCTCAAACAGCTGTACCGGAGGCCTCTTTATAAGTTCTATAATTCGTTGTTTGACAATAATTTGGCGTTCGCCACACTCATCGAGATACTGGTTGACCTGGGATGGGCTGAGGGAGGCCTGTCCTGCGGCCGTCAACACTTGCTCTTCTTCTCTGATTCTCCTCTCCAGGGTCTCCTCTTCTTCCGCTGTCAGCATCCCCAGCTCCGAGGCAAGTGGTCCCAACCTCTTCAGAGCATTATCCTGGCGGAGTAGTAGGCGATACTCCGAACGGGAGGTGAACAAACGGTAGGGCTCGTCCACTCCTCTGGTCACGAGGTCGTCAACCAGCACACCGACGTAGCCCGCGTCCCGTCCCAATACGATGGGCTCGTCCCCCCTCTGCCGCCGGACGGCGTTGATCCCCGCCACGGTTCCCTGCCCCGCCGCTTCCTCGTAGCCGGTGGTCCCGTTCATCTGCCCGGCAAAGAACAAGCCCTCCAGGGCTTTCACCTCGAGCCATGGTGTGAGCTGTTGGGGCGGATAGAAATCGTACTCGATGGCGTATCCCGGGCGGGTCATACGGGCCTCCTCCAACCCCGGCACCGCCCGCAGGAAGGCGATCTGCGCGTCCACGGGAAGAGACGTAGAGAGACCGTTCACATAGAGCTCCGAGGTTTCCAAGCCCTCGGGCTCCAGGAAGATCTGATGCCGCTCCGCATCCGGGAATTTGACGATCTTGTCCTCGATGGAGGGGCAGTACCGTGGACCTCTCCCCGCCAGAGCTCCCCCGTAAAGCGCCGAATCTTGAATCCGATCCCGAATGACGGCCTTTACCTCTTCGCCGGCGAAGGTAATCCAGCACGGCAGCTGCTGCGGCCGAGAAACCCGCTCGAATTGGCTGAATCGGTACCCATCCGCCTCGCCGTCCTGCCGCTCCAGCTTCGAGAAATCCACCGACCGACCATCCACCCGAGGCGGCGTTCCCGTCTTGAAGCGCTCGACCTCCAGCCCAAGGGACTCCAGCTGCTCCGCCATGTCCACCACTGCCGGATCCCCCGCCCTTCCGGCGGGGATCCGCGTCTCCATCCCGATGTGGATCCGACCTCTCAGGAAGGTGCCGGCGGTCACGACTACCGACCGTCCTCCGAACCGGCGACCGTCTTCGGTAACCACTCCCGCCACCCGACCCCCCTCGTCCAAGAGGGACACCACCGTGCCCTGAACGATCTCCAGCTTTCCTTGCTGTTCTAGGAGCGACCGCACCGCCCGCCGGTAGAGCCCCCGGTCACACTGAGCCCGGGGAGACCACACGGCAGGCCCCTTGGACCGGTTGAGCATCCGGAACTGGATCGTGGCACGATCCGCCGCCCGTCCCATCACCCCACCAAAGGCGTCTACCTCCCGTACCACCGTCCCCTTCGCCACTCCGCCGATGGCCGGATTGCAGGACATCTGGCCGATGGTCTCGAGGGCCGACGTCACCAGAAGGACGCGTGCCCCCATACGGGACGCCGCGCACGCCGCCTCCGTCCCGGCGTGCCCCGCCCCAACGACAATCACATCGAAATCCCGGCCAGCCACCCAATCCACCTCCTTATCCGGTTTCGCGCAGCGGTAAAAAGTAGCACGATGCGCCGGCTCTGCAGGTCACCAGATGCTCCCTTGAGGGCCGCAAGGAAGCAAATGGACGGCTCAATGAGTTCATCGAGAGTAGTTGCACCAACTACTAACTACTTCTCGCCACTGCTCCCCCCTCGACAGCCACACCAAGCCTCTCCCGAAAGGAACCCCCTCCCGGGCCCGGATGTTTACCAATCGAGGTTCGGTGCCGCTGCATTCCTCAACCCCGGAACTTTTAACCGCGGAATCCGATTCGCCAAGTGCAGGATAGGCTGCAAACGGCGGATTTCAGCCCCGGGGCGGCAAGGTCCCCGGGATAGTAGAGAATCTGAGACAATCATGAAGCTGCACGACCGACAAAACGGGGACCTTCGTCAGAACGTCATCGACCTGCGCCTGGCTGCGCGGCTCCGGAGCATCGCCGACTCCCAACGGGCTCCGGCCCGCCTGAGGGAGCGTGTTTACGCTGGCCTCGCCGTCGAGCATTTGAGGGCCAGCCGCCGATCGGCTTTTCGCTGGGACCTGATAGGGGCTGCGGGAGCCGGGGCATTGGCCACCGCTGCGGCGTTCTCTATCTGGCTCGCCACTCCACCTCCCCAGCGGACGATCGAGGCCGAATCCTGGGTCGACGTCGCCATGAATCAGGTGACGGGTCCCGCTTTGGTCCAGACCAGCCAGCCGGCTTTTCTCCGCTCCTGGTTCGAGTCACAGGCAGGCTACACCATCGACGTCCCCAACATCCCCGAGGCCACCCTCAAGGGTGGGCGGCTTGCATATGTGAACGGGATTCAGGGTGTCGCTGTCGAATACCAGATCGACGGCCAGGAGCTCACGTATCTGATGGTGCCGGAGGGGAACGTGATGGACATGCTGGCCGAGGCGGGGGACACGTTGGTGACGTGGTCCTCCCGGGGATACCAGATCGTGATGTGGAAGCAGGGTGGTGGAACGAGGGCCCTCGTGGGTCCAATCCCGTCAAAGGACCTCTACGCCATCGCGGACCACTGCCGTCGCACGATGATCTGACTCGGCGCTAGCCGGGGCGAATCCAGATCGCTCCGTTCTCGACCTTCACCTCGTACGTTCTCACCGGCTCATTCGCCGGTGGGGACTTCACGCTTCCGTCCCGGACATCGAACACCGCACCATGCAGTGGACATTCCAGCTCGTACTCCGGCCCCACGCTCCCGTCGGAGAGGGGGTACTCCGCGTGGGTACACCGATCCCGAACGGCAAAGACCCCGCCCTGCACTCGGGCAAGACACACCCGGTCGCCGTTGTCGAGTTCCACGGACATCAGCCGCCCTTCGCTCAGGCTGGCATCCTCAGCGATCTTCACGAATTCCATTCGTTGTCATTCAGTTGAACTGGTTGGATGAAGGACCCTACTCCGTCGACACGGTGTTTTCCGTGTGGGCCAACGCGGCCCGCAGCGTGTGCCACGACAGCGTGGCACACTTCACCCGCGCCGGGAATTCCCGTACGCCCGAGAACGCCGCCAGCTTGCCGAGCACCTTGGCATCGCCCTCGGCGTCGGACCCCATGATGAGGTGGTGGAATGCGTCAAACAGTCCCTCCGCCTCGGCAGTCGTCTTACCCTTGACGGCCGACGTCATCAGGGACGCTGACGCCTTGGAGATAGCGCATCCCGACCCCTGGAACCCGATATCCTCTATGACCCCGTCGCTCACGCGTATGTAGAGTTTGAACTTGTCACCGCACAGCGGGTTGTTGGCGTCGGCCACGCGGTTGGCGCCGTCGATCTCCTTGAAGTTCCGCGGCGCCCGATTGTGGTCCAAGATGATCTGCTGATACAGTTCCCTCAGATCCGACATTACCCAAGCACCTCCCGGACCCGCCTCAACCCTGCTGCAAGGATATCGACCTCGTCCTTCGTATTGTACAGGGCGAACGACGCACGAGCCGTCGCCGCCACACCGTAGAAGTCCATCACCGGCTGCGCGCAGTGATGCCCAGTGCGAATCGCAATCCCGTCCTGATCCACTATGGTCCCGATGTCGTGGGCGTGAATGCCCTCCAAGAGGAATGACAGGACCGCTGTCTTGTGCTCTGCGGTTCCGATGATTCGAACCCCGGGAACCGCACCGATCGTCTCATGGGCATACCGGAGCACCTCGTCCTCATAGCCCGTCAAAGCATTCCAATCGAACGCGCTCAAATAGTCGATCGCCGCGGCGAGGCCCACGGCGCCGGCGATGTTCGGTGTCCCTGCTTCGAACTTCGTCGGTATTGGCGCGTAACTCGTGCGCTCGAAGCTCACCGTTCGGATCATGTCACCGCCACCCTGATAGGGTGTCATCGCCTCGAGTAACTCCGCCCGACCGAACAGCACGCCGATACCGGTGGGCCCGAACATCTTGTGACCCGAAAGGCAATAGAAGTCGCACCCCATCTGCTGCACGTCGATGGGCAGATGCGGCGCGGCCTGGGCACCGTCCACCAGCACCGGTATGCCCCGCTCGTGGGCCGCCGACGCGATATCCCTCACCGCATTCACCGTTCCCAGGGCGTTCGACACGTGTGCCACCGCCACCAGCCTGGTGCGTTTCGTCAGCAGGGCGTCGAGCTCTTCCACCTTCAGCTCTCCCGACTCCGTCATGGGAAGGACCCTGATCTTGGCCCCCCGCTCGTCCGCCGCCAGTTGCCAGGGCACGATGTTGGAGTGGTGCTCCATTTGGGAGACGAGGATCTCGTCCCCCTCCCGGAGACGGGGACGCAGGTAGCCGGCTGCCACGAGGTTGATGGCGTCGGTGGTCCCTCGAACGAAAACCACCTCCCGAGACTCCTTCGCGCCGAGGAAGCCCCGGGCCTTCTCCCGCGCTTGCTCATACGCGGCGGTCGCCCGCTCACTGAGGTAGTGGACGCCGCGGTGAATGTTGGAGTTCTCGTGAGAGTAGAACCGCGTTATCGCGTCGATGACGACCTGCGGCTTCTGGGCGGTGGCCGCGTTGTCGAGATAGACGAGCGGTTTTCCGTTGACGCTTCGCTGCAGGATCGGGAAATCCCGCCTCACGCCCTCGACGTCGAATCCCCTCGCCGCCGTCGAGGACAACCCGTCCTCCGCCAGAACGGGTTGCCCGCTCAAGGGGCCGTTCCTCCCCTACCGCTTCGGAGCTGCTCCTTGATGAGCCGGTCCAGACAGTCGCGGACCTCCGGGACCGCCACACGGTTCAGAATCTCCACACCGAAACCATAGGTCAAAAGCGCCCGGCCCGCTTCGGCCCCAATGCCGCGGCTCTGGAGATAGAACAGCGCATTGTCGTCCAGCGGTCCCAGCGTGGCGCCGTGGGTGCACCGTACGTCGTCGGCATAGATCTCGAGCTGGGGTTGGCTGTCCGCCCTGGCGTCCTCCGACAGCAGCAGGTTGTTGTTGGTCTGCTTGGAGTCGGTCTTCTGCGCTCCTCGACGGACGATGATCCGGCCGTTGAACACCGCATGAGAGCGATCGTCGAGTATGCCGTTGAAGTACTCGTGACTGTCACAGTGGGGCACCGCGTGCTCGATCACCGTGTTGTGGTCCACATGTTGATTGCCGCCCGCGATGTAGAGACCGTTCAGCGTCCCCTCGCCCCCCTCGCCGGCCAGCGCCATCCAGATGTCGTGCCGCGCCAGGGCGCCGCCGAACACCACAGGCGTCATCGAGTACCAGCTGTCACGCCCCTGACGCGAGTTGCTCGTGGCAACGTGAAACGCTTCGTCACCCTCCCGCTGGATGCGGTAGCAGTCCGCTCGGGCGTTGTCCCCCACCGACACCTCGGTGACCGCGTTGGTCAAGTACGGGTGTCCAGTCGCACCACCGTAGGATTCGACCAGCTGGATCGACGCACCCTGCTCCACCACCACCAGGTTTCTCGGGTGGGACATGATGGGCTCGCTGCCGGCGGTCGTGAAAAACAGCACCTGCACCGGCTTGTCGACCACGGTGTTGGCCGGGACGTGGATGAAGGCGCCGTCTCCGGCAAACGCCGTGTTGAGCGCCGTGAAGGGATTATCGTCCACCGGGCTGTGCCGTCCGAGGTACTCCTCGACCAGCTTGCCACTCTCCTCCACCGCCGCTCCGAGATTCTGGACCTTCACGCCGGGAGCAAACTCCGGAACCGTCGAGAGGCTTTCCGCAAACCGTCCGTTGACGAACACCAGGCGAGCCCCACCCTCGATGGGAAGGAAATACGGGTCGAGCTGCTCGGGGACGAGGGTCTCTGCGTCCCGTGCCAACGCAAACGCGTGCTGGGTGATGGGCTTCACGTTGGTGAAGCGCCACTTCTCCTGCCGGGTGGTGGGAAACCCCAACGCCGTAAACCGCTCCAACGCCTCCTCCCGGACACGCTTGAGCCACGCCGGCGCCCTCGCGGCGCCGTTGGATGCGAACGCTTGGTATTGGTCGACGAACCGCTCGGTGCCCACCGCTTTGTTGCCTGGAGCCATGAGCCTACGCCGCCTCTTCCTTGAGCCAGTCGTAGCCCTTCTCCTCCAACTCCAGGGCAAGCTCCTTGCCGCCCGACTTCACGATGCGCCCGTTGGCCAGGACGTGTACGTGGTCGGGAACGATGTAGTCCAGCAGCCGCTGGTAGTGGGTCACCACCACCGTGGCGTTGTCGGGCCGCCGGAGCTTGTTCACCGCGTCGGCGACGATCTTCAAGGCATCGATGTCCAGTCCGGAGTCCGTCTCGTCCAGGATCGCCAGCTTCGGCTCCAGCACGGCCATCTGGAGGATTTCGTTGCGCTTCTTCTCACCGCCGGAAAAACCGTCGTTCACCGGCCGGTTCATGAGGCTGTCGTCCCACCCGATCTGCTTCAGCTTCTCCTCGAGCACCTCAACGAAGTCGAGCACATCGTACTCATCCTCGCCGCGATGCTTGCGGATCGCATTGACGGCCGACCGGAGAAAATACGCGTTCGTGATGCCGCGAATGGCCACGGGGTACTGGAACGCGAGAAACACCCCGGCGCGGGACCGGTCCTCCGGCTCCATGTCGACCAGATCCTCGCCCAGGTATTTCACCGAGCCCTTCGTGACCTCGTAGGACGGGTGCCCCGCCAGGACCTGGGCGAGCGTGCTCTTGCCGGAGCCGTTGGGCCCCATGATCGCGTGGATCTCTCCCGGCTTCACCGTGAGGTCGATCCCCCGAAGGATCTCCTGGCCTTCGGCTGTGGCGTGCAGGTTCTTTATCTCAAGCATCGTTCCGTTCGTCGCTCCAAGACCGTTGTTAACCGACGCTCCCCTCGAGACTGATCCCGAGGAGCTTCTGTGCCTCTACCGCGAACTCCATCGGGAGCTCCCGGAACACCTCTTTGCAGAAGCCGTTCACGATCATCGACACCGCATCTTCCGGGTCGAGGCCTCGCTGCTGGCAGTAGAAGATCTGATCCTCCCCCACCTTCGAGGTCGTGGCTTCGTGCTCCATCGTGGCCGTGCTGTTCCGCACGTCGATGTAGGGGAACGTATGCGCCCCGCACTGGTCACCGATGAGCATGGAATCGCACTGGCTGTAATTGCGGGCGTCCAGGTGGATCATCTTGGTGCCGGTGTCGGCTTGCTGGTGGTTGTTGGTCACCGCCACCGAATAGAACTCGCCCACCGTGTTGTCACCTTGGAGGATGCAGCTCGGGTACTTCCAGGTGATCGCCGAACCGGTCTCCACCTGCGTCCAGGAGATCTTCGAGTTGTCGCCGGCGCACTTACCCCGCTTGGTAACGAAATTGTAGATGCCGCCCTTGCCGTCCTTGTCGCCGGGATACCAGTTCTGCACCGTGGAGTACTTGATCTGGGCACCCTTCATGGCCACGAGCTCCACCACCGCGGCGTGGAGCTGGTTCTCGTCTCGCATCGGCGCCGAGCAACCTTCCAGGTAGCTCACGTGGGCTCCCTCTTCGGCGACGATCAACGTGCGCTCGAACTGCCCCGTCCCGGCGCTGTTGATGCGGAAATACGTCGACAGCTCCATCGGACACCGCACACCCTTCGGCACGTAGCAAAACGAGCCGTCGGAAAACACCGCCGAGTTGAGCGCGGCGAAGAAATTGTCTCCCGTGGGGACCACCGAGCCCAGGTACTTCTCCACCAGTTCCGGATGGTTGAGGACCGCCTCCGAGAACGGACAGAAGATGACGCCGGATTCGGCGAGCGTATCCTGAAAAGTCGTGGCCACCGAGACGCTGTCGAAGACCGCATCCACCGCCACACCGGCCAGTCGCTTCTGCTCGCCCAGAGGAATACCCAACTTCTCGAAGGTCCTGAGGACCTCCGGATCGACCTCGTCGAGACTGTTCAACACCTTTTTGGGCTTGGGCGCCGAATAGTAGGTGATGTCCTGGTAGTCGATGGGCGGATAGGTGACGTTGGGCCAATCGGGCTCCGTCATCTTCTCCCAGTGACGATATGCCTTGAGCCGCCACTCCAACATGAACTCAGGCTCCTGCTTCTTCGCCGAGATCAGGCGGATGGTGTCTTCGTTCAGGCCCTGTGGGACGGTCTCGGCCTCGATGTCCGTCACCCAGCCGTACTTGTATGGTTCGTTTACTTGGGCTTCGATCACAGTCATTCCCCGTCAGCGTCCCGCGGTGCGGCGCCGCGGAAATCGATGGCATATTCGCAGGCGTTGCATCCGCCCATGATGTGCTTCTTGCGCTCGACGCGAGCGCCCAGGACTTCTTTCAGGAACTGCAGCTCGGTGTCGCACACCTCCGGCAGGCAGGTGGCCACAGCGTGGAGCACGCAGTTGTGCACCGAGAGCCTCACCTCGTCGCCCTCCTGTGACGACTCCGCCATGAAGCCCGCCTCTTCCATCACGCCGGCCACCGTCTTCAACCGGTCGAACGGCGTGGGATCGTCGTCCGTCCCCCGCAGCCGGCGGCGGAGATCCGCGTACTGTTCCTCCACCACGGCGATGGCGGCGTCCCTACCTCCCGTGTCGACGACGTGGCCGATGAGCCGGGTGAGGGCCTGCTCGTACTGCTTGGGAAACAGCGCTTCGCCGTCGGCGCTCAGCCGATAGGCATAGGTGGGAGCACCCGTGCCACGCTGCTCCCGCCCATAGGCAATCAGCCCCTCGGCCTCCAGCTCCTTGAGGTGCCGGCGGACGGCATTGGCCGAGACACCGAAGATATCCCCAAGTTCTTTAGCCGTAAGGGGTTGTGCTTTCTTGACCTGGAGGAGGATCTCTCCTCGGAGGCCTTTTTGGCCAGCCAAACGCGGTAGCATATAATTCATAGGGGCGCGAATCTTACCTGGATCTCCCGCTTACTGCAACTAATTTAACGATTTTGTTTGTGAATTCGAAGTGAAGACGACTTCTAGCTGTTCTAATACAATGTCATTAAAGAACTTATGGTGTTTTGGACGGCCGGGAGGATCCGGTGGGAGAGTTCTATTGACCGCTCACAGCACACCGTGTTGTCGGGCAGGGCAAACGGGCTCTAATTCATGGTGGGCATTCTCAAATCCAGCCTCTTTAGGAGGAGCAATGAAGACACTGAGTCTCCGATCCGCCGTCCTGGCGAGCTTCGCCGTCGGAGCCTGTTCCGGCGGGGACTCAATCAATTGGGCGGGGACCGTGACCGATAGTGCCGGCATCACCATCGTGCAAAACCCCGCCGAGGGCGTGTGGAACGCCAACAGCGGATGGGGTGTGGAGGAGGAGCTTCGCATCGGAACCGCCGATGGCGATCCCGACTACATGTTCGGCTCCATCGCGGGGATTGCGGTGTCGTCCGATGAATCGATCTACGTCCTCGACACCCAGGCGTCCCTGATCAGGGCGTTCGATCAATCGGGTGTTCTCCAGCACTCCTTCGGCAGCAAGGGAAACGGCCCCGGCCAAATGGAGCTTGGCGCAGCACCGCTACTCATCGGCGCCGGCGACACCGTCTACGTTCCCGACATCAGCAACCAACGGGTCAATCTCTACACCGCCGACGGCACCGCGGCGGGAAGCTACCCCGTGCGAATGGAACAGGGCGTTCCGTTCAAGTGGGAAGCGACGGAATCAGGCGCCATCGTCAATCAGGTGCGACGCCTGGCGTTCGAGCCGGGCCAGACGCCGGACACGATGGACATCGTGGCCGTGCGGGACGCCGAGGGAGCCGCAGTCGACACGCTGCTGCGGTTCCGATCGGGCGCGACGATCTCGTTCGGCGGCAGCGGCGCACCCGAGATGAAGCTGTTCACCCCCGAGCCCATGTGGTCGCTGGCCAGCGGCATGGGTGTGTGGCACGGTGTGAACGACGACTATCGCATCGGACTGTACGAGTCCGGCTCACTCACCAGGATCATCAGCAAGCCCTTCGAGGTGGCTCCCGTTACCGAGCGGGACATCGATGTCATCAAGACGGCATTCAGGGGTCTTCTCGAGCAAATGGGGCTTCCTCCCCAGGCATTCCAGATCATCGAACAGGGCATGTCCTTTGGCGAGTACTTCCCGGCGTACGCCCAGTTCCTTCAAGGGCCCAACGAAAGCATCTGGGTACAACACTTGGTGGTACCCAGTGAGCTGAGCGACGAGGAAATCGAGGACTTCAATCCGCAACTGGGGATGGGATCGCCCAACTGGGACGTGTTCGACGGCAGGGGACGCTTCCTGGGCACCCTGGCGATGCCCGACAAGTATCAGCCCATGCGGTTCTTGGGAGGGGACATCTACGGAATCTGGCGGGACGACATGGACGTGCAGTACGTGTTGAAGCTCCGGATCACCGGCATGCCGGGCATGGACAGGGGCGGAGTGCAGATCTCGGACTAGGGCCCGCGTTGGATGGCGATGGGGGCAAAGGGCATCACCCTTTGCCCCTTTTCCTATCCTTGGACCCTCTGGTCCTCGCGTCGCTGGAGCGACCGATATTGGCCGGGGGTGTTGAGGTCCTCCACAACGGCGGAGTCCGCCACGGGCACCCTCAACACCCTGGACGGGTCGGCCCGGACCACAGACCTCGCCCCCTCCTGGTCGGGGGCGCTGAGTAGCTCGTCGAACACCTCCCTGCCGAAGATCACCGGGTGCCCCCCCTTGCCCTCGAACACGGGAACCACGATAGCGGCAGCGGACTCCCGGAACTCGTCCACCAGGGTCTCGACGGTGGCAATAGTCACGTGGGGCATATCCACCGGCCACACCAGAAGGCCGTCGATGGGATGGGCCTGCACCTCCCGTATCGCAGCCCGGATCGAGCCGATGGGACCGGCGTCGAAGCGCTCGGTGGTCACCACCGTGACATCACGTAAGTCGTGTTTTTCCAAGATCTTATCTGGGTTCGGCCCAACCACGACGATGCGGCGGTGGATCCCTGCGGCGGCTGTCGCATCCAGGATGCTCTGGAGGAACGTTCCATGATGATACGCCAGGAGGGCCTTGGGATATCCCATCCTGGACGACGCACCGGCTGAAAGAATTGTGGCCGCAATCATGTTTCGTCCCTACATTGGTGGTCCACTTGGAACCGGGGGGGTAACCCGGAAATGACAATACACCGAATTCGCTTGCTCGGTGACCCCATCCTGCGCATGCGCTGCGAGGCGGTCACCAACCATAGATCGCCGGCGGTGCGACTGGTGGCCACGGATTTGCGGGAGACCCTCCGGGATCTCCAGGCCCGGCACGGCACGGGCCGGGGCCTTAGCGCGTCGCAGATCGGTGCCCCGATGCGGATGGTCTACACCGAGATGGACGAACCGTGGCTGCTCCTCAATCCCGAGATCGTCGACGTGGGAACAGAGGATTTTCTCGTGTGGGACAGCTGTTTCTCGTTCCCCGACCTCATGGTCCAGGTCCAGCGGGCGTATCGCATTCGCGTGAGGTACACGGACGGCAGAGGTGAAGAGCAGATGGTGGAGGCCGAGGGGGCACTCGCCGAATTGCTCCAGCACGAGATCGACCACCTCGACGGGGTCCTGGCCGTCGATCGCGCCGCAGGGTTGGATCCGTTTTGTCTCCGAGAGGAGTGGAACAAGCACTACGCCGATGTCGGGGCGTATGGCGAGCCCACGCCGCGGCACGAGCCGGCGGTGCTCACGCCGATCTAACCGGGATCACCCGAGAGCCGCGGCGAATTCCGCCGCGGACCGAAACCGCTCCTCCCGGTCGTCGGCGAGGGCCCCCGCGAGGGCCTCGGCGCACTCTTGCGGCACGTCGAGCACTCCCCGTTCCGTTGCGGCAGCGTCCGGCAACTTCCCCGTCACCATTTCGTGGAGCACTCGACCCAGGGCATAGATGTCCGCCCGGCCGTCGATCTCCCGCCGCCCCGCCGCCTGCTCGGGGCTCATGTAGAGCGGCGATCCAATGACCAACCCGGTTTGGGTCAACGTGTCCCCCCCAACGTCGCTCAACATGCGGGCGATCCCGAAGTCGGCCACCACCGCGTGGCCATCCGAGAGGAGGACGTTTTCCGGCTTGATGTCCCGGTGCACGACACCGCGCTCGTGAGCAAACGCCAACGCACCGGCCACCTCCTTCGCATACACCACGGCTTCGGAGACCGGCAACCGTCCATCGGAACGAATCCGGTGCAACACCGTCTCGCCATCGATGAAGGGCATCACGTAATACAACAACCCGTCGGCTTGGCCTGCAGACAGAATCGGAACGATGTGGGGGTGGGACAGCCCGGACAACACGGAAACCTCACGCAGGAACCGTTTCCTACCCAAGACGCTTCGAACACTCGAATCGAGGACTTTGATGGCGACCTCGCGCTCCCGTCGTGGCTCATCCGCGTGATACACGACGGCCATGCCGCCTCGTCCGATCTCGCCGTCGATCCTGTAGCGCTCCCCGAGCGCCCGGCGCATGCTCTCCAGGACCTCGTCCATCTATGAGGAAGATATTCTCGGGGTCCGGGCGACCGACAGATGCACGATGTGAACTCTTGTGAAAGCTCGGGCGGGAAGCGATTCTAGCCCTTCCAAGACCCCGGCAGCCACAGAGACCGCAGCGTGCCTTCCACCGATTCGCCGATCCGGACACCCACGAGCGTCGCTACGACGTCCGTCGTCCAGGTGCGATCCTGGCTGATCCCGCTGATAGCCGCGGCGGCATTGGCGGTCATCGGGGTACTGACAAACCAGACACTCCGGGCCACCATCGGGGACAGCCTGCGGGCACAACTCACCACCATCCTTCGCGCGGACGTGGCGGCACTCACCCTGTGGTTGGAAAACCACCGGATTGCCGCGGGCCATCACGCGAGCGACCCCCGCATCCGTTCAACGGTGGAGGCCCTGGCCCGTCGCGGGCAGCAGACTCCCGGAGGAGCCGAAGCACTACGGGCATCGGCCGAGGCCGCCGAGCTGGCCGACGTGCTCGACGACGTCGTGGAGTCGTATGGATACGAGGGCTACTTCGTGGTCGATGCCACGGCCCGGTCCCTCGCCGCACAGTTCCGGGAAACCGTGGGGCAGCCGGCCGCTGTCGATCTCCTGGGCTACATCCGTCGCGTGTTCGAAGGCGACACGGTCGTGACCCTCCCTGTCGAAATGCCAGTCCCCAACCTGCCGGGCGCAACGGTCAATCGGGGTGGCCAGCCCATCATGTTCGTGGGGGCACCCATCATCAGCGATTCCGGGGAGGTGTTGGCAATCCTCGCGTTCGGCATCCGGCCGGAGGAGGAATTCACCGACATCCTCTGGGCCGCCCGGCTGGGCGAATCAGGGGAAACGTATGCGTTCGACGAGAACGGCTTGATGATCTCGGACAGCCGCTTCGACGATCAACTCGTTTCGATTGACCTGCTGCCGGATACCGTCGCGAGTGCCGTTCTTCGGATAAGCATCCGCGATCCCGGCGGCAACCTGGTGGAGGGATTCGAGCCGCCGACGCCCACCGCGGGTTGGCCTCTGACGCGGATGGCCGCCTCCGCCACGTCCCGCGACGAAGACAGTGTCGACGTCGCTGGCTATCGGGATTACCGCGGCGTGAACGTGGTGGGCGCCTGGACATGGCTCGAGGCGTACGGCTTCGGCGTCACCACCGAGGTCGACAAGAGTGAAGCCTACGACACATATATCAAGCTGCGGAACGGACTGTGGATCCTCCTCTCGCTCCTCGTTGCCGGTTCGGCGGGAATCCTCGTCTCCTCCCACGTCATCGGCAAACTCCGCAAGGACGTGACCGAAGCCGAGCAACTCGGGCAGTACAAGCTCGAAGAGAAAGTGGGCGAGGGGGGCATGGGCAAGGTGTACCGTGCCAGTCACTCACTGCTCCGCCGCCCCACCGCCATCAAGCTCCTCCGTCCCGATCGCACCAGCCTGAAGGGCATCGCCCGGTTCGAGCGGGAGGTCCAGCTCACGTCGCAGCTCACACACCCGAACACGGTGGCGATCTACGACTACGGCAGAACGCCGGACGGCGTCTTCTACTATGCGATGGAGTACCTCGACGGCGTCACGCTGAACAGGCTCGTGGGCCGGTACGGTCCCCAGCCCCAGGAGCGCGTGCTGCACATCTTGAAGCAGGCGTGCGGGTCCCTCGCCGAGGCCCACGGCGAAGGCCTGATCCACCGTGACATCAAGCCGTCCAACCTCATGCTGTGCGAACGCGGCGGCGCCAAGGACGTGGTTAAGGTGCTGGACTTCGGCCTGGTGCGGGAGTTGGAGCCCCAGGGCAACGATCCCACAATAACCGGGACGACGGCCCTCACCGGAACGCCGCTGTACCTCTCTCCGGAGGTCATCAACAAGTCCTCCGCGGCGAGCCCGCAGAGCGACATGTATGCCCTCGGCGCGGTGGCGTATTATCTCCTGGTAGGTGACCACGTGTTTGCGGGAGAGAGCGTCATCGAGGTCTGTGGCCACCACCTGAACACCATTCCCGATCCTCCTACAAGCCGCACGGACAGCCCGATCTCACGTGACTTCGAGCGGCTCGTCCTCCTGTGCCTCGAAAAGGACCCGGTGCACCGACCGGCGGACGCCAGAGCCCTCTTGCAGCGCCTCGAGCAGGTCACGGACGTTCCGGCCTGGTCCGATGAGGACGCGACGAGTTGGTGGGCCACCCACCGCCGGCCTTCCGAAGAAACCTGGCATGTGGACTTCGACTCGGGGGCCGAGTCCACGCCAGGTCACACCACGGGCAGGGAGTCGCGAGTAGTGGTGGACGTACACGATCGCGGGGGTTGACCGGTCAGTCGTCTGCGGCGGGATCTACTCGAAGCTGATAGATGTTGGCAACCACCGGCGCCCCATCTACGATCTCGACGGGAACCAGTATTCTCACGTAATCTCCTCCTTCGAACGCGTCGATGCGCTCCCACTGCTCCGGGAGCCCTTCCGACGCCAACAACTTCACCGGAACTCGCTCGTCCGAATCCGGGATCCACGTCATGCCCGGAAAGCCGACGTGGCTGCCCCAGCCTTTCATCCGAACCGTCCCCCGCACGTGCCCGTCGGACCACGTTCCACCGATGTCTTCGATGACCCAATGGTTGACTTCACCGGGCGCCAGGGATCCGTAGATGGCCAGCCGAGTCGAGGGACGGTCGAAGAGGATCTCCAGCTCGGAGTGGTCCTCACGCTCACGCCGAGCCCGTGCGTCATTGATGCGGTGCAGCATGTCTTGGAGCTTCCGGGGATCATCCATTGTCCCTGCTCTCTGCGGCGCTGGGATGCGAGGTTAAGTTAGTCTGTCGCAACCGCCACTTCACTCGCGCCATGACATGCCCGAACTCCCCGACGTAACGGTCTACCTCGAGGCGCTCCAACGTCACGTGGGTGGAGCCACCCTCGAGAAGGTGCGATTGGCGAGTCCGTTCGTGCTGCGATCTGTGGACCCGCCGATTCAGGCGATCGAAGATGAGACAATCCGTTCGGTGCGACGCATCGGGAAGCGCATCGTGTTGTGCTTCGACCACGACCTCTTCCTCGTGATCCACTTGATGATTGCCGGGAGACTCCGATGGAAGCCACGCGGGCACCGCATTCCCAAGAGGGTGGGACTCGCAGCGTTTGACTTTGCCACTGGCACCCTGCTCTTCACCGAGGCGAGTCCCAAGAAGCGAGCGTCCCTCTACGTGGTCCGCGGTGACGCCGCCCTCGCCGAGCACGACCCCGGCGGCCTCGAGGTGCTGGACTCGACGGCGGACGCATTTCGCGCGGCCTTGATCCGAGAAAACCGCACGCTCAAACGTGCGCTGACCAACCCCCGGCTGTTCAGCGGCATCGGCAACGCCTATTCGGACGAGATCCTCCACGCAGCGGGACTCTCACCCCTCAAGCGTACGCGACAACTCTCGGATGAAGAGATCGGGGAGTTGCACACCGCCACGATCGCGACGCTCACCACGTGGACCGAGCGTCTCCGTCGCGAGGTGGGCGATGGATTTCCCGACAAGGTCACGGCGTTCCACGAGCGAATGGCCGTCCACGGCAGATTTCGCCAGCCGTGTCCCGTCTGTGATGCGCCGGTGCAGCGGATTGTATTCGCCGAGAACGAGGTGAATTACTGCGCCAACTGCCAGACGGGGGGAAAGCTGCTCGCCGACCGGGCAATCTCACGGCTGCTCAAGGGCGATTGGCCCAAAACGCTCGATGAATGGGAGAATCCGGCAGACGACTAGGTCAGCCGATCGGTCCAGTCCTCGATGGCGCCGGTCAGCTCGTCGTACACATCGTCCTCCGTGCGACCCGAACGCTTGAGCACCTTGAATGAGTGGTCCCCACCTTCAACGATGTGCATGGTGGCTCCTGGGCCGAGTCCGTCCACGACGGGCGTGAGGAACTCGAGGTCAGCGAGGGAATCCCGGGTGCCCTGCAGAAACAGCATGGGAACCTTCACGTCCCGCAGGTGGTCCGCCCGCTCCGTGCCGGGCTTGTTCGGCGCGTGCAGCGGGAAACCCAGAAACACGAGACCGGCCACGCCGGTCAACGGCGTGGACGCCTGCACCAACGAGGTCATGCGCCCACCCATGGACTTCCCGCCGGCGATGAGCGGCACATCGGGCACCGCATCGGCCGCCGCGGCCACGGCCGCCCGGACGGTTCCGTGGAGGACGCGGTGGGTGTCGGGACGCTTCTTCCCGTATTCCATATAAGGGAACTGATAGCGAAAGGTGCCGATGCCACGCTCCACCAGGAGCCCACTCACGCGTTCCAGGAACGGATGCCGCATCCCGGCGCCGGCCCCGTGCCCAAGGACGTAGACGACACGGCTCCCTTCCCGCACAGCGAGCAGTGCGGAGACCTCCCCTCCGGCCTCGGGGACACTGAACTTCAGCTCCGTCATGATGTCGGCTTCTGCACCTCGTCGTATCGGAAGCACCTCACCAGGTGATCGTTGACCATGCCGGCCGCCTGCATGAACGCATAGCACGTGGTGGACCCGACGAACTTGAAGCCCCGGCTCTTCAAGTCTTTGCTCATCCGGTCCGACGCCGGGGTGCTAGCCGGTAACTGCTTCAGGGAACGCCACCTGTTCTGCTTCGGTGCCCCACCCACCAGTTGCCAGATATACGTGTCGAAGGAGCCGTACTCGTCCTGCACCTGGAGGAACGTCTTTGCGTTGGCGATGGTCGCCTCGATCTTCAGCCGATTGCGGATGATCCCCGCGTCCTTCATCAGTCTCTCGATGCTCCGCTGGTTATAGCGGACGATCCGCTCGGGATCGAACCCGTCAAGCGCCCTGCGGAAGTTTTCGCGCTTGTGCAGGATGGTGCGCCAGCTCAGACCGGCTTGAAAGGCATCGAGGACCAAGAACTCAAAGAGTTTTCCATCGTCGTGCAGCGGAACGCCCCACTCCTCATCGTGGTACGCGATCATGAGGTCGTCGCCGGTGGGCCACTCGCAGCTCTTGCTCTCGGAACTCATTGCCGAGCCGCCGTCACCGACTCCAGGTCACGATCCAGCTCCATCACCACGCCGAGTATGACCGTGACGGCATGGGCGAAGAACTCGGGGTTGATGGTCTCGAACTCGTCCGTCGCCCGGTGGTAGTCCGCGTGGTCCTCGACGCCGAAATAGAGAAACGGGATGCCGCTCCTGTGAAACGGCGCGTGGTCCGAAGAATTCGTCCAATCGCCGCTCCCCAGATCTGGGGTGTCGTGTCCGAACAGCAGCGCCATCTCGCTCGGTACCGCCACACGCTCCACGAGGGGTTTCAAGAAGGGGTAGTGGTGGGTGCCGGCCACGTATAGCTCCCGTTCGCTGTGACTCACCATGTCCATGTTCACGTTCACCGCCATCTGTTCCAGCGCCACCGGGGGTTGGTCTACGAGAGAGCGGGATCCGCCCATGCCGCGTTCCTCGGCGTCCACCGCTGCGAAGATGATGGAGTGCCGAGGGCGGTTCCCGGCGAAGTACTCTGCCAGGGCCATTACGGCCGCGGTGCCGGAGGCGTTGTCATCCGCACCGTTGAACACCTCGCCGTCCCGAACCCCTACGTGATCGTAATGCGCCGTGATCACGATGAACCGATCTGGGACCTCCGTGCCTTCCACGTATCCCACCACGTTGGCACCGTGTAGCTCCGTCTGGCGGCGCGTGGCCGTGAACTCACGCACGTACGATTCGCCGAACGCGGAGATGCCCAGCTCTCGGAACCTGCCCGCCACGAATTGCCGGGCAAGACGATTCCCCTCCGATCCAACCAGGCGCCCCTCGAGGGAATCGGCGGCCAGGAATTCCACGTCGGCCAGCATGCGATCCACGTCGACGGCCACCTGTGACGTCGCGTCCGAGTTGTTTCCCGCGCAGGCGGCCAGGGCCAGGGCGCCAGCCACCATGGATTCTCTATGGTTCATCATCCGCTGGATTCCTTTTGTCGCCAGGTTCCTTACCTCAACGCCTCAAACCCAAGATACTCTCGAACAAACTGATGGTGTTTCCGCGCCTTCGCGGGCGTGCCTAACGCGTGTGTCGTTCCGGCCGTCATCCAGAGAACGTCATCCGCCGTGTCGAACAGCGATTGCACCTCGTGCCCCGTGATGGCGACCGCACACCCGTCTCGGGCGAGCTGTTTGAAGACCACTGTCAGGAACTCCGCATCGCGTGGCACGATCCCGAGGAAGGGCTCGTCGGCCAAGAGGCAGCTGGGGCCCCGGGCCACGGCGAGGGCCAACTCGGCCCGTCGCCTCTCGCCCCCCGATAGCTGGTGCGCCTGTCGGTCGATGAGCGCGCCGAGGTTCAAGAGATCCACCGCGTGATCGACGTGTCGATCCCCGAAGTGATGTTCGATGGCGCGGAAGTGGTTGCGCAAGGTGAGCGATCGACACAGGAGGGATCGCTCGGGCAGAAAGAACAGGCCCCGTCTCGCCATGTCGGGCAGGCGCGTCCGGGAGAAGCGGTGCTCCTCGTATCGCACCATGCCGTAGTCCGCCCGTAGGAGTCCCGCGGCGATCTTGAACAGCGTGGATTTACCCTCGCCGTTCCGGCCCACGAGCGCCGTGACGGCACCGGGATATACCCACAGTGACGCCGTCCTCAGGACCTGCCGCCTCCCGAAGGACTTGCCGATGGACTCGGCGGCCAGTAGGGGCTGCTTCACAGCACCATGCTGACGATGATCTCGGCCACCAACACCGGGCCGAGGACGAGGGCGCCGACCGCGACGCGGCCGACCCCCATGTTGGCCAGAAAGACGGGTAGGTTCCGCCGCCGAGCGTCGATGAGCACGAGCCCGTACACCAGCGCCACCACCGCAAGCAGGCCCTGCGGCGTGAGCTGCATCGCCTCCCGCACCGGATCAACGATTCCGGGGTCCTGCGAAACGACACCGAGCGTGACGGCATACACGACGAGCCGCACGAACGCCCAGAACGCGACCGCCCGCACCACGAAGCCGCGCACAAAGAACGGCGCGGGCAGCATGGTCCTACCGCTCGCGGCCACTCTCTCCCCGACCCCGCGGCATCCACGCCAATTCCTCCTCGGCGTTCCGCGGACCGATGGTGCCCTTCACGGAGGCTAGCAACTCGTCCGGATCGTACACCCGGCCCGCCTTGACGACCCACTGCACGTTGCGGGTGTTGCGGATGTCCTCCAGCGGATTCCCCGCCACGACCACGAGATCCGCCAGCTTCCCCGTCTCGATGGTGCCGAGCCTGTCACCCACGCCCAGCGCCCGTGCCGCATTGTTGGTGGCGAACTTGATCACATCCGCCGGCGGAATACCGGCCAAGGCAAACGACTGCAGCTCCCGGTGCACGGAGAAACCCGAGAAGAACTCACCCCAGCTCGGGTGGTCGGTCCCCAAGGTGATGAGGTGACCGCCCCCGGCATCATAGAACGCCTTGATCGTCTTGCGCTTCACCCAGTAGATCTTCTCGAACTGCTCGCTGACCCGCCGCGGCTCCCGCGCCGCGATGATGTCCCGCATGTACGGCGTGAGGAATTCCTTCTCGTCCACGAAGTACGTGTAGACCTCGGGATCCCGCTCGCCGTAATACCCGTACGCCGAGAGCGTTGCATCGAAGAACACGTTGTGGGCGATGTACAGCCGGGCCGTCGCCGCGAATTCGGGTGTGTCGGTTTCCAGGTTCTCCAGCGACCAGTAGGCGGGTCGCTCCGCCGGCATCCCGCCACCTCCCATGAAGTGCTCGATGCGATCGATGCCCATGAGGATCGCGTCACGTGGGTTCACCGTGTTACGAAAACCCGATCCCAGGTGTCCGGTCACGGGAAGGCCGTGCATGTGGGCCCGTTCCACCAGAGCCTGGAGCTGCCCTCGTTGAATGCCCTTGGCCTTGAACCCACGTACCCCCTGCGCCACCCAGTAGTCCACGTCGGTGTAGATCTCTTCCGCCGTCATCTCACGGTCCCATCCGGGTCTGGACGAGCCGAAATAGGGACCGGAATTGAAAATCCTCGGTCCTGTCGCGTCACCCCGGTCGATGCGCATGCGCAGGTCCCGCATTTCCACCGGGTTCATTTCCCCGGCGGGAAACGTCGACGTTACGCCGTTGGCCAGGAAGAGAACCGGATAGGCCACGCGCTCATCCACCCGGCCACGGCCAAACAGATCGATGGCGTAGTGGGCGTGAAGGTCGACGAATCCAGGAAGGACGTACTCGTCGTCTTGGAGTTCGATGACGGTGGTTGGTCCGAGTTCCTGGTCGGAACCTGCACCGATCTCAAAGATCTTCCCCGCTCGGATCACCAGCCCAGGGTTGGGTACCGCACGGTTGCCGACACCGTCAAAGAGGTGACCGCCTCGCAGCACTACCGTCGCCGGCTGCTGCGCCGCTAGCGGGACCGAAAGACCGAGGGTAACGGCGCAGGCTGCCGCGGCAAGGCGAACGTTCATGCGCAACTCCCAAGAATGGTGGGCCCGTTCAAACCTCCCCGGGGGCCTCGGCGGGCGCAAGAGCCCGTAGCCACCCCTCCGGCTCAGTCATTAGATTCCCCATCGTAGAGTCAGAGACGGGGGTGCCTGCCGCTCTGCAGGCTGAGATCACACCCTTTGAACCTGATCCGGTTGATCCCGGCGGAGGAAGTCCCATGAAGGATGCATGTCCCACCCAGATGTACCGTGCCCGGCAGGGCGAGATCACCGAAGCCATGCGCGCTGTAGCCGACCGGGAGGAACTTCCGGCGGAGCTGGTGCGCGATGAAATCGCCCGGGGACGGCTGACCCTCCCCGCCAACATTCACCACCTGGCGGGCAACCTCGCACCGATGGCCATCGGCAAGGTGGCCCGGGTCAAGATCAACGCCAACATCGGCAATTCGGCAGTCACGTCGAACATCGACGAAGAGCTCCAGAAGCTCCGGGCGGCAGTCGGCCACGGAGCCGACACCGTCATGGACTTGTCCACCGGAGCGGATCTCGACGCCACCCGCGAGGCGATCATCGCCGCGTCCGAGGTGCCCATCGGCACGGTGCCCATCTATCAGGCGGTGTTGCAGGTGGATCAGGTCACCGATCTCACCGCCCAGGACATGCTCGACGTGATCGAGAAGCAGGCCCGGCAGGGGGTCGACTACATGACGGTCCACGCGGGCTTGTTGATCGAGCATCTGCCACTCGTGCACGGGCGGGTGACCGGGATCGTGAGTCGCGGAGGATCGCTCCACGCCGTGTGGATGATGTCTCACCGGAAACAGAACCCCCTCTACGAGCACTACGACGAGCTGCTGGAGATTCTCCGCACGTACGACGTCACCATCTCACTGGGAGACTCCCTGCGCCCCGGATCGCTCGCCGACGCAAGCGACAAGGCGCAGTTCGCCGAGCTGGAAACGCTGGGTGAGCTCACGCGCCGCGCCTGGGCCCAGGACGTGCAGGTGATGGTCGAGGGACCGGGACACATCCCGATGCAAGAGATCGAAATGAACGTCCGGTTGCAGAAGGAGATCTGCGACGAGGCCCCGTTCTACACACTGGGACCGTTGGTCACCGACATCGCTCCGGGATACGATCACATCACCAGTGCCATTGGTGCGGCGATGATCGGCTGGCACGGCGCCGACATGTTGTGCTACGTGACGCCCAAGGAGCATTTGGGTCTGCCGAACGCCGAGGATGTGCGGAACGGCGTGATCGCCTACAAGATCGCCGCCCACGCCGCCGACATCGCTCGCGGGCGGCCGCACGCTCGGGATCGGGACGATGCTCTCTCCAAGGCACGCTACGAATTCGATTGGAACGAGCAGTTCCGCCTCTCACTCGATCCGGACCGGGCGCGGGAATACCATGACGAGGATCTCCCGTCCGAGTACTTCAAGAGCGCGGAGTTCTGCGCCATGTGCGGCCCGAAGTTCTGCTCGATGCATCACAGCCGGACGATCGACGAGCTGCTGGCGGATTTTGCGGCGGAGTCAGAAACGGTGGGAAGCAGCAAATAGGATGGAGCCAGAGGGAAGTGGGGAGTGACACACCTCCCTGCTTCCCGCTATCGCAGAGACTCCAAGAACTCCCCGACGACCCTGCTCAACGCGATGGGTTGCTCCAGCGGCGTCACGTGGCCGGCCTCCGGAATCAGCGTGAACTGGGCTCCCGGTATTCCCCCCGCCAACTCCCGTGCGGTGCCTACAGGCATCAGCTGATCGTCCCTCCCGCCGACGACGAGGGTGGGCACATCGATGGTTGGGAGCAGCGACGTCGAGTCTTGCCGCTCCCGCATCGCCTTGAGCGCCCCAATCAACCCGTTCGTGGAGGTGCCGCATATCATGGTGCGGACGTGCTCCACCACCCTGGGCATCGCGGCCATGGAGCTCGGCCCCAAGAGCTTGGGCACCAGGACATCCGCCAGGGCACTGGCACCGTCCCGCTCCACGAGGGATATCATGTTGTCCCGACCCTGCATGGCCGCCGTGGAGTCCCGTTCCGCCCGGGTATTGATCAGAATCAGCCCCGCAACCCTGTCTCGGTAACGGCGGAACATCTCGAACGCCACGTAGCCGCCCATGGACATACCGCACACCACCGCCTTCTCCAACCGGAGCGCCGAGAGCAAGGCCACGAGATCGTCGGCGTAGGACGCCATGCTGTATCCGTTCTCCGGCGTCGCACTCAAACCCATCCCCCGAAGATCCGGGGCGATGCGCTGCCATCCGGTCAACGTGGCGTTCAGATGCCTCCACATCGTGCGGTCCAGCGGAAACCCGTGGACGAAGAGGATGGCCGGACCGTCGCCCTGAATGTCCACGGCGGTGGCCACGTCTCCCAACGCCAGGTGCTGGGTTTCACCCGGGCGGACCGAGGGCTTGGTCCCGAACAGGCGACTCACCGACTGAGGGACACGCACCGACACGCCCCGGCCGTCGATGCAGGCGATCACGAATTCACCCTCCGCCACCACCGCGCCATCGGTGGCCCGGCGCGCCGCCTGGTGCAGGGTGAACGTCGTGTCCCCTTGGTGGGTGAGCGTGGTGTCCACCGTGATCAGCGTACCCGCCCGTATCCCTTCGTGACTGTCGAGAGTGGTTTTGCGAACCGCGGGCCACACGGTTCCGGGCTCGAACAAGTCGAGGCCCGGCCCCCTGGCAAAGGCTTCCCACCGGGCGCGCTCAAAGAGTCGCACCAGGGCAGGACCGCCTACCTGGCCGTTCGCGTCACAGTCATCCGGGTACACCACGAGGTCGATGGAGTGGAGCGAGCTCACGTCTCATCCGCTGAAAAGGGTGGGGCGGTAATAATACTCTACGCCAACCTCGAGACAAAAAAATGGCCTCGGGGCCCTGGAGATTTCCTCGTAAGTGTACAGTAACTGTCGCTAAAATGTATTAACAGTGTCCTTAGTGTGTTCGCCTTAAACCAATGGTAATAAATAGGTTACGTAGTTTCCACATAGAATCTGGAAAATGTAGAAAACTGTCATGCGCCATTGGTGGTGGCACTCCCGCGCGGCGTGTCCGTGTGCCATGTTTCGGTGAGCATGGGGAAATCTGCAGGATCTCGGCAGCCTCTCCTCCTCGCCGACGACGACGCCCTCAGCACGTTCGTCGGTGATCTGAAGGAGCAGTCACTCGTCGCCCTGGACACCGAGGCGGCGTCCTACCACCGGTACGTCGATCGGATCTACCTGGTCCAGATCAGCGCTGAATCGAGCACTGCCATCGTGGATCCGCTGGGCGTGAGCAACCTCAAGCCCATTGGTCGCATCTTGGCCGATCCCGCCGTGGAGGTTGTCTTCCACGACGCAGATTATGACCTGCGTGTCCTCGATCGGGATTACGGCTTTCGGGCCAGGCACCTCTTCGACACCCGCATCGCCGCGCAGCTCCTCGGGGAGCCGTCCGTCGGCCTGGGTCCATTGCTGGAGAAGTATTTCGGCGTAACAGTGAACAAGAAGATGCAGCGCGCCGATTGGTCCCGACGTCCACTCACGCCGGAGATGATTTCCTACGCCGCATCCGACACCGCGTACCTCCTCAGGCTGCGGGACGAGCTGCGGCGCAGGCTCCAGGATCAAGGGCGACTGGAATGGGCCGAAGAGGAGTTCAAGCGCCTCGAGAAGATCCGGTGGACCTCGAACGGGGGCAACGGCCAGGGCTTCCTTCGCGTCAAGAGCGCCAAGTCGCTCACGCCCAAGTCGCTGGCCGTCCTGAAGGCGGTGTACGAGTGGCGCGAGGGAAAGGCCGCCGACCTCGACCGAGCACCGTTCCGGGTGTTGGGCAACGACGCCCTCACCGCTCTGGCCCGTTCCGCACCTACCACCCTGCGCCGGCTGCGGTCATTGAAAGGAGTGCCGGCGGCTTCCGCCCGACGCTACGGTGAAGAGCTGATCCAAGCAGTGCAACAAGGTCTGGACACACCGCCGGAGAAGTACCCCAAGGTCCGCGGCCGAAGGTGTCGCGGAGCGCCCAACAACGCGTCGAACGTCTCAAGGCGCTTCGCCAACGTGCAGCGAGCGATTTGGGAATTGAAATCGGCGTCCTCTGTCCCAACGGCACGCTGCAGGCAATCGCCGTGGCGGCACCGACTACGTCAAAGGAATTGCGGAAGGTCGACGATTTGAAACGGTGGCAGGGCAAAGCCCTCGGCGAAACCGAAGTGTTGCACGCAGTGAATGGAAGCGAGAAATCAGTGACCCAGAAATGACCGCACCTTCGGGTCAATCCGCTCCGGCGTCCAAAACGGCTCCCACACCAATTCCACTTCGACACCCGTCACACCCTCCATCATCCGCACTGTCTGATCCACATCGCCCATGATTTGACCGCCCGCCGGACATCCCGGAGAGGTGAGCGTCATCTTGACGTGCACTTCACCCTCCTCGACGTCCACATCGTAGACCAGGCCAAGGTCCATGATGTTGAGGCCGATCTCCGGGTCCTTTACCTGCCGCAATGCCTTGCGAACCATGTCCGCGTCTATCATGGGCTCCCCCGTGGCTGCTTCCGAAAACTAGCGCCTGGCACGACCGCGGGCCACGGCCCGTGATTCAGCAGCGCGCCGTTCCCCCTAGCGCTTCCAAGAGACGACACGAACGTTGCTGCAGCCGCACCGCCGCATCCGCGAGATCCGCTCGAATCCCTTTCAGCCGCGTGATCGACCGGCCTGTGCGCGGCGCGTATACACGGTTCGTCAGTAGGACCACGAACACGTTGCGTGTCGGATCGATCCAGATCGACGTCCCGGTAAACCCGCCGTGGCCGTATGCCTGCGGCGACAACAGCGTGCCTGTGTTCTCGCTCGTTGTCGTGTCATTGATCTCCCAACCCAACGCCCGGTGACCCCGGCCCGGTTCCGTAAACGCATCCACCGTCTCGGGCTCGAGCACTACGACGCCACCATCCGCCGCGCCACGGCGGAGCTGCATCTGCGCGAACCGCGCAAGGTCTCGCCCCGTACTGTACAGACCCGCATGCCCCGACACGCCGTCGAAGCGGGCGGCGTTCTGGTCGTGGATGACCCCTTGAATTGGCGTACCGCGCCACACGTTGATGGGCGCGGCCCGCCTGCGCACGCTACGCGGGAGGTTGAACTGCGTCTGCTCCATCCCCACGGGTGCATGCAGTTCGCGACGCACGAAATCGTCCAGTGATGTTCCCGATACCGCCTCGACGATCCACCCGAGCAACATGGCGTTCAGGTCGCTGTACTCGACACGTCGGCCGGGAGGCCAACGTAGCGGCTCCGACATCACCGTGTCACGCGCATCCGCCGCGTTGTCCGTCAGCGTGTTGAGCGGCAGAAAGGCACGGAGCCCCGAGGTGTGCGCCAGCAGGTCGCGTACCACTACGGCTTCCTTGCCGTCCCCGACGAACTCCGGCAGGTAATCGCGGACGGGGCGCTCGAGATCGAGCAGACCGCGATCGACGAGGAGCATGATCGCCGGTGTGGTTGCCACCACCTTGGTCAACGAGGCCAAGTCGTACAGCGTCGAGTCCGGGGATGGCGTCGTGGATTCCCGCGACCAGGTCAGGCCGCCATAACCCTTCGCCAAGAGCACCGTGTCGGCCGTTCCCACGACCACCACGGCACCGGGATAGACGCCACCCTGAATTCCGTCCCGAATGATCGTGTCGATCTCCGCAACGGGATGGGTTTGCGTCGCAAGGAGGAGTACGAGCAGATTCATCACAACGTTCTATCTTAGCCGTGACCTGGACGTCCGGAAAGAGAGAGGAGCTTGGTCAAAGTCACCCGTACCGCAGGAATCACCGGGCTTCCGGCGGCGACGCTGGCGTTCGTCGTCTGTGTCCAACTCTTCTGTCAGGTCGCAATCGCGTCGGCGCAAACGGCCGAGGACGTCATCGACACGCTGTTGATTCGCTCGATAACGCAATTCCTATCCCACGATAGCTTGCGGGGTCGCGCAACCGGATCCCCGGGAGCGGGGATTGCCGCTACGTATATCGCGTCGACGTGCGCGACACTCGGCCTCGCACCGGTGGACGACCGGTTCCTGCATCCGGTGCCGGTGGCACGGGCAGTATTCGATCCCCGGCAAACCCGTGTGACGCTCTCCAACAACGAAGGGGAGCGCACGTTCGAGGTCGTGAGGGATTTTCTACCCACCGGTGCCCGCCGTTCCACCCTCAAGGGATTTGCGGGACCCGCCGTCTTCGTGGGTGAGCAGGGTGACATCCTGTCGGGCCTGGCCGGTGACCTCACGGGAAAGGTCGCCGTCACGAGTGCGCCGTTCCTGCGGGCCGCAGCGGGAGACACGTTGCGGCGGCGAGGCGTGGCGGGGATCGTACACCTGATTCAGGACGAGGCGACGCGGCAGTACGTGGAATGGTTGCGGGGCACACGCCCTCTGTATCTGCAAGACGCAACCGAGTCGTCGTTCTTTCCATCGCTGCCCACGGTTGCCGCCTGGCCCGAACTCTCCGAGGCGCTGCGAGACCTGTCCCGACTCACGTCCCCGGGAGACTTGCCGTGGGATCTGAACCTGGGGGTCACGGTGGAAACCGATTTCACGTCCCAGGGCGTGACGAGTCACAACGTGGCATGCCTCGTTGCGGGGTCCGATCCGGAGGCACGGGACACCGCTATTGTCCTCACGGCCCACTTCGACCACTTGGGAGTGGGGCGACCCGACGAAACCGGTGATTCTATCTTTAACGGTTTCTCAGACAACGCCGCCGGCGTCGCGATGCTCCTGGCCACGGCCAAGGCGGTGGCGTCCCGCGAGGAGCGCCTGCGGCACTCCGTGCTCTTCCTCTTTCTCACGGGAGAGGAGAAAGGCCTGTTGGGATCGGACCACTTCGTCGCGGATCCTCTCTGGCCGTTGGAGGAGATCCTCGGCGTCATCAACCTGGATGCCGGCGCGCCCCCGGCTTCTCCCACCACCTGGGAAATTGCCGGCGGAGAGGGGACGGCATTCGGCAGCCTGGCGGCCGAGATCGCGAGCTCGAGAGAGTGGACGACCCACAACTCCCAGGCGAGGCCCAACTCGGACTACTACCCGTTCTGGCGCCGGGGCGTGCCTGCGATCCTCATCATCCCAGGACCGGGGCCGTATGACGGACTCTCCATCGAGGATTCCCAGGCTCTGCGTACCAGATGGGATCGCTACCACCGGGCGGGGGACGAGTGGTCGGTGTCCTTCCCGTTCCAGGGCGTCGCCCGCTACGCGGCGTTCGCCTACTTCATCGCCGAGGCTCTCGACGGCAGGGGACTGCCGGCGTTCGACAGGCGTTAGCGGCTGGGTGGGCCCTTCAGCGACCCTGGCGGCAGGGAGTAGAGGAGCATCGCGGTCTTTCGATCCCGGCTGGTGAGATCGTGCACCGAGGTGGTGGGATACATCACGTCCCGCTCCAGGTCCGAGTGGCCGAGCCCCAGAAGGTGGCCGATCTCGTGAAGGGCGACGGTCCCGACGGCCTCCGTGGAAAATGGGCGGCCGAGGTGCGAGTGGGTGGCCAGTGTCAGCGTGCCCTGCTGCAGGTGGCCGTCGCTGCGCCACACGAGATCCGCTTGGCCGGCCCGTCGGGCGTCGAACGCCTCGATGAAGCGGACTATCACGTCGACGTCGTCGGGGGACCGGACGAAATCGAACCGCACCGGGATGCCTCCGGCCCGACGCCAGCGGGGAAACGCGTCCCGCACGACCCGCCCCATGGCGGCGGTGTACCCCGGCGCAGTCGCGGGCTCGAAGTAGACCCTCAGAGGGCGGACTTCCCGATTCACCCAGCGGCGGAGAATGGAGTCGGATTCGGCGAGCATCGCCGGCAGATAGGTGTCGTCGGCGTTGATGGCTCTCAGGGTAGCCAGGCGGGCCGCTTCCAATCGCTGGGGACGGGGCTCCACGCTCCCACCCAAGTCGGCGCCGCCCGACCCGGAGCTGTCCGGCGCCGGCGCCTCAGCCACCGGAACCCTCCGCCCCAGGTTGAACGCCACGGCGGTGCCGGCCAAGAACACGGCGAGGATTAGGAATCGGCGCATCGATTGAATATCCCATCGTTAGTGGGGAATCGCCACTGACGAACCGCTAGCATCCGGCCTCGCACTCGCCTATGATTCACGCCTTTGAACGCCCGATCCGCACCCCTCCCCGACGGCGCGTGACCGGGTCGCCCGGCCTAGTAAACTGGAGGTTCTTGTTTGACTGCGCTGGCGCGCGCCGTAGTTCACCTGAGATTCCTGGTCATCGCCTTCTGGGTTGTCGTCGCTGCCGTGGCCATCCCCCGTGCCGCCCACGTGGACGACGTGCTGCGGTCGGAGGGGCGCTCTCTGCGCATGACGGAGTCGCGGCAGGTCACGCAGACCATGTTGGAGGCGTTCGAGCGGCCAACAGTCGCCTTCATGGCGGTGGTGATCACCGGCCCCATGCCAGTAGACAGCCAGCCTTATCGAAACGTTGTCGAGCGCCTGTCGGCAGCCGCGCTGGCCGAACCGTATATCGACCAGGTCGTTTCCTTCTTTAGTGCCAACGATTCGGGGATGGTGAGCGATGACCGCCTCACCACCACCTTCATCGCCACCATCCACGCGGAAGAGGCACCGAGCCCCGGCCATCTGACCCCCGGGTTCCGCGCCATGCTCGCCCGCACACTCGACCGGCTCCCGGGCCACAGGGACTACCGGGTTCTCGTCACCGGGAACCCCGCCCTCGATTACGACGTCCGCACCGTCACGGCCGAGGACGCCAAGCGGAACGAACTCATCTCGCTCATCCCCACCTCCGGCGTGCTCGTTCTGGCCTTCGGCGCGCTCTTTGCCGCTGTCCTGCCCATCGTCGTGGGCGTCTTCGCCATCACCTGCTCCCTCGCAGCGGTCCAGGTGGCCAGCAGCTTCCACGAGATGTCGGTCTTCGTCCTCACCATCGTCACCATGGTGGGGTTGGCCGTGGGCATCGATTACTCCCTGCTGGTGGTGAACCGGTTCCGGGAGGAGATGAACCGGGGGAGGAGTCCCCGGGAGGCCGCGGTGCGAACCGTCCAAACCGCGGGCCGTGCCGTGCTCACGAGCGGCCTCACCGTGATTGTCGGGTTCGCCTCGCTCCTGCTGACACCGATAATCGAGACCCGCTCGGTGGGAATCGGCGGCCTGTTGGTGGTCTCGGTGGCCGTGTTGCTGGCGATCACGTTGCTACCCGCCACACTCTCGATCTTGGGGAGAACCGTCGACTGGCCCGGGTGGCTCGCCCGGCGACTCGCGTGGTACCACAAGCCCACCGCCTGGGAGCGATGGGCTCGGTGGCTCTCCAATCACCCGTGGCGGGCTCTGGCGATCGGCTTGGCCATTGCCGGCGCCCTCACCTGGCCGCTGTTCCACATCCAGATCGGCCTCCCGTCGGGAGACTGGTTCCCCGCCGGCACCGAGTCCACCATCGGAGCCGAGGTGCTGGAGAGCGAAATCGGATCTCGCAATGCGTTGCTCCCCATACGGGTCACCATCGAGGCACCAGCCGGGGACCGCATCGTCAGCTCGAAGTTCGTCAATGGGTTGCGTCGACTCTCCGACTCCGTCGCCACAGATCCCAGGATCTCCACGATCCGGGGTCCGGTAAACATTCGTACCGGCATGTCGCGCCTCGCGTACCTGGGACTCTACGGCAACCTCGCCCGCGCCCGGGAGCGCTATCCCGAATTCTTTGCCACGTACGTCTCACCTGACGGCCGGACGGCCCTGATGGACGTCACGATCGATGACAGCACCTCCTACACGGGCGCCATGGACGTCGTGCGGCGAATGCGGAGCATTGCCGGGGACGGCGTTCGCGGCCTCGACTCGGTCGAGATCCGCGTAGGCGGCTTCTTTGCGTCCAGCCTCGACTTGCAGGACGACCTCCTGGCTCAACTCCCCACCGTCATCGGCTTGGTGTTGGCCATCACGGGTATCATGCTGCTCATCGCCTTCCGCTCGATCCTCGTGGCGGTCAAGGCGGTGGTGATGAACTCGTTGTCGGTGGCGGGAGCGTTCGGCCTGTTGGTGCTGGTATTTCAGGACGGTGTCGGAGCCGGACTCTTCGGCCTCTCCGGATCGACAAGCGCCATCTACGTGGTCACGCCCGTGCTGGTGTTCGCCCTCGTGTTCGGGCTCAGCATGGACTACGAGGTCTTTCTGCTATCTCGCATGAAAGAGGCGTTCGACCGCACGCACAAGAACGATCTCGCCACGATGGAAGGGTTGAGTGTCACTGCGTCGGTGATTACCAGTGCCGCGGCCATCATGATCATCGTGTTCGGCACCTTCGCCTTCTCGCGTGCACTCGGCGCCAAGATGGTGGGGTTCGGGCTGGCGGTGGCGGTGCTGCTCGACGCCACGCTGATCCGCATGGTGCTCGTGCCGGCCGTGATGCACATCGCCGGACGCTGGAACTGGTGGCCCGGAGTTCGCGTGCCGGCCGAGCCCGAACACGGCAGCGACTAGACCTTCTTCTTCACCAACCGCAGTCCAGCTTCGAGCGACCACCTCCGCAGGTCCCAATGCCACGCGTCCACGCGCTCGCCCGTGCGTGGGTCCTTGAGGGGTTTGTATTGCAGCCACTCCGACGGCATTCCCAGTTCTTCCCCAAGGCGCAACAGCAATCCCTTGTCCGAGGACACCACATGGGCCATCGGTTCGCCGTTGTAGTTGTGGCGGTGGAACCAGAGCCCTCCGTCGAGCGCGAAGATCATGCCCTCTCGACGGCGGATAAACTCGAACATGCCCTTCAACGCTTTGCGTCGAGCCAGTTGGGACCAATGCCGACATCCACCACCAATGGCACCTTCAGCGTCGCAGCCCCCGACATTTCCCGCCGGACGATTGCGGCAACTGCGTCGGCATCCGCCTCCGGCGCCTCGAGCACCAGCTCGTCATGCACTTGCAGCAACATGGCCGCGCCCAGATCCGCCTCCCGCAGCGCGGCGTCGACGCTCACCATGGCAATTTTGATGAGGTCTGCGGCCGATCCCTGGATTGGCGAGTTCATCGCGTTGCGCTCACCGAACGAGCGCACGTTGAAGTTCTTGTCCTTCAGCTCCGGGATGTAGCGGCGCCTGCCGAAGAGCGTTTCCGCATACCCGTGCTCCTTCGCTCGATCAATCGACGCATCGAGGAACGCCCGGACGCCCGCAAAGCGTTCGAAGTACCGCGCGATGAACTCCTTCGCCTCGTCTTGTGTGATGTCCAACTGCCGAGCCAGGGCAAACGGACCCTGACCGTAGATGGTGGCGAAGTTGATGGTCTTCGCCCGCCCGCGCATCTCGGCCGTCACCGCGTCGGTGTCGACATCGAAGATGATGGCTGCGGTCTCCTTGTGGATATCACCGCCTCGCTCGAACGCGTCAATGAAGGCCACATCATCCGAAAGATGCGCCAGCACCCGCAATTCGATCTGCGAGTAGTCGGCGGCGATGAACACGCAGCCCGCAGCGGGAACAAAGCACCGTCTGATCTCTCCGCCCCGCTGGGTCCGCACCGGGATGTTCTGCAGGTTGGGATCGGAGGATGACAGCCGGCCGGTGGCGGCGCCGGTCTGGTGGAAGCGCGTGTGTACCCGCCGCGTCACGGGATTCACGCTGCGGGGTAACGCGTCCACATACGTGGAACGCAGCTTTGCCACCTCTCGGTATTCCAGCAGCAGCTTCGGCAAATCGAAGCCCGAGGCCGCAAGTTGGACCAGCACGTCCGCGTCGGTGGACGCACCCGTCTTGGTCTTCTTGATGACGGGCAGTTGGAGCTTCTCGAACAGGATGTGACGGAGTTGGGGCGTGCTGTTGATGTTGAACTCCGTACCGGCCTCGGCGTAGATCGACCGCTCCAGATCCTCGAGCTCTTCACGGAAGCCCGCCGATAATCCGCCGAGTCGCTCCGTGTCCAATGTGATACCCTGCCACTCCAACCCCACCAACACACCAATGAGCGGAATCTCGACCTCCTCGAGGAGCTTGCGGAGGCCGGTGGACTCGAGCTGTGGTGCGAAGTGGCCGTGTAACGCCAGCACCGCAGCGGCACAGCGTCCGGCGTACTCGGCGGCGCGCTCCACACTGATCTCCGCGAAGGGCCGCTCCGTTTTCGCCTTGCCCACGATCTCCGCGTACGGAGGGACCTTCAGGCCGAGGTGTTCGACGCTGAGTGCGCTCAACGCGTGGGACCGTTTGCCCGGGTCCAACAGGAAGCTGGCAATCATGGAGTCGTAAGCGATGCCACCCAACTCCACACCCACGGTGCGGAGCCGCAGCCAATCCTGCTTCAGGTCATGGCCCGCTTTGGGAACGTTGGGGTCGGCCAGTACGGCCCGGAGCGCCACCATCGACGGATCGTCGAACGATGGGACATTGAACGGGGCCGTGTCGTTCAGCAGGTCACCGTCTGGCGGACGGTGCCGGAGGGGGATGTACCACGCCCGCGCCGCACTCGTCGCCATCGCCAACCCGTCCAGGCCCGCGCTGCGGGCATCGCCAAACGGGCCGTGGGTGCCGATCGCCAACACGTCCGCCCGCCGGGCATCCGCCACCAATTCCTCGACGTCCGCCAGCGACGACACGAGTCTGCAGCTCACGTCACCAACCGGCGGCGATTCCTCGCCGCCCGCCTTCTCCACGAGCGTGTGAAACTCGAGTTCCGTGAACAACGCCCGCAGCTGTGCCGCGTCGCCCGGTCGGGTGGCAAACGCGTCCAGGTTCAACTCTACGGGCACGTCCTTGTGGATGGTGACGAGATCACGACTCAATCTCGCGGCATCCGCCTCCGCCAAGAGCGCCTCACGGGCACGCTTGCCCCTCACTTCGGCGGCGCGAGAGAGAATCGTGTCGAGCGCGCCGAAATCATCGATCAACTGGCGGGCCGTCTTGTCGCCGATTCCCTTGACGCCCGGTACGTTGTCCGACGAGTCGCCCACCATGGCCAGGTAGTCGATCACCCGGTCGGGTGGCACACCCAACCGATTCGCCGCGGTGGACTCGGTCACGAATTCTTCCTGCACCGCCGCTGGGCCGCCGCGTCCCGGATTGAGCAACGAGACATGCGGTCCGATCAACTGGTAGAAGTCCTTGTCGCCCGACACGATGACGGTGTGCAATCCGGTATCACCGGCGTTGGTGGCCAGCGTCCCGATGACATCGTCGGCCTCGTATCCGTCGACGGTGACGAGGGGAATCTGGAACGCGTCGAGCAGCTGTTGAATGCGCTCTACGGAACGGTCGAACGTTTCCTGCAACTCGTCGTCCAACTTCTCCCGGGTCGCCTTGTATTCGGGATACGTGTCCTTGCGGAACGACGTTCCGGCATCATGAACCCAGGCGAGATATTCGGGGTGATAGCGCTCGCGGATGCGCAGGAGGAAGTTGGAGACGCCCCAGGCGGCAGACGTGTTTTCCCCCCGGCCGGTGGTGAGCGGGCGCGCAATCATCGCAAAGAACGCGCGATAGATGATCGCATATCCGTCGATCAGGAAGAGCTGTGGTCTGGGGAGATCGGCCATAGCTGAATAGAGTATACAAAAAAACCCCGCTGGGTTACCCAGCGGGGCTACAGGGATGGTGGAACTACGATCTCATGCGACGCTCGGATGCATCACATTGGCCGCGTGAAGTCCTTTCTCGCCCGTCTCCACCTCGAACTCCACCTGCTGTCCCTCGCTGAGGGTTTTGAACCCCTCCATCTGAATGGCCGAGAAATGCACGAACACGTCCTCGCCGCCACTCTCCTGCTCGATAAAGCCGTAGCCCTTCGCGTCGTTAAACCACTTCACCTTCCCTTTGGACATCGGTACTCCTCCTGCAATTAGACTGGGTAAGCTGGTGCGCCGACCTTCGCGAAGCCGACCTTCGCAATTCTGTCGCAGGGAGCGCCGCGCTGTCAAGCGCTGGAACGAGATGTCAGCCCACAATCCAGACCACCGCCGCCACGCCGGGCGCAATGACCAGATTGTCGTCCAAGGGTCGGGACCAGCGTTCCAGGACGGCCGCCGCAAGGGATCCCGCCGCCACGGACCGGAGGGACAGCCCGAGCGCGGCGAGCACCGCCGCCGCCGTCAGCAACGCTGCGACCGTGCCAATCCACGATTTGGGCGCACCACCGCCCCACCTGCCACCCACTATCGAAGCCGCCGGATCCGCCACCGCTCCGACGAGGATACCCGCTGCGGGACCCGGGACCGGAAACCACGACGCCGCGGCATACCCCATGAGCAACCAGAACGCGCCACTGGGGCGCTGCGACTCTTCGGGACGGAACGCCGGGACCGCCCGGGCGAGGACGTTGCCGAGCGGGGCAACCCGAATACGGATGATCTCGAGAAAGACCCCCGCTACGACCGCGCCCGTTATCCAGAGCCTCAGGTCGTCCCATCCGACCGTGGCGCCGATCCAGACGATGGCGGCGGTGCCCACATGGATTGCGCGCCGGACGGCGCTGTTGCTCACGGGTTCTCAATCTCGCCGAAAAGGGCCTTGTACAGCTCGCGATTCCGCAGGAGCGTTTGGACATAACCCCTGGTCTCCGGAAACGGTATTCGTTCGATGAACCGAAACCAATCCTTGGCCCGGGCCTCCGGGTACCTGCCCCAGCGCCGCATCCGAGACCCACCGGCGTTGTACGCCGCCAAGGCCGGTACGACCTCTCCGTCGTACTGACGCAGCATCTGGGCGAGGTGCGCTGCGCCGAGATGCACGTTGGCGTCGGCGATACCGAGATAGGCGTTTTCCCAATCGACCTGCAGCTGTCGCGCCAGCCCTCGGGCTGTGGCCGGCATGAGCTGCATCATCCCCCGAGCACCGGCACGAGACGTGGCATTGGCATCGAACGCCGACTCTTGGCGCACCAAAGCCACCAGCAGGAACGGATCGAGATCGAACTCCGCGGCCTCGCGTTCGAGCAACTCGCGATTGGGCCACGGAAAAATGATTCGAAGCACCCGAGGGTCGTTGAGCCGGTGGAGCGAGGCGAGGCGCCAGCCTACGGCGACCGCCGCTCTTGCCTGTCCCCGGGCGATCAGCCCCTCCGCCACATCCATGAGCTGGGTGACGCTCCAGTGGTCGGGATCGCCGAGATGTTCGATCAGGGCCTCGGCCTCATCCTCGAACCCGACTTCCTGAAGCAGGTCGAGGACGGCGAGTTGCCGCAACACGGCGGCCGACGGCTGGGTCGGAGGCTGCGGCGCGAAGACCGGAGGCGGAAGTCCCGCTGCCAGCCGTGCCATGGTTCCGTAGTACCCTATGGAATCGCTCCGGGCCAGGTTTTCCCACTCGTCCCGTGCGACCGCCGTGTCCCCCGTTTCCATGGCCAGCTGCCCGATCTGATAGTGGGCAGCCCGCGCCCGCGATCCCCGCTGCTCCACTTCCTCACGGAACATCTCCATCGCCTGGGCGGTGTCGCCCCGGGCCAGTGTCCGTGCTCCCAACCTGGAGCGAGCATCCGACGCAAACGCGTCCGAGGGCCAGGCCTCGTTGAGTGCGGCAAAAATACTGTCGGCCGCCGCCAGTCTCCCCTGATCTTGTCGCAGGTCTCCCAGGAGATACGTCGCCGCCGGCCCCCGGGAATGATCCGGATACGCCTCCAGGAACCCGCGAAGGGCCTGCGCCGCTCTGGTGCGCTGGCCCAGGCGCACGTACGTGCGGGCGTGGCGGTACGCGGCCTCACCCGCCTCGTCGCCCTCGCGCCGAGCCGCCGCCTCGTAGATCGCCAGCGCTCCCCAGCGGTTTCCACTCGCCTCCGTGACCTCGCCGTGGAACATCAGCGTGGCGATGGACGAGTCACCCACGTTGACGGCGTTGGCCGAGTGGGGCACGGCATCTCGCGCTCGCCCGTATCGCAGGATGGCCCGGCCGACGCCCATGTGCTCGTCGGCAGTTTCCGGCGGGAACTCCTCGGTGGCCATCGCCACACCCTCCAACGCCTGGGCACGCTCGCGGAGCGCGACGGCACGGTACACCAACTCCCGGGCCCGGGCACTCAACCCCGCCTCGAGGGCCAGCTCCGCTGCCTTGGCAAAATGACCCACCTGGGCCAGCGCTTCGGCGGCGGTCGCCGGTTCACCCTCCCTCGCCAGGAAGACTGCCCGGGCCCCGGCAGCCAGCTCGCTCCCCGCAACGGGGACTTTGTGCAGTAGATCCAGGGCGCCCTTGGAGTCCCGCGTGATCAACGCTTCCCTGAGAGCGAGCCACCCATCGGCATCCGGGAAGTCCGCCGCCGCCTGGCGATAGAGCGCCTTGGCTCGGGCACTCCGACCGCCCCGCTCGTAGGCCTCGGCGGCCCTCGCCCGGAGGGTGCCCCGCCGCAAGCCGGTAGCGTGAGCGGCGGCGCGATCGAACACCCTGCCGGCTTCGACGTACGCACCGAGGTCGTACTGGGCAGCCGCGTGGATTGCGAGAGGGGCGCCATCCGCCACCGAATCGGGCAGCAGATGACGGGAGAGGATTTGCAGGGCGGATTCGGGACGGCCCAGAGCGAGCTCGGATTCGGCCGCGGCGAGCACGTCCGCCATGCCGGCCGTGTCCGACGACAGGCGGGCGGCCAGCTCGATGGCTGCGTGCCAGGGCCCGACCCACCCCGAACTGCCGTTGCTCACGTCCTGGGCCGCAGCGGAACCGTTTCCCCCGAGCACGCCGGCTACGACAAATGCAACAACCTTGGTCAAGTACTTGATATCAACCTCTCTAGCTTGCCGAACTTCAAGAACTAATATTACTTTCGCCCTCTCCCATGGCCCAGGAAAACCTCGCAGGACGCACCGTTGCTGGATACCACCTCCTCGAGCCTGTGGGGGAGGGTGGCACCGCTATGGTCTACCGTGCCGAACACGGCGAGCACGGACGGTGTGCCGTCAAGATCCTCAAGCCACGACTCCGCACCGACGAGAACGCCAGAAAGCGGTTCCTCCGGGAGTCCGAGTACGGGGCCCGCGTCGAGCACCAGGGGGTCGTCCAGACCTTCGACTACGGCGAGGAGGGCGGGCTGTACTTCCTCGCGCTGGAGTGGGCCGAAGGCGAGCCGCTGTCGGATTTCATCCAGCGAACCGGGAGATTGGTGCCGAAACTGGTCGCCCATATCGTCACCCAACTGGCCGGGGCCCTCGGTGCCGCTCATGCATCCGGCATCATTCATCGCGATTTGAAGCCCGAAAATATCGTCTACGATCCCAATACCCAAATCGTCAAGCTCCTTGACTTTGGGATTGCCAGGGACGCCCAGGCCGACCCGGCGCAGCGATTGACCCGCACCGGCTTCTTCGTGGGTACCCTACAGTACGTCGCCCCGGAGGCCCTTTCCGGGGAGCTCGTGGGTTCCGAGGCCGATATTTTCAGCCTCGCCACCATCACCTACTACCTCCTCACCGACCTCCATCCCTTTGATGGAAGATCCCCGCGAGAACTGTTCCAGCAGCTCCTCACCGCCGACGCCCGTCCCCTCAACCAAGCTGCAAAGGGGCTGAAATTCTCCAACGAGCTGGAGAAGGCGGTGATGGCGGGTCTGGCACGAGAGCCGTCCAAGAGGCCGGCGACAGTGGAGAAGTTCGCCCAGGGGCTGGCCTTGGCGGCGGCGGGCGACGGCGACGGCGGCGGCGGAAAGAGCGGCATCCTCGGAGTATTCAAGTCCATCATCGGAAGGCAGTAGTAGTATGCACTACTACCATCTCTGACGTGTCCTCCGTGCAGTCGATGGTCACGATCCGGGATCTGGGCGTCGAGCCCGGCCCGCCGAGGAGCTGACGCCGGCCCACCACCCGCGCGAGTTCGATGACCGACTCCCCAGACCCACCCCCCGCCCGCCCCTCCATCGAATCCCGGTTCCGATCGTGGACCGCCGAGTTCTCCGCGGTGGACCTGAACGAGCAGCGTCTCAAGGATGCCGAGATCGTGCGAGCCAGCGTCCAACGCCGCTGGGGCATCATCGTGGCGGGCGCCGTGCTCCTGGTGGCCGCGAAGTGGACGGGTCTCACAGACGCCACCCCCGCGGCCATCATCATCACGTTGACCGCCGCCACCGTTGCCAACATCGGCGTGGGGTCCGTTGCCCGAGCGGGAATCTTCTCGTGGTGGCTCATCTACTGCCTTGCCGTCATCGACATCGCGATCGTTGGGGGCTTCGTCGCCTTGGTCGGTCCCGGGGGGCTGGTGGTGGGGTTCTTCGTGGCCATTCTGCCCTACGCCTTCAACGAGGGACGGGGCGTCGGGGACCTGCTGGCGTTGCTCGCGGCCGCCGTATACCTCGGCGCCGCTTCGGCGCACGGTGCTTGGGTGGCAGATCCCCCCGTTGGCTTCACGGCGGTTCCCGCCACCGCGTACATGGAGTCCCTGGTGTTTCTCGTGGTAGCGACCACGCTGCGCCGTATCCCCGCCTCCCTGGTAGACCGCATCCGCATCACCCGCGGCGTCATGCGCCAGGCCGAGGCCGGGTCGCTGGGTGTCCGGGCTCCGGCGTCGAGGGACGACGAGCTCGGATTCCTCGAGCGGTCCTTCAATCGCATGCTCGACGAGATCGCCGGAACCATCGCGGTAGTCCAACGCGAGACCAACGAGGTGGTCATCCTCGCCGACGTGCTGTCACAGGCGGCGGCTGGTGTCCTGGCATCCAGCGAGTCCGTTTCGACGACCTCCGCCGACCTGGCGCGGGAGATGGCCACTCAGCGGGAGCTGGCGGATGTGGGTCGGCAGGAAAGCACACGAGCCGCGAAGGAAGCGGGAAACCTGAGCCAGCGCGCGGATGCCATGGCCGCCGACGCCCGAAGCCTTGCCGAGGCCGCCAAGCACGGCCGATCCAGCGTCGAGCGCGCCGGAGATGTCCTGGTGGCGATCGGTGAAGAGGTCCGGAACACGGCCGAGTCGGTGCACGAGCTCAGTGGCATGTCCGAGCGGGTCGGGTCGTTTGCCCGGACCATTTCCCGTATCGCCAGACAGACCCACGTCCTTGCCCTGAACGCCGCCATCGAAGCCGCCCACAACGAGGGGGGCGGCGAAGGCTTCGCCGCCGTAGCAGACGAGGTCAGGTCGCTGGCCGCAGAGGCGGGTGGCTCGGCCCGTGACGTCACCGATCTCATCGGCGACGTGCTGTCACGCGTCGAGGCCGTGTCGAAGGCCATGACCTCCGGCGAGGAGAAGGTCCGAGACGTGGGCGCGGTGGCCCGCCAAGCACAGGGTGCCCTCAAGGACCTCGAGCGGGGCATCTCCCAGATCAAGGAGTTGGTGGATGCCACGGCCATGATCTCCCAGACACAGGCGGATCGCATGGCGACGCTGGCCGGCAAGATGGAGGATGTGGCCACCATCAGCACCACTTCCGCCAATGAAGCCGACGGGGCGGCGGCGGCGATGGCCACCCAGCAGCGCACCATCGGCGATCTCAAGGCGGTGAGCGGCCAGCTGGCGGAACTCGCCGAGCGGGTTCGCGTGAGCATCGACCGCTTCGCCGTCGCAGACCCCGCCGACGGCTAGAACACTGATCCTGCCCTAACGGGCTTCATTCCTCACCCGAGCTGTCCGGCCGGCCCATTCCGCTTCAAAAGGGATGGAATGTTCGAAACGTCGCCCGATAGGGCAGGATCAATTGCGTGGTGAAGTCATCCAGCGCCGCGGCAAAGGTGACCCGCTCGCGAAACTCCCGCCCCGTCAAGCCCGTTACCGCCTTCACGTGCCGGCTGAAGCTCTGGGGCGATGAGTAGTCCAGCCGGTAGGCAACGTCGCCCACGGACAGCGCCGGCAGCTGGAGGAGCGCTGCACCGTGGACGAGGCGTACCGCCGCCAGGTACTGCTTCGGCGACGGCAGCATCGAGCGGAAGAAGCGCGATGTGAACGTGCTGGCACCGATGTTCAGTCGCTCACAGAAGTCTCGGGCGCTGGTTGTGCGCGGCGACAGCACGACCAGCGATTCAAAGAACCGTTTGACGCCGGGCGTGGGGCTGCCCAGCACCTCGAAGATGCGCGACAGCATCCGCGATGCTGTGGGGGTCATCTGGCGACCCACGAAGGATCGCAGCCGGCTCCAGCCTTCACGGTGACTCAGGTCCACCATCGTCTCGACGCCCGATGACCCCAGTTGGAGCAGCCGCTCGCTACACCGATTGTCATGACGTGACAGCACCGCCACCATGGGGACCGCGGGAAATTCTCGCGCCAGGCGTGCGACCTCACCCATGTCCTCGGGATTCACACACCGCGGCGACACCAACACCGCACTCACCTGTCTGCCACGAACCGCCCGCATCGCCTCCTTGACGTTCCGGGCATGAAACGTCGACACGTACGCACCGGTGGCCGCATCGATGCGTGACCGCTCGACGGCCTCCAAGACGGTGGCCACCGTGCCCATCCGAAGATTCCTGTGCAGCTCGACCTCCCGAAAAAGGGCAGGCATCATGGTCCGTTTTGCTCAACGATCCCTCAAACCGCCCGCGAACGTCATCAACCACGCGGCCTAGAGTCACCGACCGAGAGGCGCTATCTTTGTACCAGACAAGAGGTTGGTGGAGTGCGGTGGTCGCGCCCCGCCCTTGAGGCGGGTCGAGGAAAGTCCGAGCTCCGCAGGGCAGATTGCCAGGTAACGCCTGGGCGCCGGAAGGCGACGGATAGGGCCACAGAAAACAAACCGCCCGGAAACGGGTAAGGGTGAAATGGTGGGGTAAGAGCCCACCGCGCGGCTGGTAACAGCCGTGGCACGGCAACCCCCAATCGGAGCAAGGCCAAATAGGCGATGAGGTCCGGCCCGGACCGCTCGAATCGCGGGTAGGCTGCCGGAGGCGGCGGGTGACCGCCGTCGTAGACAGATGACCATCCACTCGCTGCACGCGAGTGAACAGAACTCGGCTTACGGCTCCGCCAACCTCCCTTCTCGGGGCCGTCGCAACCGAACGAGGACAAATGAATCTGCGTCGCACCTGGCCCGTTGCTGCCGGGTTGGTCGTTTCCTGCGCCTCGGTCGATCCCGGCGTCCCTCCCGAGGGCCCGCCGCCGCCCACCCCCTCCGCGGTCGTCTTCGCCCCGGCGACCGCGTCCTATCTCTCCACCACACATCGGCTGGTGGAGCGGGACGTCCAGGGCCGCACCCGCAGCGACAGCATTCTGCTACGCTTTCGTGTCTCTACGGTGATCTCCGACGTCGACTCGGCTCTCGCGATCTCCTTCGTCATTGACTCGGTCCTCGCCGCGACCGCACAGAACATCCTGCCCCGAGAAATGGCCGCTGCCAGCGGTGCGACGTTCACCGCACAGCTCTCGGAAACCGGTCGCATGGAGGGATTCGCCGGGGGCGATACCCAATCCCCGTTGCAGCAGGACATCGCCTCCCGCGCCGCCAGCTTCTTCCCCACGCTGCCCGCTGGAGGGATGGTGCCCGGTGCAACCTGGGTCGACACGTCGGAGGTGCAGCGCGACCAAGCCGGAGCACGTCTGACGATCAACGCCGTCGTGGTCTACCGGAGCGGAGAGTGGGAGGACTGGGCATCGGGAAACGAGGCCCTCCCCGTGGAGTGGGATCGTGTCTACAGCCTCGGGGGAACCGGCGAGCAGTTCGGTCAGCCGTTCACGCTGCAGGGCGAGGGGACGGCGTCGGGGAGCGCCCTCTTCGGATCCGACGGACGGTTTCTCGGTTCGGTGAGTCGCGAGGAGCTCGTGGCCCAGCTGTCCATCGACGCATTGGGAATCGTGACCCCGGTGCGACAACTACAATCCGACACAGTGAGGATTCTTCAATAAAGTGTTCCGCTTTGTGCTGCTCCTCATTGGGCTCTCGAGCCTCTCCATCGAAACCGTCACGGCGCAGATCCTGCCCGTCCGAGCCCGAGACTATCTCTTTCTCACGAATGTGGCAGACGTCCGTGCGCTCTGGGTCAATCCCGCTGGTCTGGGTATCGTCCCCGAAGCGTCCATCTTCGGCGAGCTGACGTTCGATCGCACGAGCGGTGACCTGCGCGTCGAGCAGTACTCCCTCGGATTCAACTCCCGGGGCTTTGCTTTGGGCTACCAGCGGAACCGATTCGTGGACGAGGAGTCGGTGGGTATCCTGCGGACGGGCTTCGGGTACCCCTTGCGGCGCGGGGCGCTCGGTGGGGCGGTATCCCGCTACAGCCAGGACTCCACCAAGACCTACGGGTTGGAGGTGGGTCTCGCCTTCATTCCGAGACTGAAGGTGCCGCTACAGCTGGGGGCCGTCGTGCGTCACATCGGGCGGCCCACCGTGCGGGGCCAGGATCTTCCCGTAACTGGCATTGGGGCGGTCCAGCTGTCCACGAGCCATCTCCAGATCAATTGGGAAACGCACGCCGCCGAGCGAGTGGAGACCGGAGTGTCCGGGTTCGACCTGGCGCACCGGGCGGGTGCGCGGGTGATGTTCGGCGCCGGGCGGCTGCCGATCATCTTGATCGGCGCAGTCGATCTCGGATCGAACATGCGAATCGATGAGGTCAACGTGGGGTTCTCGATTGGGGGGCCGCGTCAGGTGACGGCCATGGGCTCTTTGGTGGAGCAAGGAGACAATCCCGTATTCCAGCGCTTCAGTGGCACGCTCGTGGCGACCAATCCCATCGCCACCGCGGGTCGGTGAGCCAGGAGCGAGCCTCTACCCTCAGTCCACCAGCCGCAGCGGCATGACGAGGCAGAGGTATGACGCCGGATCATCCCACCCCACGGGCTCCATCGTCGCTGCCCGCTCCGGCGCCTTGAGGGTGAACCGCACTTCGTCCGTCGGCATGAACTTCAGCAGCTCCAAGAGGTACGTGGCGTTGAAGCCGATTTCCAGCGGCTCGCCATCGTAGGTCGCCTGAATCTCGTCCTGGGCCTCGCCCAAGTCCGGTGTACTCACCGAGAACTTCAAGATGCCACTCCCGAATGACAGTCGTACCCGGTGTGTCTGGTCGCTGGCGACGATCCCCACCCGACGGATGGCCGACGCGAGGGCCTGGCGATCCACGATCACAACCTTGTCGTTGTCCTGGGGAATTACCTGCTCGTAATTGGGGTACGGACCCTCGATGAGGCGCGTGAAAATGAGTGTGTTCCCCGAGCGGAACCCCAAATGATTGTCGCTCCGTGCTACGTCGATCTCCTCCGCCGGTCCGAAGAGACGTCGGATCTGTTCTAGGGCCTTCGGTGGTACGATCAGATCGGCTGCCGACCCACCCGACACAGCGATGTCCATCTTTGCCAAGCGGTGACCGTTCGTCGCCACCATCCGCATCCGGTCCTCCCGCATCTCCCACAACACACCATTGAGGATCGGCCGGCTTTCCTCTGTCGATGCGGCAAACGCCACGTGGTTGATCAAGTTCTGGATATCCCCCGACGTCATCTTCCACGCATCATCGAATGAGACTGCCGGGAAGCTCGGAAACTCATCTCGGAGAATGCCGAGTAGCTTGAAACGCGACGGTCCACACTCCACCGTGACCCGCTGTTCGCCAGCGGCAGAAAACTTAATTCCTGCACTTGGTAACTCGCGTACAATCTCCACCAACTTCTTCGCCGGAAGCGTCACTGCTCCTTCAGCTTCGACGTCTGCCGGTACGACGGTGCTAACGGCAATATCCAAATCCGTACCCGCCAAGCGGACACCGTCTGCCGTAGCCTCAACGAGAATGTTCGAGAGCACCGGCAGCGTAGTCCGCGTAGGAACGCTGGACGCCACGGCGATGAGGCCTTCCTGGAGTTGCTCTCGGGTGATTGTAAACTTCATTGCCGTGCCCCGCGTGGAAAGAGATAACTATCTCTGTACTATATAAGAAACTAGTAGTAGTAGTAGAGGTTCTTGATATCTGGAGAAATCGCGTAACTCAGTGAATCCATTATATGTTGCGTCCCCGTAACTCATGTGGCTTGTCTGTTGGCCGGTGGGGATGATGTGGGGAGAATGGGAAATGCAGCATAGATTCCCACGGCTTCCAACACCGACTTACCACAGGTGTGTATTACGGTGCGGATAACTCGCGTCGCGCGAGTTCGATCCGCTCACGGAACTGGCGGTCTCGCCGCATTTGGTGCTCTACCTTACCGACGCTGTGAATGACCGTGGAGTGATCGCGGCCGCCAAACGCCTGGCCGATCTCCACGAGTTGCATCCCCAAGAGGTCCCGGGCCAAGAACATCGCCACCTGGCGGGGTACGGTGAGAGTCTTCGTCCGCGACTTCGAACGGAGGCCCTCGGGTGTGACGCCCCAGCGCCTGGCTACAACCTCCTGCACCCGGTCGACGGTAGGGGCGGCGGCGAGAGACTCCGAGCTATCGCGGTCGCCGTGGCGGATCTTGTCCGACAGCGCCTCCCGGGCGAGATCGACGCTCACCTCGCGGTGCTTCAGCGAGGCGAAGAGCAACAATTTGATGATGCACCCCTCCAGCTCCCGCACTGAGCTGCGCACGTGTTCGGCGATGAAGCGCAGGACATCGTCCGGGATCGTGAGTTCGAGGTGTTCTTGTTCCGCCTTCTTCCGCAGAATGGCGATCCGGTGTTCCAGGTCGGGCTGACCGATGTCCGCAACCATCCCCCACTCGAACCGGCTGACCAACCGGGACTCGAGGCCGGGAATCTCGTTGGGTGCCCGATCGGAGGTGACGACGATCTGCTTGCCGGCTTCGTGGAGTGCGTTGAAGGTGTGGAAGAACTCCTCCTGGGTCATTTCCTTCCCCTCCAGGAAGTGCACGTCGTCGACCAGGAAGATGTCGGATTCGCTCCGGTAGCGGCGCCGGAATTCGGGCATGGTCCGGCTGTGGATGCTCTCGATGACCTCGTTGATGAACTGCTCGGCACCCAGGTACACGACCCGATTCGTGGGATTGCGCTCCACGAGGGCGTGGGCGATGGCCTGCATGAGGTGGGTCTTTCCCAGTCCCGTGGCACCATAGATGAAGAGCGGGTTATATGTCTTGCCCGGAGCCTCCGCCGCGGCGTGGGCCGCCGCGGCGGCCAGCTCATTGGATTTCCCGATGACGAAGGTCTTGAAGGTGTAGCGATGGTTGAGCGGCGTGGCCATGGGCGCCGGCCCATTCCCTTGATTGGGGGGCGGCGCGACGAAGAAATCCATCTGCGGGCGCTCGGTGCGCTCCGCCTGGACCTGGAAGACGACGTCGAGAGGGGTCCCGAAGGTCCTGGCAGCCAGCCGGGACAGAAGCTGGGCGTGCTTGGACTCGTTCCACTCCACCGCGAATTGATCCGGGGCACTCACGACCAGCCGGCCCTCGTCGAGCGCCACCGGTTCGGTGGGTTCGAGCCAGGTTCGCATAGTAGCCTCGGGTAGCTCTAGGCGTGCCTCCTTGAGCAGACGCGCCCAGGTCTCTTTGGCTGACAGATCCATGTGCAACAGGTACGGCGGTGGATGGTTTCTAAGGGGGCGCAAGATTGTATTTCCCGGATGTGGAAAAGTCAACCTTGACCCCGAGCGCGCTGGGCTACTAGCTTTCTCGGCTCGATTGAGGAAACAAGATGAGACCGACGTACAGGCCCCGTAACAGACGCCGCATCAACAAACACGGCTTCCGGGCGCGCATGAAGACGCGCTGGGGACGTGAAATTCTGAGTCGGCGCCGGAAGAGGGGCCGCAAGAGGTTGGCAGTCGCACTGCCCACCAAGCATGGAGGCAGCTGACGTCCGAGGGGCTCCCCCGGAGTTCGCGTATTTCGCGCGGGTCAGACCTCAAGGCGATCCAGCAGAGTGGACGCCATCGCCGTACCCCCCTTCTGGATATTTCCTGGCGGTCGAATGATCTGGGTCACCCCCGATTGGGGCTTATCGTGCCTAGGCATGGCGCCACGGCAGTCGCTCGTAACAAGGTGCGCCGGCGTCTGCGGGAGTGCTCCCGTCGCCGAATCCTTCCCAGGCTGTGGGCCGTAGATTTGGTGGTCCGGGCGCGCCCGGCGGCATACCAGGCGACATTTGAGGAGTTGAATGGGGAGCTCGATCAATGGCTGGTCTCAGTATCCGAGTGAAGCGGATTCCCCGCTTGGCTGTGATGGGCGTGATCAAGCTCTACCAGCTGTTGGCTTCGCCGTTCCCATCGCCGTGTCGGCACACGCCGTCCTGCTCCATGTACACGCTCGAGGCAGTGAACCGGTACGGGGTGCTCAAGGGCTGCTGGTTGGGCATTCGCCGGATCGGCCGCTGTCACCCGTTTTCACAGGGCGGCTACGACCCCGTCCCATGACCGATAGACGCTAATGGACCGCCGCTTGCTCCTCGCGATCACGCTCATTCTGATCGTGCTGATTCTCCCGTCGCTGATCTTCGAGGCCCCGCCCCCGCCCCCGCCCCCGCCGCCGAGCTCCGCGCCAGCGGTGGCCGACTCCCAGGCCGACCCCCAGGCTGGGGTGGCCACACCGGAGCGGGAGCTCCCGGAGACGATGAGGCTCGACACGACCCCGGTGATCGAGGCGGAACCGGACCTGGCGGTGGTGACGGAACCCGTCGTCGTGGCGTCGCCACTCTATCGGTTCTCGTTTTCGCCGATTGGGGCCCGCTTGGTGGGGGCTGAGCTCCTCGAGTATCGCTCGTTCACGGCTGGCGACGAAGGTGTGGCCCAGCTGATACCCGACCTCTCCGGGTTTCTCAGTTACCGGTTGGTATTTGGCAACGACACCGTTTCGCTGGCCGACTGGCACTTCGAGCCCTCCGCCGAGCAGGTGGACGTGGGCCCGGGCGGGGCGTCCCTGACGTGGGTGGCCCGGCGGGGCGCAGCGACGATCCGTCTCACCTACACCTTCCGCCCCGATAGCTATCGGTTCGAGGTGCGGGGTGAGTTCGAGGGGATCGCATCCGCCGGCGTGGTGGTGGTGGGCATGGGGCCGCGCCTCCGGTCCACGGACTCCGACTCCATCGTGGATTTCCGATCCTACGGCGTTGTCACCAAGAATCGCTCCACGGACAAGCTCAAGTTCACCTCCCTCGACTTCGGGGAATCCCGCTCCTTGGCGGGGCCGTTCGAGTGGGTGTCGATCAAATCGAAATACTTCCTGGCGACGATCCTGGCCGTCGGTGAAGGCCAGCCCCGCTTTGGCGGAGCCCACGTCACCGGCGGACCACGTACCCAGGCTCGGACCAAGGGATTCCTTGGAACCTTTGCCAAGCGCGATGTGTCGGTGGCGACACAGGTGAACGTGCTGGCGTCGCTGCCGGTGCCGGCGGGGAGCTTTGCGTTCTCCATGTATCTGGGTCCCCAGGAGTACCGCCGGCTCTCCCGGATAGGCCACGAACTGGAGGATGTGAATCCCTACGGGTGGATTCTTCGTCCCATCATCGGACCGCTGTCCATCCTCGTGGAGCGCCTGCTCCTGTGGATGCACGAAACGCTGAACTTGCCGTACGGGTGGGTGCTTGTGCTCTTCGGGGTGGCGATCCGACTGGCACTGTGGCCGTTGAACAACAAGGCGATGCGCTCCCAGATGGCGATGCAGGCCCTCCAGCCCGAGATGAAGGCCGTTCAGGAGCGCTACAAGAACGACCGACAGAAGCTGAACCAGGAGATGATGAAGCTGTACAAGCATCACGGCGCCAGCCCTCTGGGCGGATGTCTGCCGATCCTGTTACAGATGCCGATCCTCTTCACCCTCTTTTTTGTGTTCCTGAACACGATCGAGTTTCGGGGCGTGCCGTTCCTGTGGCTGCCCGACCTATCCCTGGCCGACCCGCTGTTGATCATTCCGCTGGTGATGGGCGGGTCGATGTTCGCGCTGTCCAAGATCGGCCAGATCGGCGTGCCGCCCAATCCACAGACCAAGATGATGGTCTATGTGATGCCGGTGGTGTTCACGGTTCTGTTCCTCCAGTTCTCGTCGGGGCTCAACCTCTACTACGCCACCAGCAACATTACGAGCCTGCCGCAGCAGTGGATGGTGGCCCGGGAACGCCTCCGCCGCGCCAACAAGAAGAAGACCGCCAAGACGTAGTAGCTTTCACCCCATGTTGACGGACGTCATCGCCGCGATAGCGACGCCCCCCGGGCGGTCGGCCATCGCGGTCGTTCGCGTGTCGGGTGACGGAGCACACGAGGTGGCGGCGCGGGTGGTAGAATCCCTCCGCTCCGATCGCGAGCGTGGTGCTACCCGGAGTCGCATCGTCCATCCCACCACGAACGAAGTGATCGACGACGCGTTGTGTGTCGCCTTCCGGGCACCTCGGTCGTACACGGGTGAGGACCTGGTCGAGATATCGACGCACGGTGGACTCCTGGTGCCGGCGGAGACCCTGGGGGCCCTCGTTGCCGCTGGGGCCAGGGTGGCTGCCCCGGGAGAGTTCACGCGGCGCGCCGTGCTCAACGGCAAGATGGACCTGCTCCAGGCGGAGGCGGTGGGGGATTTGGTCGACGCCACGGCACCCGCCCAGCGGCGCGCCGCCTTGGGACAGCTGGACCGGGGCCTGTCGCTGCGTGTTGAGGACCTCCGACGACAGGTGTTGGAGCTGGAAGCGCTGGTGTCCTACGAGATCGACTTCCCCGAGGAGGATAGTGGCCCGGTGCCGCCGGAGCGGATCGAGGGTGCGGTGGGCGCCTTGCGGCAGGCGTTCGGGGCTCTCTCCCGCACCGCCGCAGAGGGAGAGCGACTGCGAGAGGGGGCCCTCGCCGTCGTGGCGGGCCGGCCCAACGTCGGCAAATCGTCCCTCTTCAACGCCCTCGTGGGCCGCGACCGGGCCATCGTCACCGAGATCCCCGGCACGACACGGGATGCCATCGAGGCGCCGGTGGCGTGCGACGGGTTCCCCTTTCGGCTCGTGGACACGGCCGGGCTGCGCTCGTCGGGGGATCGGGTCGAACGTCTCGGTGTCGAGGTCAGCCACCGTTACCTGAGCGGCGCCGACGTGGTGATCTTCTGCGTGGAGTGCGGGCGCGAGCTCGACCGAAACGAAGAAGAGTTCCTGGAATCGCTCCGCGACAGGGCGCTGGTGGTGCAGACCAAGGCCGATCTTGCCCCCTCGGGCGCCGGCTCCCGGATCGGCCTTCGGGTGTCGGCCGTTAGCGGCGAGGGGCTTCCGGAGCTACGCGCCGAGTTGGCGCGCTTTGCCTTCGCGGGTCTCAGCGGCAGCGGAGATGTGGAGCCCCTGGTCACCCGGGAGCGACATCGTGCGGCGTTGGAGACGGCCCTCGAGGAGACTTCGGCGTTTCACGACGCTCGCGCGTCAGGCTTGGAGGGGGCGGTGGCGGCCGTGCATCTCCGGTCGGCGGTGCGTGCCCTGGAGGATATCATCGGCGTGGTCACCAGCGAGGACGTGTTGGAGCAGGTGTTCGCGTCGTTTTGCGTCGGGAAGTAGCGTCAATGCTCGTCCGGAAACTCCATCACCTTCTGCCAGATCTCGTCGGTGAGCCATTCGAGGCGGTCCTGGGCATACTCCAACTCGTGCTGCGGCATCGACACGGAGTTGTTGGCGACGTTGCGTACGTGTTGCATGAGTTCGTCGAGGAGCTCGCGGAGCGCGGTGTTGCGGCGACGTTCGTCCTGCTTTTTTGTGGGGCGTCGGGGTGTCATGCGGATTGGGCCTCCACGGATTGTCGATCGGTCTCGAGGCACGTCTCGGGGGAGGCGCGCAGGGCGGCGGCGATGCCCACGCGCTCGACGTGGCTCTCCACCAGACGGTGTCCCAGGTAATAGCCGGAGCGCTCGGGTAGCGCTTTCCCGGCAAGCTGCCGGGTGGAGGGCTTCGTGCCCCCGCCCAGGTAGCGGAGGCGATAGCCGATTCCGGTTTTGTCCAACTCATCGACGATCGCCTGCCGCAGGAAAGCCTCGAGTTCCCGCAGCCGGCGGTACTGGCGGCTCCCGTACCCCAGATACTGGCGCGGCTCGAAGCCCGGCGCCGTCTCCCGTGACGCCGCCACGGCGAGGCCTTCGTTGACCAACATCTCGCGGAGGGTGGCTCGACTGCTGCTTTCCCAGCAGTCGTACGTACCACCTGCCTCAGCGATGATGCGGGCAAACTCGCTCTTGCTCGCGGGCGACGTGTAGCGCACGGTGTGAGCCAACTCGTGTCCGGTCCACAGCGGGATGAGGTCAGGCGATAGACCGAGGCCGTATGTATCGGGATTCGCGCGGCCGGTGAAATGCTCGAGGCAGAGGAACGCAATCCCCCGCCCGGCGACGACCAATTCGCCAGCGTTGGCGCCCCCCACGCCGACCATCAGGTAGAGATCAACGGGCCTGTCGACCTCCATGAGGTCTTCGCAACGCGCCAACGCATCTGCGGCGATCGTGTTGACGTCGCGGCGTTCCAGCAGTGCGTGGAGGTCGTCCCGGCGCGCCGCCACCGTCCTCGCGATCACCGCCTCGGCTTGGGAGCTGTCGGGATCGAGGATGTAGTTGCGCCAATACGCCGACAGCACAGCCTTATGCTCCTGGAAGTACCGGCGGTACCCGTCGATAGGATCGGGTGCGGCAATCGCCTCGAGAAAACTCGGTACCAAGTCGATGAGCATGGGGAACGGCTAATTTGCCGCCGAGGTATGGGGTCAGCAAGGCGTGGGGCCGCCTATCGTTTGCGCAGCCGCTGACTCATCTCATCGAGGATCTTTCGCTCTTTGGGCGTGAGGCTGTCGAGGCCCGTGGCGGAGATCTTCTCGAGCACCTGGTCGACGTCATCGTACGATGGGCTGGGTGGTGGCGGCTGGGCCGGTTGTGGCTCTTCCTCATCGGCCGCCTGCGCGGTGGGGTGAGCGAGCACCCGCACGCGCTCCCGCCGCACGACCGGCGCAGCGCGGTGCGTCAGCGTGCGTCCCCACTTGAGGTAGGCGAACCCGAACAGGAAGCCACCCAAGTGCGCAAAGTGCGCGACGCCCGTGTCGAGGCGCGTGACGCCGGATAGCAGGTCCAAACTCACCAAGCCGATGACGAGCCACTTTGCCTTGATGGGTACCGGGAGCGGGAAGATCAAGATCTCCGCGTTGGGCCACCGCACAGCGAACGCCAGCGCCACGCCGAACACCGCCGCACTTGCGCCGACGACCATGTTGACGGGCGCAATCGGCAGGAATGCGAACGATGCCGCCGCGCCCCCCAAACCGCAGAGGAAATAGTACCGGGCGAAGGCCGTGCCGCCCATCCAGTCTTCCACGTCTCGCCCGAAGAAAAACAACATCAACATGTTGAAGGCGAGGTGGAAGAAACCCCCGTGGAGGAACATGTACGTCACCAGCGTCCACGGCTGTTCGACGGTCAATCTGGGATTGAAGGCGAACAAGTCGAAGAACCAGCGCCCGGGGGTAAACACCGTGATCGTGAGCAGATACACGACGGCGTTGGCGATGAGGAGGCGCCGCACCCAAGGGGTGACCGAGAATGGAGATCGCGTAAACATCCTACCTTAAAATCCCCCGCGCACCGTCTTTGTTCCGGGTTAGCGATTCACGGCGAGGGAACAAATCGTCGTGCACAGCTCGCGGAACCCTATCCCCGCCGCCGCCGCCGATTGGGGGAGGAGGCTCATGCTCGTGAGCCCCGGCAGGGTGTTGGCTTCGAGGCAGTGGAGGCCGCCATCCGCGTCCAGGATAAAGTCGACACGTGACATGTCGCGCAGTTTCAATACGCGGTGACCGGTCGCGGCGCTGGCTTGGGCAGCGGCGGCGACGTCCGGCGGGAGGTCCGCGGGGAAGATCTCCTCGGTCATGCCGTCCGTGTACTTGCACTCGTAGTCGAAGATCGCGTGCTTGGGGATGATCTCGCCCACGGCGAGGACCTTGTCTCCCAATACCCCCACGGTGAGTTCGCGTCCCGCCACGAACCGCTCCAGCATCACATCGGTGTCGTAGCGCAGGGCCAGCTCCACCGCTGCGTCGAGATCGTCGGGCGATTCCACCACGCTGAGGCCGATCGTGGATCCGACGCGGGACGGCTTGACGATGAGGGGGAAACCGAGGTCCTCCACGGCCTCGGGCGGCGCGGGCCACATCACCCAGTCGGGCGTGGGGATGCCGGCGTTGCGCAGCACGGCCTTGGCGACGTCCTTGGCCATGGCGACGGCGCTTCCGAGGGCGTCGCTGCCCGTAAAGGGAATGCCCGCAAGCTCTAGCAACGCCTGCAACTCGCCGCCCTCGCCTTGGCGTCCGTGGAGCACGGGGAACACCACATCCGCCTGTCGCACCTCGGCGAGGTCCACCAACGGTGGGCCGAGCTCGCGCTGGCGGAGCGCCTCCAATTCCTCCACGGTGGGGGGCTGCCGGTCCACGGCTGCCGCGAGGAACTGTTCCTCGTCGGTACCGGACAGTGGACCGGCCACCGTGTCCACGACGGCGACGGTGTGTCCCTCTTCCCGGAGCGCGACCACGACCTGGGCGGCACCCGCCAAGGCCACGTCCCGTTCGGGTGTGGATCCCCCCGTCAGTACCGCGACTCGGTACGTCACGGCTGGTACACGACGCGGTATTGGGGAAGTTCCCACACTTCGACGGTGTGGACCGACGCGTTGGGCGCGGCATCCCGCAACGTGTCGGTGGCGGCGTGCGAGACAATCTGGGCCACGCGCTCCGCCGACGGTGCATGGCCCTCGAACGGCTCCAGGTCGTTGAGATACTGGTGATCGAATTGCTCGACGGTGTTCTTCACGGCCCGTTCGATCACACGAAAATCGACCCCCATACCCTCGCCACCCAGGTCGTCCTCTTGCACGCGCACGGTGAGGCGCACGCGCCAGTTGTGCCCGTGGAGCTGATCGCACTTCTCCACGCCCGGCAGGGTGTGTGATGCGGAGAACGCCGCTTCTGCGGAAAGCAGGTAATGTCCCATGCGCAGGATTAATCCGTACGGATCAACGAATGCCCGCCACTTGGTGCAGGACGTCGTATCGCGTGATGATGCCTTTGAGTCCGCCGTTACTCTGCACCAACGCCGCCGGCGTCTCCCGAGACAGCAGGACGGAGACGTTATCCAAGGGCGCGTCGGCGTCGACGAGGGGGAAGGGCTCGTCCATGACTTCTCGCACGGGCCTCGCCAATGATCCGGGTTTTGCGACGGCCTGGGCCATGAGGGACGACTCGGCGACGGAGCCCACGTTCTCGCCGTCGTCCACGACGGGTAGCTGCGACACGTTGTACGACCCCATGAGATTGAGGGCCTGCCGCACCGTGGCTGACGGCGCCACGGTCACCAATTCCGGCGCTTCATCGGTCTTGAGCTCGAGGAGCGTGCCCACGGACACCCGCTCCGCCTCGAGCATCTGGTTCTCACGCATCCAATCGTCGTTGTAGATCTTGGACAGGTAACGCTCGCCGGTGTCGGCGAGGATCGTGACGATCATGGCGTCGTCACCGACAATGGCGCTGGCGACTTTCAGGGCCACCTGCACGTTGAGGCCGGACGAGCCGCCAACGAACAGTCCCTCCTCCCGGGCGAGTCGGCGCGCCATCTTGAGCGCGTCGGGATCGGAAACCGTCATCCACTCGTCGATGAGGTCATAGTGGAGTGTGGAGGGAATCTTGTCGCCGCCAATGCCTTCCACTTTGTAGGGGTGGCCCGGAGCGATCTCTTGCCGCTTGCTGTACTCGCCGTAGATGGACCCGTCGGGGTCGCCGGCGATGACCTTGATGTCGGGGTTCTGCTCTTTGAGGTAGCGGCCCACACCGCTCAGCGTACCACCCGTCCCGGCGGAGGCGACGAAGTGGGTGATCTTGCCGTCGGTCTGCTCCCAGATCTCGGGGCCCGTGGTGCGATAGTGTGCTTCGGGATTGGCCTGGTTGTAGAATTGGTTGGCGAGGACCGCGTTCCGCGTGCTCTTGGTGATGGACTTCGCCTTCATCACATAGTTGTCAGGGTGGTCGGCCGGGACGGCGGTGGGTGTGATGATCACCTCGGCGCCGTATGCCCGCAGTAGCCGCACCTTCTCGTCGGACATCTTGTCGGGCATCGTGAAGATGCAGCGGTAGCCTTTGAGCGCGGCGGCGATGGCGAGGCCCACACCCGTGTTGCCGGACGTTCCCTCGACGATCACACCGCCGGGTTTCAAATCACCGCTCCGCTCGGCGTCCTCGATGATGGCTGCCCCGATGCGGTCTTTGAGCGAGCCGCCGGGGTTGAAGAACTCGACCTTGGCGTAGATCGGTGTTCGTACCCCCTCGGTCACCTTGTTGAGGCGGATCATGGGGGTGTTGCCGACCATCGCCAGGACGTCGTCGTACGGTTTGGGATGGAGCGCAGTCATTGGTTCTCTCCTGCGGTCGCGAGGTCGGGGTGTCGGAAATGCACGGGCTGGACGAAGGCCGTGGCGACCGGCACACCATCGCGTCGGGCTGGCGCAAAATGGAGTTGGTCTACGCCGCGCAAGGCGGCGGAGTCGAGTTCGGGGAAGCCGCTGCTCTCCTCGATGCGTGTGGAATCCGCTACGATCGCTCCCGACGCCGTGATGTACAGGCGCAACAACACGACGCCTTCGACCTGTTGCTCGAACAGGTCTGTCGGATACTCAACAGGTGGTTCGGGGTTGGTGACGACGGGAGGCTCGAAGCCGCGAACGGGTTGGCCCGTCTGGACGGCTGGCTCTTCACGCCCGCACGACGCCAACCCCAGGAGCACGAACAACCATAAGCCGCTTGCTCTCACCGTTCCTCCGCACGGCGCTTGAACTCCGCCAACTGGTTCAGCGCCTCCATGGGGGTCATCCCGTCGATATCCAGGCTCTTCAATTGTTGCAAGATGGGGTCTTCCATGTCAAAAAGGGCAAGTTGCCGCTCGTCCGGCGGCGGCGGGGGTTCCGCACCCGCAACGTGATGACCCGACTCCAGGAGGCTGAGGATCTCACGAGCGCGTCGGACCACCGACTCCGGCAGGCCGGCGAGTCGTCCAACGTGAATGCCGTAGGACCGGTCCGAGCCGCCGGGGACGAGCTGGTGCAGGAACACGATGTCGTCCCCCACCTCGCGCACCGCCACGTTGAAGTTACACGCGTGCTGCAGCTCCTCGGTGAGTTGGGTGAGTTCGTGGTAGTGTGTCGCGAAGATCGTCTTCGCACCGAGCTGGCCGTGGAGGTACTCGGTCACCGCCCAGGCGATCGCGACGCCGTCGTAGGTGGAAGTGCCGCGGCCGATTTCGTCCAGGAGCGCCAGGCTGCGGGACGTAGCACTGTGGAGAATGGCACTCACTTCGCTCATCTCCACCATGAAGGTGGACTGACCGCGTCCGAGATTGTCGCTGGCGCCGACCCGCGTGAAGACCCGGTCGACGACGCCCAACGTCGCCGCGTCGGCGGGCACGAACGAGCCGATCTGTGCGAGGATCACACACAGCCCAACCTGTCGCAGCACGGTGGACTTGCCTGCCATGTTGGGCCCGGTCAACAACATGACCCGCGCCGCCTGGTCGAGGTGGATGTCGTTGGGGATGAACTTCCCCGGTGGCAGGGTGCGCTCGACGACCGGATGACGGCACTGCTTGAGTATGAGCGCCATCGACTCGTCCATCGTCGGGCGCACGAACTCCCGCGTGGCTGCGGTGTCGGCGAAGCTCGTCAGCACATCCAGCTCGGCAAGGAGCTTGGCGGTGCGCTGGATGCGGTCCAACCGCTGTTGTGTGGCGCTGCAGAGGTGTTCGATGATGGCCTTCTCCCGTACCAAGGCCTGTTCCTCGGCGCCCAGGACCCGTTCTTCGTACTCCTTCAACTCGGGCGTCGCATATCGCTCGGCATTGGTGAGGGTCTGGCGCCGATCGTAGTCGGCGGGAACGGCGGCACGATTGGCCTTCGTGACTTCGATGTAGTAACCGAAGACGCGGTTGAACCCGACCTTGAGAGACGAGATTCCGGTGCGCTCGCGCTCCCGCGCTTGGAGGCCGGCGATGAACTGCTTGCCGCCGTCCCGGAGGTCCCGCACCGCATCCAACTCGGTGTCCGCACCGGGACGCACTGCATCGCTGTCGCCCAGGGCGACGGGCGGTCGGTCGACGAGGGTGGCGGCCAGGACCTCGTGGAGCTCGGTGAGTTGGTCGAAGCCCACGGCGATACGCTCGAGTTCGGCACTGCGGTCTCGGTGGCCGAGGGTGTCGAGGGCGTTCTGCACGTCGGGCATGTTGGCGAGCGAGTCCCGCAAGCCGCCCAGATCCCGGGGCGACGCACGGCGGGCGGCCGCCCGGCTGGCGAGCCGCTCGATGTCTCGCACACCGTCGAGGGCGTCCTGCAGCCTTGCCCTGCCCCGCCGATCATCCAAGAGAACGTCCACGGCGTCGTGTCGCGCCTCGATGGGCTCCACCCGAATCAGCGGAGCCAGCAGCCACTGCCGCAGCAGCCGACTGCCCATCGGTGTCTTGGTGGTGTCGAGAAGGTCGCGCACCGTGGCGCCGACGGCGTCGGCCCGGAGGGGCTCGACCAACTCGAGGTTGCGGCGTGTCATTTCGTCCAGGGGCATAGTGCCGCCCGACCGCACGACGCCGGGACGGGTGATCTGCGGCAATCCATTCGGCTGGAGCTCACCGGCGTAGCGGAGCAACGCGCCGACGGAGGCGACGGCGGGTGCATCAACCGCCTCGATTCCCAACCCGTCGAGGCTCGCCAGGCCGAATCGCTGCACCAACTCCTCGGTGGCTCCCTGCGCGTCGAACTCCCAGGCGGCGCGGTGGGTGACCATCACCTCGTCGCCCAGATTCGGCAACATGGCTCCTTCCGGGATGACAATCTCCCGGGGACCGTACCGGTTGATTGCGGCGGCCAGGTCGGCGCGTGTGGCTGTCTCGAGAACCAACTCGCCCGTGGATACGTCGAGGGCGGCGAGTCCCGACAGTGCTCCCGGGAGTACGGCGACGAGGAAGTTGTTGCGACTGTCTTCCAGCAAGTCGTCGCTGAGCACCGCCCCCGGGGTCAACGTCTCGATGACGGCCCGCTTGACGATGCCCTTTGCCGTGCGGGGATCCTCGACCTGCTCACAGATGGCGACCCGATAGCCGCGTTGCACTAGTCGCCGCACGTACACACTGGCGGCCTTCACTGGGAATCCTGCGAGGGGCACGTTCGCTGCGGCGCCGTTGTTGCGGGACGTCAGCGTGAGGCCCAGCTCCCGCGACGCCAGCTCTGCGTCGTCGAAGAACATCTCGTAGAAGTCCCCCATGCGAAAAAACAAAACCGCGTTGGTGTGCCGCGATTTGATTTCCCGGTACTGGCGGATGAGTGGGGTGTCGGGAGGTGAAGCGTCCTGCGACCGACGTGGACTCACTGGCGTGCTTCCACCACGAACGGCCCGTCCCCGAGAAGACGTTGGAGCTCGCGGGCGAGCGCTTCGGCGTCTTGCCGCCTGGTGAACTGTCCTACCCGCACCTTGAGGAGTCCGTCCTGATCTCGGAACACGCGGGCGGTGTAGCCACGGGCACGGAGTGACTGCATCGCGGCATCTGCGGCCGACGCGGTGCTGACCGCGGCAACCTGTACGGCGTATACCTGAGCGCGCTCTTCGGTGTCTTCCCCGACGGCCGCACTGTCGAGCGCCGCGGAGTCCACCGGGGAGATGCCGAGTGCGGACCGGCAGCGCTGGAGGTGGAACCCCGCACGATTGCCGATCTCGATGTTGTCACCGGCTTCGCGCTGGGCCTGCTCCATGTATCGGCAGCCGGCAGTGGGGTTGTTGAGGTCGAACTCGGAACGTCCGGCCCAGAAGGCCGCCTCCGCGCGCACGGGACTCGTCGGGTAATCGAGGAGGACGCGGTCGGTGTAGCGACGGGCTGCGGCGAGTTCGCCGTCGGCGAATGCGAGCTGCGCCAACCTGAGGAGCGAGCGGTCGGCCCATGGCGATTCGGAGTACTCGATGCTCACCCGGCGGAAATACTGCTCGGCGGCGGCGGCGGTGTCGCTGACGAGGCCGGCCGTATAGAGGACGTGGGCATAGGCGTTGCTGAAGGGGGGCAGCGCGTCCAGCTGAGATTGGATGATGGCCTTGGCCGAATCCGTCTGTCCCTCGGTGGCGAGTCGGACCGCCTCTTGCATCAGTGAGTCTTGGCGCGCGGTGTCATCCTGCGCCGCGAGGGGCGCAGCCCCCAGGGCGAGGGTCATGATCATCCAGCGGGTCATGCGGCCTCCTTCGGAGACCCGAAACGTAATAATAATGTGGTCAAAGTGGCGCGCGGGTCACTCAGTGTGGTCGACTTGAGCTGCTCGTCGGCTTCGGACGTCAGCTTGATGGCCGCATCGAGTTCTGGCGTCCTCCAGCGCTTTGCCGCGGCGACCCAGCGGTCGACCTCTTCCCCCCAGCGGCCGATGCCCTTTGGGCGGGCTCCCTTGAGATACCGCCACAGGGCGTCCCTCACCTCGCGGGCATCCTTGCCTTGATCGGCTACCGCCCGGGCAAGACGTATCCCGAGGAGGGTGCTGCCCAGAACGTTGAGCATCTTGACCGCGGTGATCCCGGGCTGTGGCAGGACCACGTCGAGGAGCCCGACCGCCCGGACCAGGTCGCGCAGGGCCACGGCATCAACCCAGTCGGTGAGCGTCTCGCCGTGCCGCACCCCGACAAACTGTTCGATTACCGTTACCCCGACGGTGGTGCCGGTCTCCACGGCGGCGCCCAACTTGTCGATCTCGCTGGCCGCATTGGAGAGATTCCCGCCCACTGCCCGCACGAGGTGGGTGGCGGCCTCCCGCTCCAGCTCGATCTGCCAGCGGGCGGCCCGGGCCATCGCCCATTCCCGCATGGTGTCCGGGTCGGGGGGTCCAACCACCACATGGGTGGCGTGTTTGGCGAGCCCCTGATCGGTCTTGTCCGCACTGCCAGCGGATACCAGGACGAGGGTCGTCGTGGGCGAGGGGCGTTCCACGTAATCCAGGAGGATCTGCCAGATCTTGGAGTTCTTCCGCCACTGGTCGATGCCGCGTACCACGGCGACCCGGCGCTCGGCGAGCATCGGCGGTGTCTCGAGGAGTGTGTGGAGGGTCTCCCCGGTGAGGTCCCCGGCGCCTCGGAGGTCCACGTTAAAGTCCCTGGACGCCGGCTCCACCGCCGCGTCGATGATGGCATCGACCAGCTCATCCTTGAGGATGTCTTCTTCGCCGGTGAGGTAATAAACCGGTGCGAGACTGCTGCGCCGGATCGCCTGGCGGACAGTGGAGTAGTCAACCGCCGACATATGCGGCGGAAAGTACCGATGCTGGGATTGACAGGTAAGTGCGGAGGTTACTCGGGCGCCGCGAGGCTGGTGAGTGTCACGAGAGCCTGGGAGGCCCGGGGCGGGGCTCCGGCAGCCCAAGACTCGGTCCGGAACGTCTCCGGCGCTTCCAGGTCACCGAACGTGACGAAGGGCGGCCGGGGGTGAGCTTGCACCATGGGCATCGGACGCTCCGGGGCGGGCTGGGGCTCCACCGTTCTGCTATCCTGGGTCACCCCTTCGATGACCAGCACGGCCACCGCGGCGGCCACCGCCAGCGAGCCCACGAATCGGATCGGAACGGCGAAGATCGGATCCGGCCGGAGGAGGGCGGCTGCCAGCCGCCGCCCCAGGGTGCGGCGGAAGCTGGGCGACGCCTCCACGGGATCCGAGGCGCGGAGCACGGCCACCCCTCGGTCGATCACCTCGTGGTAGCGGGCACACCGGGAGCAACGAGACAGGTGCGAAATGAAACGGCGCCGCTGGCGCGGGTCGTCAATCGCTTCGTCTCGAAAGTCAGAATACCGCAGTAGGAACTCGGAACAGCGCATTGCTTTGGCCTGTGGTGGCATGAATACTACCGCCGGCGCCCCGGCGATGTTCCGGCTGCCGCGGAGCCGTACTACGGGGCCCCGCGGCGGGTCATTCGAAGAAGCTGCCCGGCACGGGCCGCTCAGTCAAGCAGAGGTTCAATCACCTGGGCAAACCGGTTCCGCGCCCTATTCAGCCGGCTCTTCACGGTCCCCAGGTTGCAGCTGGTGATGTTCGTAGGTCTTCCCTTCGAGCTCTCGCAGGACAAACACCACGCGGTGGTGTTCGGGTAATTGGTTTACGGTCCACTCCACCAGGTCGCGCAGGTGGCGCTTCCGGTAGAGGTCGTCGGGACGGTTCTTGTGGTCTTCGAACTCGATTGGGCGATGATCGACCTCCCAGTTCTTCTTGATGGTTTGGAAGAGGACGAGCGGGTTGCGGCTGCGGTTGCGAAGCTCGTTCTTGGCCAGGTTCGACGCGATCGTGTAGATCCAGGTCGAGAACTTCTTGGTCTGGTCGAAGCGGTGCAGGTGTCGGTGGACTCGGATGAACACCTCCTGCACGAGATCTTCGCCCCGCTCCCGGTCGCCGATGGTCCGGTAAACGAAGTTCAGCAGCCGGCGCTGGTAGCGGTCGACCAGCTGTTCGAATGCCAGCGGCCGGCCGGCAAGATGGGCTGCGACGACCTCGGAATCCGTGAGGTCGGCGAAGCGTGACGGGGCGGATCGGATTCCGATCCGTTGCGTGGTTTGAACGGCAGCAGTCATGGCACCTCCTGGTGTATCCCTCCAGAAACACCAAGCCCTGAGACGGTCGCCCTGGGCGTACCGTCGCCGGGTGTGTCCCAAATTCTTCGAGATTCCACGACGCAGGAACCATACCGCCGGCTGGACGGTTCCTGGCGATAACCTAAGTGGTTGTGTAATAAAGAGATACAATTTTGACGCTAGCGCTGGTCACGTCCGGAAGTGGGGATGGTGTGTCCCTCTGGTGGGACGGGCCCTACCGTCCCAGGACGAATCCGGCCACGTAGAGCACGGCCACGATGGTCTTGGCGTCCACGATCTCACCGTTCCGGATCATCTCGAGGACGGCGGAGATGGGGCGGCTGGCGACCTCGATGAGCTCGTCGCTTTCCAGGTCCTGGTCCGCGACTGTGAGGCCGCTGGCGAGAAAGAGGTGGATCTGCTCGTCGGTGAACCCGGGGGTCGTATAGACCGTGGAGAGGAAGCGGATCTCCTCGGCCGTGGCTCCCGTTTCCTCCCTGAGCTCCCGCCGAGCGCACTCCTCGGGCTCCTCCCCCGGCTCCAGGACGCCCGCCGGGATCTCCCAGATGACACCGTCCGCCGCATAGCGGTATTGCCGCAGCAGCAGGATGTGTGGGTCCTCCCC